>JANOHV010000266.1:0-27662 GCA_031406795.1 Candidatus Rokuibacteriota bacterium
CCGCGCATCTGCCTGCGACGCACACCAGTGCGTCTCGGCATCTGCTTGTCGCCTTCCTTGCACCTGGGCCCTTTTGATCGGCCTCCCCGCGACCGTGACGGCCGCTGAAAAGGGCCCATCTGCGGCGTCTCGCTCCCGGCACAACCGTCTCATCGCCCAGCGAAGCGAGGGTAACGCTCCTGGCACGCGCCAAGGCCTTCCGTGCACGTGCTGCCCGAGTCAGTCAGGAGCGTCATGATTCGTCCTGGCAAGGCAGCCGCGAAGCGCGCGCGGAGGCGCACTCGTGTGCGCCGCACAAGCGACGCGAGCGGCAACGCCGCCAGGGCGGATCAGGGCCTCCTGAATGACCCGGGCTAACTGTCCAGGATCAGCGAGAAGAAGGTGCGGAAGGCCTCCAGGTGCCCGGCCTCGTCGCTCTCGCCGTACCCGGTGACCGCCCAGCGCACGGCCGGCGTCCACGTGAGGGAGGCCCCCTCGGCGGGCGTGCCGAGTCCGGGGCCGGCGACCAGAAACGGCAGGCGCAGCATCTCGTCGCTCGTTTTCGCGAAAGGCGGGAACGGCGGGAACGCGCCGGTCAGGACGATCCCGCCCACGGCACCGTTGGCGAGCGCTTCCCACAGGGGGCGGAAGGGCGGCGCGCCGGGAATCGCGAACAGCACCAGTTCGGTGCCCTCGAGCACCTGGATGGTGCCGACGGGCCCGAACAGCGCGGCATCGCCCTGCTGGCCGAGCACCACCGAGGCGTCGATGCGGAACTCCTTGAGGCGCGAGATGCTCTCGAGAAAGCGCCGCAACAGGCCGCCGTTCTCGGAGATGAGCAGCACCTTGCCGCTCCAGACCCGCGGTCCCTCTTCGCGGCCCACCCCGAGCTGGTAACTGAGCTTGAGCGCCGCCTCGAGCGAGAGCAGCGGCTGCGCTGCGGGCGCGTGCCCCCGCTCCTCGTGCGCGGCGACCACTGCGATGATTTTGCGGTCGACCAGCGCCTGAATCGCGGCGCACAGCTCCAGATCGAGCAGGGTGCTCTGATTCAGGATGTCCGCCAGATTCGAGAAGTACTCCAGGAGCTTGAGGATCTCACGCGTCACGGGTTTGAGCCGCTCGGGCGGGCCCTCGAAGCGCCGGACCAGCAGCAGATGCGTCCCGGGGGGGGAGAGCGCGGCGCGCAACTTATTGACCTCGTCGAGCTGACGCAGCCCCTCGAGGATCAGGTTCTCCCCGGGCCGCTTGATCAGCTGGCTTACGGTAACCGGCTGCGGCCGGAACTCGAACTTGCCGCCCTCCCACTCGAGGGTGCGGAAGAAGGCTTTCTCCCCGCGGAAGCGCCCGACCTCGGCGTCGAGGATCTCCCCTTCACTGATGAAGAGGGTACCGCGTCGTCCATCCATCTCCAGTTCGAGCAGCCCGGAGCGCCGGTTCATCCGCAGGATCTGCAGCAGGTCCATCAGGCTGATTTCGGTGAGCGTGCCGAGCAGCCGCTGCTGGTCGTCGATGACCGGCCGCGCGGCCCGGCCTCGTGAGAGGATCGCGCCGACGCGCGTGAGGAACTCCTGCTCCCGGACGGGCTTGAGCAGGAATTCGTCGGTCGGCCGCAGGTACTTGCCCAGGTCGGCGGTGGTCGTCTCCTTGCTCGTCAGGAAGACGAACGGAATCTCGCGGGTGACCGGGTTGGTGCGCAGCAACTGGCACAGCTTGAAGCCGTCGACCAGCGGCATCTCCGTGGCGGTGACGATCAGCTGCGGGGGCGCCGCGAGCGCCTTGTTCATCGCCAGCGCGCCGTCGGTCGCCACCGCCACCTCGTGGCCGGCGCGGCGCAGAATCGCCTCGAGGCTGCGCAGCACCTCGAGGTCGCTCTCTGCGACGAGGACGAGAGCCGCCGTGTCCGCCATCAGCCGAGCCTCTGCTGGAGCAGGTAGCGCTCCTGCAGCTTGCTGACCAGCTCCTGGGCCAGGAGCGGGTCGGCGCTGTGGAAGATGCGCCAGCGATCGGGCCCGTCCGGCCGGCAGAGACAGGTGTAGTAGCTGTACTCGGTCACGCACAGCAGGAAGCGGTTGGTCGCGATCTGTTCGTCGGCGAGGTAGACCGGGGTGATCTCGGGGTGGGTCCAGCCGCCGGCGCCGCGGGTGCCGAGGCAGAAGACCGAGGTCCGCGAACCGGCCAGGCGCGAGAAGCCGGTGTAGGAAAACCCGCCGGACTCCACGACCTGGGCGCCGATGTAGAGCAGCCCGCGCGTGCCCCCGAGGCGGCCGATCTCCTCGAGAAAGATGTTGCGCAGCTGGTCGACCTCGGCGGTGGTGAGCGTCAGGAAGTCGCCGAGCGGCGGCGGCGAGGACCCCTCGTCGAGGCCGAGGAGGAAGGCGAAAGTGTTCCAGAACGAACGCTCGCTCAGCCCGAGCGTGCGCACGACGCTGACGCGATCCAGCGTCAGTCGCTCGCGGGCGCGGCGCAGGATCGTCACGAGTTGCTCGCCGTCGCGCGGGTAACTTGCCGCGCCCATGGAAACCCGGGGCTTGAACTCGCGGCTCAGGTCGACGGAGCAGACCATGCCGCGCAGCGCCGCGCGCAGGCGCTTGATCAGCATCAGGGCCCCGTAGTAGTCGGTCTCCGGCACGATGACCCCGAAGACGCCCTCGTCGAGCATGGCCACGACGTCGGTTTCCCGCGCGATCTCGAGGATCTTGGCCGCGAACTCCCGGAGCAGCTGGCGCGCCTGGGTCTCCTTCAGGGAACTTTTCGCGGCCGCGTAGGTGTCCAGCTGGATGACCATGGCCGACATGCTGCGGCCGTAGCGGTGAGCGATATTGACCTCCTTGGCCCCCGCCTGGTGGAAGTAAACGGGCGAGTAGGTGCCGGTGAGCGCGTCGTGGACGTCGCGCGAGGCCTCCAACTCGTAGCGTCGGGCATTCTCGAGGGCCAGAGCGCCGCTCTCGGCGAGGACGCGCGCGACATTGACCTGGTAGTCGCGGTGGGGGGCGTCGTCGCGGCGCGGTCCGACGACGACCATGCCGGTCACGACATCGCGTACGAGCAGCGGCAGCCGGAAGAGGTGGCCGCCCTCGACGTCTCCCTCGGGGTGCTGACCGGCTTCGCGATCTTCCAGCAGCGCGCGTCCGCGGAAAAACTGATCGCGCAGCGCCGTGGTCCGGAACGTGGTGCCGGGGCGCTCGAGGCGCACGTCGTGAATGCCCCGCCGGGCGGCGAAGGCAAAGCTGCCGTCGTCATCGTGGTAGAAATACAGCGTCGCCCAGACCGCGGCGGTTTCGGCGATCACCAGATCGAGGAAGTGATCGATGATCCGGTCGGTGTCGAGCATCGTCAGCAGCTCCAGCCCGCGCTTGTGGACCCGGAGCTGCTCGTAGAACAGGACATTCTCGCCGACCAGGCGCGAGTGTTCCTGGTTCATCGTCTGACGCTCGATGAGCGTGCGCAGCAGCAGCAGCAGCTCCTCGCCGTCGACCGGCTTGGTCAGGTAGTCCGCGGCGCCGCGTTTGAGGGCGTCCACGGCCTTGCGCAACGACTGCATGCTGGTGATCATCACGACGTCCTGGCGGGGATTCGCGGCCTTCACCGCTTCGAGGAAGGTCAGGCCCTCCTCGGCGCCGAGCACCATGTCGGAGATCACGACCTCGCACGGCTGCTCCCGGTAGCGGCGCAGACCATCCTCGATGCTCTCGGCGTGCACGACCCGATAGCCCTCGCGGGTCAGGAGCTTTTCGTAGAAGGACGAGTAGAAGGCGTCCTTCTCGACGACGAGGATGGTGCCTCTTGACACGACCTGTCCCGCTCCCCTCCGTGATGATGCCGTTTCACGATAGCACAGGTGCCCGGGTCGTGGTTGCGCAACGTGCCCCGGCGCACTACAATCCCCGGACGATCATGACCAGGGACGCGAAACAGCAGGAGCCGGCCTACCTTCGTCCGCGCGGCGTCTATTGGCGCTCGGTGACGGCGCTGCTGGTGTTTCAGGCGGTGGGCTGGGGGGGCGCCGCCGGCCTCGCCTACTTGATCCTTTCGCCGGAGCTCGCGAAGGACTACTTCTCGGCCCACCGCACGGTCAAGGCGACCTGGCAGCTCGTTGTTCCCGGGCTTGCGGTCGCCGCCGGCGTCGGTTTCCTCGTGGTCGGCGTCGGCACCGCGCTGAGCGTCTGGAGTCACACACGGCGGCTCCTCGAGCCGCTGCGGCGGATCGGCGTGCTGCTCGGCGGGCTGGCCGCGGGCCGGATTCCCCGGCCCGACCCCGCCGACAAGACCCCGGGCCTCGAGCACGAGATCGCCGGCCTCCTCGCGCCCCTGCGTTCGCATGCCGAGGAGATCCAGCGCATCTCGCGGGATATCCAGAAGATTTCCCTCGAACTCAACTACCGCTCCGCGGGGACCGCGGAACTCACGCTCAAGGACATCCGGGCCCTGGCCGACAAGTTCGATGCGCTTTCCAAGGAACTCACCCGCGCCTCCGGCTGGTTTGAAGGCTGAACGGGCCGCCGGGGCCGCAGCCGTCCTGCTGACCCTGATCGCCTGCGGCGCAATCGTCGACCCGGCCGTTGGCCGGGAGAATCCGCACGCCTTCATGAGCAATCCGGCGAAGTGCGCGGATTGCCACACCACTGCGCCGGAGCGGGGCAAGGACGATTTTCTCTCGGTCACCTTCAAGGACTCGATCGTGAACCTCTGCGTGGCCTGCCACGCCGGCGAACACCTGCGCGAGGAGCACCCGGTCGAGATCCGGCCCGGCTCCGCCGTGCCTGAGGATCTGCATCTGGACAGCGCGTACACCATCACCTGCGTCACCTGCCACAATGCGCACGGTCCCCACGAGGCCGACCGGCCATACACGCCGCAGACGTTCTGGGAGCGCGCGCGGGCATTCGCCGGCCGCCAGCAGACGTTTCGCACGCGCTTCCTGCGCCGGCCGAACCCCGACGGCGAACTCTGCGCCGCCTGCCATCCCGAGGGCATCGTCACCGCCGAGGGGGAAGCGCGGCCATCGGGTGAGCAGGGATTCCCGGATTACGTCGGTTCCGAACGCTGCAAGGAGTGCCACGAGGAAGTCTGGCGGCAGTGGCGGCTCACGCTGCACGCCCGGAACTACCGCGACGCGAAGCGCGACCCCGCGGCGATCCTCGGGGTGTTCGCGGGCGACGAGCCGTTCCCGAAGGGCGAGGTGCTGCGCACGGTCGGGGAGCACTGGACCCAGCGCTATCTTGTGCAGGGCAAGAAGGAGCTGATGGTGGTGCCGGACACCTGGTCGATCCAGGCCGGGGCGTGGATGAAGGAGGGATCGTTCAACCGCCCCTGGCTCAAGTACTGCGCCGGCTGCCACGTGACCGCCCTCAACCCCTTCGACGGGAGTTCCTTCGAGCTGGGCACCGGGTGCGAGGGCTGCCACGGGCCGGGGCGGCGTCACGCCGAGAGCTCCGACCAGACGGAGATCATCAACCCCGAAATCCTGATCGAGAGCCGCCGCGACATGATCTGCGAATCCTGCCACACCGCCGGCCACGACCGCAGCGGCAACTTCCGCTACCCGGTCGGCTACCGGCCGGGCGACGATCTCCAGCGCACCTACCGCGGCCTGGTCCCCAAGCCGGGGCAGGATGTCTCGAACTACAAGGGCGACAATTCCTACGAGGACCGCCACCGCCAGTTTCTCTTCTGGGCGTCGCGGATGAACATTCTCGTCGGCGTCACCTGCGACGTCTGTTCCGCCGACCGTCGCGCCGGCGCGGACATGGAGGGGAAGAACCCGGAGTACCGGCTGACCCCCGACGAAATGTGCGGGACCTGCCATCGGGAAATCAAGAAGAACCAACAGGCGCACGCCGACCACCGGCCGGCGGTCGCCGGCTGTGTCGACTGCCACGTGCCGCTGCTCAACGAAAGCCGCACCGCCTACAGCATTCACGACCACAAGTTTCAGTTCGGCCCACCGAGACCGGAGCACGTCGCGGGGGGCGACCCCTGCGAGGGTTGCCACGAGCGCACGCGCGCACCGCGGAAGCGGCTTGTCCGCGGGCCCGACCGGCGCTGAATGGCGCGGCTGCGTCGCGGGCGGTTGAATGCTGCCCGCCGCCCGGTGTATAAGGAGCGCAAGACCATGGGGAGTGCGGGATGCTCGGCGCAGCGGTGATCACGGCCAGCGACCGCTCTTCGCGCGGCGAAAGGGCGGACGCCAGCGGTCCGGCCCTCGCCGCCCTGCTCGGGAGCGTCCCGATGCGGCTGGTGACGCTATTCGTGGTGCCGGACGCGGTCCGCGACATCCGCGCGGCGCTGCGGACCCTGCTGAGGGACCCGCAGGTAAAGTTGATCCTGACCACCGGAGGGACCGGCGTGACGCCGCGAGACGTGACCCCCGAGGCGACCGCCCCGCTGATCGAGCGGGCGCTCCCCGGGGTGGGGCTGGCGATGCGCTGGGGGAGTTACCGCACGACGCCCTTTGCGATGATCTCGCGCGCAATCGCCGGGTTTCACGGCGACTGCCTGATCGTGAACATGCCCGGCAGCCCGCGGGCGGTTGGGGAGTGCTTCGAAATCCTGCTGCCGACCTTTCGACGGCTGTTCGGCAACCAGACGGCGCCCCCTCGACCCTCCGCGGGAGAGGGCAGGGTAAGGGGCGTCCAACCACTCGACGGAGAACGCGATGGCCTTGATCGACTATCACGACATGGATGAACTGAAGAACCGCAACGAGGAGAGGGTCTGGGCGGCGATGGAGGAGTTTCTGGCAGCGAACCCCGCTGTCTGCCGCTGCCGCGACTGCATCCTGGACACGGCCGCGATCACCCTCAACCGGCTGACGCCCCGGTACCAGGTCTACTCGTTCCACGAGAACAACCCGGCGGAGGATGCCGCGCACGACAAGCTCGTCAAGGAGACGGTAGCGGCATCGTCCACCCAAGTCGCCAAGCGCCCGCACCATTTTTAGCAGGCAGCTGAAAAAGGCCCATCTGCGGCGTTGTCCTTCTCCCGGCTCCCTGCGGCGGGCACGAGCCCGCCTCAGTCGCCGGATCGTCGTCCGCCTTGCACCTGGACCTTTTTGAGCAGCCTGCCCGGGAACCGTCCTTACTGGTTGTTCTGCTTGCGGGTGAAGTACCTCGCCGTGTGCTCGCCGAGCTGTCTCAGGTACGGCTCGTACTTGAAGGTCGGGCTGTTTTCCGTGCTGTGGCAGCGGCGGCAGATGGCTTCCGTGACTCTGCCGCGGATCTTGCCCTTGCCGCGGTGTTCGCGCCCGAAGCCGTGGCAGGCTTCGCACTGCACGTTGCCCAGATCGGCTCCCCTCCTGTCCCCGGGGCGGTAACCGCCGCTGTCGCCGTATCCCGTGACGTGACAGCGGACGCACTCGGGATTCAGCTCCTGCCGCTTGCGCACCAGCGAGGCCAGTGCCCTGGCGTGCCTGCTCGCCGCCCACTGGCGCAGCTGCGCGGGATGGCAGGCGCCGCAGGCCGCCGCGCCGACATAGGCGGGGTTTGCCGGCGGGGGCGACGGCGGGGCGGCCGCCTGCTCGACGAGGTTGCCCGCCCGCAGCTCCTCGCGATGGCGTTCGAGGAGGGCCGACAGGACGGGGTGATCGGCAAGCGTGGTATTCAACGGTACGAGGCTCCAGCGGTAGATACGGGCTTCACTGCCGCGGGCCTTGGCGCGAGCGGTCCACGCCCCCTCACGGCCGGGCAGAAGCTCGAGCTCGAGCCGGCCGAGCTGCATCCCCTTCGCCCCCGACTGGAGGATCATCGTCGAGCCCTCGAACCGGGGGGCGGGCGTGGCCCGGCGGTCAAAACCGCCGAGGATGAGGTCGATCCCCGGCACTTCCCTGGCCAGGCGCGCATCCGCCTCGAGCCCGAGCTGCGAGAGGGCGATCACGAGATCGGCGGTGCGCCGCAGCCCGGCAACGGCCGCGCGTGCGGCGGGGATCGGGTCCTGAACCGTCAGCCCGCGGTCGGGAAGATCGGGCAGCCCTGGCGTCTGGACGCCCGCCAGCCCGAATATCCCGACGCGTACGCCGCCCGACTCCTCGAGGATCCAGCCTCTGAAGGGCGCCTGCCCCGCGGCGTCGAGGATGTTCGCCGAGAGCACCGGAAAGGCGGCGCTCGCGGCGATCTTACGCAGCAGCGTCGGGGAGAGCAGCAGGTCGGCGCCGCCCAGATTCAGGGCGTCGTAGCCGATCTTGCCGAGGCCCTCGACCATCGCGGCGGTGGTCAGCTCGACGAGCGGGGCGTTGGCGGCGTCCCCGGGATTCTTGAGAAAGGTGCCGCCGGTGTCCAACAGCAGCAGGGGCGTGCCCGACGCGCGCTCACGCTCCACCCAGGTTGCTCGTCTGGGCAGCCCGCCCAGGAGATTGGAGTGTCAGCCGCAGGGCTCGAGGTAGCCGCTGACATCGCCGGTGAAAGCGATCGTCAGGCGCAACGGCTGAGGCTCGGCGGCGCGGGCGGCGGGAGTGCCGGCCGCGGCCGCGGCGAGGACTGCCAGCAACGCCGCGACAGGCAGGATTCCAGGGCACCTCATCGGTCGTTCTCCTGAGTTGCGGGCGGCTCCGGCAGGGGTTGGCCGAGCCGTTGCATGATCAGCTGCAGGTCTTTCCAGGCCGGACCCTTGTCGGCCGGGGTGCGCAACAGGTACGAGGGGTGGAAGGTCGGCAGCAACGGCGTGCCGCGGTAATCGAAGAAGCGCCCGCGCAACCGGCTGAGGGAGTCCTTGCGCTCCAGCAGCGCCTGAGTCGCGTGTTTGCCGAGTGAACAGATGACCGCCGGGCGGATCAACGCGATCTGGGCGCGCAGATACGGCAGGCAGGCGGCCACCTCGTGCTCCTGCGGATCCCGGTTGCCGGGCGGGCGGCACTTCAGAACGTTGGCGATGAAGACCTGGTCGCGCGTGAAACCCATCGCCACGATCATCTTGTCGAGGAGTTGGCCGGCGGCGCCGATGAAAGGGCGGCCGAGCCGGTCCTCGTCCGCCCCGGGCGCCTCACCGACGAACATCAGGCGCGCCCGGACGTCGCCTTCGCCGGGCACGGTGCGCGCGCGCGTCGCGTGCAGCGGACACTTCGTGCAGGTGCTGACGGCTTGCGCGATCTGTTCCAGCGAACTCCACGGGCCGGCCTCTTCGTGCGCCGGGCCGCCGGACGTGGCTGCCGTCGCCGGGGGCGAAGGGGACGTGAGGCGTTGTGCTGCCGGCGCCTGCGAAGTTCGGGGTGCCGGACGTCCGGTCGGCACCGGCGGGCGAGAGGAAGCGGCCGGCTTGCGGACGGGAGCCCGGGCAGATTCCGCCGCCGCCGTTCTCGGCGGCTCGAACCCCGGCCAACGGCTCTCGCGGAGCTGACCGAGCAGTTCTCGCGCCTGCCGGGCGATTTCCGCGATCCGGACGTGCGGACCGGGCGGGGTGCTCACCCGACCTCTCGCCGCCCGAGCGCGGCGACAACTTCGTCGAGGATGCGCTCCGCGACCCGGTCCTTCGACCCGAGCGGCACCGCGATGCTGCGGCCGTCGCGGGTGAAAATTTCCACCTGGTTGGTGTCGACGTCGAAACCGGCGCCCGGCAGCGTCACGTCGTTGGCGACTACGAGATCGAGGTTCTTGTCCGTAAGCTTGCGCCGGGCGGCGGCGGCCGGATCGCCCGTCTCCGCCGCGAAGCCGACGAGCACCTGCCGGCCGCGCCGGGCGCCGAGTTCGGCGAGGATGTCCGGCGTGGCTTCGAACTCGACGACGAGCGGTCCGCCCCCGGCCTTCTTGATCTTCGCGGTCCGGGGCGCGCTCGGGCGATAGTCGGCCACGGCCGCGGCCATGACGACGACGTCGGCCGCGTCAACGTGCGCGAGGACCGCCTGGCGCATCTGCTCGGCGCTGACGATGGCGATCACGTCGACACCGGCCGGCGCGGGCAGCGCGATCGGACCGGCGATCAGGGTGACCTGCGCGCCGCGGTCGCGGGCGGCAGCGGCAACGGCCAGACCCATCTTCCCTGAGGAGCGATTGGACAAGTAGCGCACCGGGTCGAGCGCTTCGCGCGTCGGCCCCGCGGTGACCAGCACCCGCCGGCCGGCGAGGTCGCGGGCCTTCAGGAGCAGTTCGCGCACGCGCGCGTGGATGGTCTCGACCGCGGCGAGCCGCCCGTAGCCGGCTTCCTCGGCGGCGAGCGCGCCGCTCTCGGCGGGCACCACGAGCACGCCGCGAGCGACGAGGGTCGCCAGGTTCGCGCGCGTCGCGGGGTGCAGGATCATCCTCGTGTTCATCGACGGCGCGACCAGCACCGGCGCGGTCACGGCGAGCAGGAGCGTCCCGAGCAGGTCGTCGGCGATCCCGGCGGCCATCTTCGCCAGCGTGTTCGCGGTGGCCGGGGCCACGATCGCCAGTTCGGCGGTGTGCGCGAGCGCCAGGTGCTCGATCGGCATTCCCGGACTGCAGGCCCAGAGATCGTCGGCCACCGGCCGCCCCGAAAGCGCCTGGAACGTCGCCGGCCCGACGAAGCGCTTCGCGTTTTCGGTCATGACGACGGTGACGTCCGCGCCGTCCTTCTTCAGCAGGCGCAGCAGTTCGACCGCCTTGTACGCGGCGATGCCGCCGGTGACGCCGAGCAGGATGGCACGATTCTCGAGCATGCGCTCATTATACGCGCAGCCGGCGCGGGCGGGCAATCAGGCCGTCGCTGGGGAGGGCTATTCGGACGCTGCTTTGTCGGCGTGAGCCGAGAGGCGTTGGGAGATCGTCTCCCCCTGGACCGCGGAGAGAATCACGTGATTCGAATCGGTGACGATGATCGAGCGCGTCCGCCGTCCCTGCGTCGCGTCGACGAGCCGTCCGTCTTCGCTCGCGTCGTCCTTGAGGCGCCGCGCGGGGGAGGATCCCGGGTGAACCACCGCCACGACGCGCGCGGCGGCCACGACATTGCCGAAGCCGATGTTGACGAGTGAGATCGCCACGGGCGTGAGCGCCGTCAGTCCGCGTGGGGGATGATCTCGCGGATCGCCTCGGTGATCTGGTTGATCTTGAAGGGTTTGTCGATCACCGCGCGAACGCCGAGCGAACGGGCCTCTTCGATGACCGCCTTGAGCGTCTTGCCGTAGCCGGTGATCATGACCACCGCGCTCCCGGGGGCCGCCTGCCCGAGCTTGACGAACGTCTCGAGCCCGTTCATCCCCGGCATGTTCACGTCGAGGAAGACGATGTCGTAGTGCGACTCCTTCGCCTTGCTCAGCGCCTCCTCGCCGGAGTTCGCCGTCTCGGTGCGGTAGCCCTCGGCGGAGAGCAGCCGGCGCATCGCGAGGGTGAGGTTCATCTCGTCGTCGACGACGAGTACGGTGATCTCGGAGCGCTTCTTCGGTTCCGCCTGCTTGGGTGCCGCGGCCGCCTTCGGTTTTCTTCCCATCACATTCCTCCTTGCGTGTCGCCGGTCGGGCGGCACTCCTACTCCAGATTCTGGACCTGCTCCCGCACTTTTTCCAGTTCAAGCTTCCCGCGGATCGCCAGGTGCGCGAGCGCGCCCGTGTTCGCCTTTGCCGCTGCCGTGTTCAACTCACGGTGCATCTCCTGGAGAAGAAAGTCCATCTGTCTCCCGGCCGGGCCGCCTGCCGCGAGCGCCGCGGCGCAGGCTTCGAGATGGCCGCCGAAGCGGGTCAACTCCTCGGTGATGTCGCTCTTCATCGCCAGCAGCGCCGCCTCCTGCTCGATCCGTTCGGGGGCCAGTCGGCCGGAGCCGAAGAGTTCGTCCGCGCGGGCCGTGATCGTCTCCTTGAGCTGGCGCGCGACCGCCGGGGCGAGCGCGAGCATCTTCGCGTGCACGTCGCCCAACTCCCGGAGCGCCGCCGCCAACACGGCCGTCAGCGCCGCGCCCTCGCGCTGCCGTGCGATCGCGAGCTGGTCCAGCGCCGCGGTGAAAGCCGCCAGCGTGCCCGCATGCAGCTCCTCGAGGTCGTCCGGCGCCGCCTCGAAGCGGAAGATCTCGCGGAACTGCGAGAGCGTCGCGAGGTCGAACCGATTGTCGACGCCGAGTCGGGCGGCGGCCGCGGCAAACCCCGTGGCCGCCTGCGCGAGCAGCGCCTCGTCGACCACGAACCGCCGCGCCGCGCCGTCCTGCCGCTCGAGCTGGACGGTCGCATCGACCGCGCCGCGGCCGAAGCGGTCCCGCAGCGCCGCGCGCATCTCCTGTTCCCTGGCATTCAGCTCGCGGGGGATGCGGAGCTTGACCTCGAGAAATCGATGATTGACGCTCTTGATCTCGACTCCGACCTGGTACCGCTCGCTGCGGTACTCCCCGCGACCGTAGCCAGTCATGCTTTCCGCCATGACCATCTCCGGTGTTTGGGGAATCCTAGGTGCGACGCGCCCGAATGTCAACGGATATTCCGCCGTCCAAATCCGCGCGTAACGGGCGGATCAGTTGAGGCAGGCTTGTTGCCTGGTCTTGTTTTTCGGGTGTTGTGGCTCATGCCGGACTGCGTTGCTCGCTCCAGGCGTTGCTTGACCGCTGTACCCTGCTCTTCGTGAGCGAAATAGGCTTTCCCCGGTGAGTTGAGATGCCTGCTGTTCTTCCGCCGCGGTTTGACTCACCCCTGCGCATGGCCTAGCATGGCGCGGGAAACGGGAAGAATCATGGAAGCCATCGTCCTCAAGGCTGTGGCGCGTGAACTGGCGAACGACCTGCCCGCGCGCGTCCAGGCCGTCCAGCAGCCGTCGGCCCGGGAACTCGTGTTCCTGCTGCGCGGCGCGGCCGAGCGCCGGTTGCTGATCTCGACCGACCCCGAGGCGCCGCGGCTTCACCTGCTCGAGGCGCGCCCGGCATTCCTGCCGTCGCCGACCGCGTTCTGCCGGCTGCTGCGCAAGCGCCTGGAGGGCCGGGTGTTGGTGCGGCTCGAGTGTCCCGGCGTGGAGCGCTCCGTTACGCTGGCGTTCGCGGCCCCGCGCGGCGCCGCGGCCGATCTGCTGCTGATCGCCGAACTGATGGGCAAGCACAGCAATCTGATTCTGCTGGAGGCCGCCACCGGCCTTGTCATCGATTCCCTGCAGCACGTCGCCCCGCCGATGAGCCGGGTGCGGACCGTGCTTCCGGGGCTCCCTTACACGCCGCCGCCGGCGTCCGGCCGGGTGGCCCTCGATGTCCTCGACGCGCCCGCATTCGCGGCAATCTGGCGGGAAACCGGCGGGGAACCCGAAGCCCTCTTCCGCCGCGTCCTCGGACTCGGTCCCGGGATGCTGGCGCTCGCGGTTGCCCACGCGCGTTCCGCACCGGGATTTGGCGACGACCCGGGGTCCGCCGTGCACGCCGCGCTTCGCGAATGCGCGGCGCGGGTGGCGGGCGGCGCCAGCCAGCCGGTCTTCTACCCCGATCGCGGGGTGCTGCTTCCGCTCCCCGTCCCCGGGTGGGAATCCGAGCCTCAGGTTTCGGCAGCAACCATGAGCGCGGCAGCGGCAGCGTTCTACGCGCAGCGGATCGGCCGCCGCGCCGCCGATCGCCGCCGCAACCAGATCAGCCGCGAACTGGGTCGGCGTCTGAAGCGACTGGCGGCTGAAGAATCGCTGCGCGTCGAGGAGGCGGCCGCCGACGGCGCGGCGGCTTTTCTGCAGGCCGCGGCGGGGGCGCTCCAGAGCGCGGCCGCAACGGTGCCGAAAGGCGCAACCGTGTTCGTGTTCGACGATCCGCGCACCGGCAGCGGCAGGGAGGTGCCGCTCGATCCGGCGCTCGGGCCGCGTCAGAATGCCGAAGCGCTGTTCCGCCGCGCGCGCAAGATCCGCCGCCGCTCGGTTCTGGCTGCGCAGAAACTGCCGTCGATCATCGCCCGGCGGCGGCTCCTCGAGGAGGAATCGGCACTGGTTTCCGTCCTGCCGCCGGAGGCGCTTCTGGAGCGGTTGCCGTCCCCGGTCGCCGGGTCCGGGAAGCGGGCCGCGGCAGCGGAGCAGACCACGCGGCCGGTGAAGACGCCTGCCGGCATCAGAGAGTACCGCTCGCCGGAGGGCTGGCGGATCCTCGTCGGAAAAAGCGACGCCGGCAACGACCAGCTGACGGGGCGGATTGCCGCGCCGGATGATTTCTGGTTCCATGTCCGGGACTATCCGGGCGCGCACGTGGTTCTGAAGGGCGCGGGCGCACAGCCGCCGGATGAGGCGATACGTGCCGCCGGCGCGGTGGCGGCCTGGCACAGCGGCGCCCGCACGGAGCGGCAGGTCGACGTGGCCTACACGAGGAGGAGGAACGTGCGCAAGGTGAAGGGCGGCCCGGCCGGGAAAGTGACCCTCGGCGAGTCGGCGACGGTGCGGGTGTGCCCCGGGGTGCCCGCGACCGTTCAGGAGTCACCGGCGTGAGGGCGGTCGCGGTGCACGCCTGATGCGCAAGACGCTGCTGTACCTGGCCGCTCTTGCCGTTGCCGCTGTGGTGGTCTTTCTCGCGACCTATCTGCTGGGACGGCATCCGTCCCTCGAGGCCGAACTCGAGCGGCTGACATCACCGCGGGCCGCGCCCGACTCCGGCAAGTCAAGGGGCATTCCGTCGCTTCAACTCCCCGAAACGCCACCGGAAGCGCCGGTTGCGCCGCCGGATCCGGGCGGAGAACCCCTCGGCGCGGGGATTCTGGTGAACCGCTCGCCGCTCGAGCCCGCGGGAATGGTGATTGTCGCCGACGTGCCGGCGCTGGCCTCCGCTTCCCGGGATGAAACGGCCTCTTTCGCGGGCGGGCTCGCGGCATTCCTCTCGCGGCCACCGGCCGGCCTGCGGGTCGGCTTGCGCGCCCTCGCCGGGGCTGCGGGCCAATGCGGCACCACCGATGCCCTGTCGGGTCTGGGGCAGGGCGGGGGCGCCGGGCTCGCGACTGCACTCGATCCCGCATCCGGGCTCGGCCTCGGGCCGCGAAACCCCGCGGGTGCCGTGCGGGCCGCCGCGGAGGATCTCGCGTCCGTCCCGGGGGAGCATTGTCTGGTCATCGTTGCCGGGGGCGAGGAGGGGTGCGGCGCCGACCTGTGCGGCGCCGACGCGCCACCCGGCGGCCCCGCACAACGCATTCATGTGCTGCTGCTCGCTGCCCGACCGCAGCCAGGTACGGACCCCGGGATGCCGGACGCCGGTTCCGCCGGCACGCCACCGCCGGTGTTCGAACCTTCCTGGGCCGTGCCGTACCGGTGCCTTGCGGACCGCAGCGGCGGCACGGTGACCGCAGCGACTTCGCCGGCCGAACTCGAAGCCGCCCTGCGTCGGATCGCCGGCACGCTCGAGTCCGCGATCGTCGTCAAGGCGTTCCACTACACGGGCCAGGAGATCAGGGGGATCTCCCCGGGGGGCGATGTCGGCTGGGGAGCGACGCTGCGGTCGGGAGTCGGGACCAGAGCCGGCTCCCCGACGTTCGAGTCGGATCTCTTTCCGACGGCCTTCGCCGTCTCCCCCGGCGTGCACGTGGTCAAGGCGCGGTATGCGGGGCAGGAGCGGACCGCCGCCGTCGCGGTGGCGGCCGGGGAGCGCGCCGAGGTGCGCATCACCTTCGCGACCGGAGAGTTGTTCCTGCAGGCGCTCGATGCGGCGGGCCGGGAGATCGTCGGCGACAGTTCGGGGTTCCGCTGCGCCTGGGGCGCCGACATTCTCCCGGGAGGCAGCGAGGAGCCCGGGGCAGTGGCGAGCACCTGCACCTTTCCGGCCCGCCTGGAACTGGCCCCGGGGACCTATCGGATTCGCGCCCGGTGGAAGGGGGTCGAGAGAGTCATCGAAGAGGTGACCGTCGAGGCGGGTGCGAGCACCGTGCGCGCCGTCTCGTTCGGCAAAGACGACAACTAGGCGTGCGGGAAGGAGCCGACATGCGGTATCGCGAGGGGTTGCTCAAGCTGTTCAGGGAGAATTTCCGACTCAAGAAGTCCGAGCGCGTGCTGGTCTTCGCCGACCTGCCGGACAAGCGGGTGCCGGCCTGGGTGCGCCAGCATCGCTGCGCGCGCGAGGCGGCCGAGATTGCCGCCGAGTTGGCGGGAGAGGCCACGCTGGTGGAGTACGCACCGACCGGGACGCACGGGGCCGAACCGCCCGCGGGGCTCTGGGCCGAGTTTTTCGGCGCACCCGCCGTCGAAGCCCTCGAGCGCTCGGGGGCGCTCGCGCGGATCCTCGCGAAGCAGGCGAGCCCGCGGGATCTGGCGGCGGCCGAGAAGATCCTGCGCGCCGGCGCCGGAGCCGCGCCGCAGGTGGTCGTCGGGCTTTCGCGCTACTCCACCACGCACACCCGGTTTCGCAGCTTCGCGACCACGCTCGGGCGGAGCCGCTATGCGAGCATGCCCCTGTTCGACCCGCTGATGTTCTCGGGGCCGATGGCGGTCGACTGGGCCGAGGTGGCGCGAAAGACGCGGGCCTGCGCCGCCGTGCTCAACAAGGCGGCCCGCGTCGTGGTGCGGGGCGCCAACGGCACCTATCTCAGGATGGATCTCGGCGAGCGGGTCTGTCACCCGGATGACGGCCAGCTGCATGCCCCGGGCAAGTACGGCAACCTTCCGGCGGGCGAGGCGTTCCTCGCGCCGCTCGAGGGGACGACGCAGGGAGTGCTGGTCGCGGAGTGGTCGCAGACCGACAAGCTCAAGCGGCCGCTGGCGCTGTGGGTGCGCGACGGGCTGCTGCACGAGGTCGAAGGCGAGGGTCCGGCCGCCGAGCTGCTGCGGAACAAAGTGCGCGAGAGCCCGCTCAACGCGAACGTCGCCGAGTTGGGTGTCGGTACGAACGCGGGGGCGAAGCGGCCGGACAACATCCTGGAGTCCGAGAAGATCCTCGGCACGGTCCACGTGGCCTTCGGCGACAACCACGGTTTCGGCGGGAAGGTCTCGACGCCCTTCCATCAGGACTATGTGGTCTTCCGCGCTTCGCTGACCGCGGAACTTCCCGGCGGAAGTAAGCGGGAGATCCTGCGCGACGGGAAGTGGCTCCTGAAGTAGCGCTGCGGTCGCTCACCTCCCCCGCAGCCAGGCGGCGAGCTGGCCGAGCGTCCCTTGGTGATCGGCGAGGGGGGCGAAGCGCGGCGCGGCCTCCTCGCGCTCGGCCAGCCAGGTCGCGATGCCCGCGTCCTTCGCGGCCATGTCCATCCGCGGGTCGTCGCCGACCATCAGGCACTGTTCCGGGCGGCGGCCGGTCATCGCGAGAATCTGCCGGTAATAACTCGCGTGCGGCTTGGTCCAGAACATGAGTTCCGCGCTGGTCACCAGCGCGAAGGGAACGTCGGCGAGGCCGGCCCAGCGCATCCGTGCCCGGATCGGGTCCAGAAAGAACAGGGGATTCGTGGCAAGGACCAGCTCAAAGCCCAGGCCGAGCGCCTCGTCCACGAAGGCCCGCGCGCCGGGGATCGGGCGCACGAACCGCTGCAAGCGCTCGAACTCCTCGCGGTAGCAGGCGGCGAACCGTGCGCGGGCTTCCGCGGGGGTGCAGCCGACCGCGGATGCGAAGCTTTCGAGGAAGACCAGGTCGACCGTCCGGGCGCCGTCGCGCGCCGCCATCATCGCGCGCGCGGCCTCGCCCATTGCCTGCGAAACCCGGCGCGCCTCCCCGGGGCTGCCGAACCGGGCCGCCGCCAAAGCAAAGAATGCGTCGAGGAAGCTGCGCATCTCGACGTCGAGCAGCGTGCCGTCGAGGTCGAGCAGCAGGGTCGTGAAGCGCAGGGAACGCACGCGTCAGAGGGTGTAGATTTCGTCGTCGGAGAGGGTCCTGATCCCGTGTTCGCGCAAAACCACGATCGCTTCCGGGATCTTCTCGACTTCGACGACGAGCACGGCGCGCCGCTTGTCCTCGATCACGAAGCCGTAGGCGTCCTCGATGTTGATCCCCGCCCGGCTCAGCGCCTGCGTCGCCGCGAGCAGCCCCCCGGGGCGGTCGTCCATGACGACGGCGACGATCTCGCGCTTGAACACCGAGATGCCGCCGGCCGCGAGCGCGGCGTAGGCTTTCTCCGGGTCGTCGACCAGCAGCTTGATGATCCCGAAGGCGTCCGCCGTGGCGACCGTGATCGCCCGGATGCTGACCCCTGCCTCACCGAGGATGCGCGAAACCCGCTCGATGCGCCCCGGCTTGTTCTCGGCGAAGACCGCGATCTGGTGCGCCATGGCTCTCCCCTGCGGCGGTGTGCCGCTATTTTTCCCGACGGTCCTCGACCCGCACCGCCTTGCCTTCGGGTTTCGGCAGGCTGCCGTGCTCCAGCAGTTCCACGCGCGCGCTGACGAGGAGTTCCCCGCGCAGGTCGTCCGCGATGCGCCGGCGCAGCGCCTCCAGTTCGTGCAGGTCGCCGTGGAACGCGTCCGGCTTGAGCTCGGCGCGCACCGTGAACTGATCGAGGTGGTTGATGGTCGCCAGGACGATCAGATAATCGCTCCCGAGTTCGGCGAAGCGCATCAGCACGCGCTCGACCTGCACCGGGTAGATGTTCACGCCCTTGACGATGAGCATGTCGTCGGTGCGGCCGGTGATGCGCTCGATCCGCCGGTGCGTGCGCCCGCAGGGGCAGGGCTCGGCGCGCAGGCTGGTGATGTCGCGCGTGCGGTAGCGCAGCAGCGGCATCCCCTCGCGGTTGAGGTTGGTCAGGACCAGTTCGCCGCGCGCGCCGTCGGGAAGGGCCTGCCCGGTTTCCGGGTCGACGATTTCGGCCAGGTAGCTGTCCTCCCAGAGGTGCAGACCGTCCTGGACCGGGCACTCGAACGCGACGGCCGGGCCATTGAGTTCCGAGAGTCCGTAGCAGTTGTAGGCGCGGATGCCGAAGAGCCCTTCGATGCGTTTGCGGGCGGCATCGGAGTGCGGTTCGGCGCCGAGGACGGCCAGGCGCAGGCTGAAACTCTTCGGGTCCTCGCCGGCCTCGTGGAAGGTGTCGATCAGCCGCAGGGCGTACGAGGGGATGATGTGCAGCGCCGTGGTGCCGAAGTCCTTCATCAGCGCGATCTGGCGCCGGCTGTTGCCCGCCCCGGCGGGGATGGTCAGCGCGCCGAGCCGCTCCGAGCCGTAGTGCAGCCCCAGCCCGCCGGTGAAGAGCCCGTAACCCATCATGTTCTGGAAGACGTCGCCGGGGCGCAGGCCGATCATCCAGAGCGAACGCGCGATCAGGTCGGTCCACGTCGCCAGGTCGCGTCGGGTGTGGAAGACCGCCGTCGGGCGCCCGGTTGTTCCCGAGGAGGAGTGCAGCCGCACCAGCCGCTCTTTGCCGACGGTGAGCAGCCCGTAGGGGAAGTTCTCGTCCGAGCGCAGGTCGTCCTTGACCGTGAACGGCAGGCGCGCGAGGTCGGCGAGGGACCGGAAGCTTGCCGGGTCGAAGCCAGCGGAGCGGAAGACCCGGCGGTAGTGCGGCGAGCGGCGGGCGCGGGCGAGAGTCTTCTGCAGCCGCGCCAGCTGCAGGCGCTCGAGATCGGCGCGGTTCAGCGTCTCGAACTCGGGAGCCCAGTAGGCACGGGAGCGGTCAGCGCGAGCCATGTCGGGGAGGGATTCTAGCGCCCCGGTCGGTGCGATGTCAAAGCCGCGACCGGAGGCGCGAGGCCGGCGGCGCCAGTTGACCGGAACGAGCCGCGTGGTTCATCATCCGACGCATGCAGCCCGGAGTGCCTCCGCCGGATCCGGCCGGGATCGCCGAACGCCTGTGTAGACGCCTCGCGGCGGTCAGCGACCAGGAGCAGCGGGCGCGTTCGCTCGGCAGCCTGTTGTCGCATCACGAGCCCGAGGTGATCGCGGCGGTTCTCGCGCAGATCATCGAGGCGGCCGATCGGCGCCTGCGGGGCGCGGACCTGCTCGTCAAGGCGATGATCGCGCCGGGGTTGCGGTTCGTGTGGGACGAAAAGCTCGCGCTCCAGGTGGTGGCCTACGCGCGGCGCGACGGTCGCTACGACCTGGCCGGGATGTTTCTCGACCTCCCGCCGCTGGACCCGCGCCTCGAGCCGGTGGCGCCGCCGCTGCCGCGGGCGATGGCGAAAGTGCCGCTCGGCGTGCGGCGGTCGCTGGCGCGGCGCAACGACATCGGCGTGATCGAACGTCTGCTCGGCGATCCCGATCCGGCGGTTCTTCAGAATCTGTTGAACAACCCGAGGATCACCGAATTGGAGGTCGTGCGCATGGCGGCGCGCTCGCCGGTGCGTGAAGAGGTGCTCGCGGCGATCTCCCGGCACCCGCGCTGGGGCGTGCGGCATCGGGTGCGGGTCACCCTCGCCCACAACCCGGGGACACCGACCGGGATCACCCTCGGGCTGCTGCACCTGCTGCTCGATCAGGAACTGGAGGCGCTGGCGAGGGACGGGCGGCTCTCGCAGGTCATCGTCTCCCGCGCCGAGGCGTTGCTCGCCGGACGCCGATAAGGGCCCAGCTGCGGCGTTGGGCTTCGCCCCTCGTCGCTGCGGCGTGCACGAGCACACCTCACTCCTCAGGACTCGCCCGCCTTGCATCTGGACCCTTCTCGGCGTCCGGCGGGCCGACTCGCGCCGGGGTCGGGATCGGGCCGCCGTCATCGGCGAATTTCGCTGGTCAATGCTCCTGCGCATGGTTGGGCGGGACATTCGGCCCGCCGCCCTGCACGCGGCTGAGCAGCGCGAGCCCCGCGACGAAGAAGACTGCGATCGAGAGGATCGCCGGGCGCTGGCTGCCGAAGGCGGCCGACATTTGGCCGAAGAGCAAGGGCCCGACAACGGCGGAGGTCTTTCCGACGAGCGAGTAGACCCCGAAGTACTCGGCTTCCTTCCCCGCCGGGATGAACTGCGCGAAAAAGGCGCGGGTGCCGGCCTGGACCGACCCGAGTCCGAGGCCGGCGATGCAGGCCACCCCCCAGAACTGCGTCTTGCCCGCGATGAAGTACGACGAAATAGAGACGATGGCCCAGAGCAGCAGGGAGAGCGAGACGACTCTTTTCGGGCCCCAGACGTCGATCGGCCGGGCGAGCGCAAAGGCCCCGAGCAGCGCGGTGACCTGCACCACCAGATACAGAGCGATCAGCTCGCCCGGTGCGAAGCCGAAGGTCGTCGCGGCGAGGCTGCTCGAAAAGATGATCACGGTGTTGACGCCGTCCTCGTAGATCAGATAGGCCAGCAGGAAGCGCCGCGCCTGGCGGCGGCCCCAGATCTCGCGAAGGGTTCGCATGGCCCCCGCGTAGCCGCTTCGCGCGGCCGCCGCCGCGCCGAAGCCCGAGCGTTCGTCGCCGGGGAGCACCAGGAACGCGGGCAGGGAACAGACGGCGAAGAACACGGCGACCATGACCCAGATCGCATCGAAACGGCCGGCCTTGGCCAGCGGCAAGGCGATCAGCAGCGCGATGATCGAGCCGGTGTACCCGACCCCGAAACCCCAGCCGGAGACCCGCCCCTGATACTGGGGCGGCGCAATCCGGGGGAGGAAGGAATTATAGAAAACCACCCCCCCCTCCATGCCGACGTTGGCCATCAGAATCAGGAAGAAACCGGCGAGGTACGCTCCCGGCTCCAGCAACGTGAAGCCTGCCACGGCGGCGACGCACGTGGCGGTGTAGACGCCGAGGAGCCGTTTGCGCAGGCCGGCGTGATCGGCGAGACCCCCGACGAATGGCGAGCTGACCGAAACCAGCAGCATGCTTGCCGAGATCGCCCGCCCCCACCAGAGGTCGCCCTGCCCATCGGCGTTTCCCACGATCATGTTGATGTAGTAAACTTGGAAGACGACCGCGGCGATAACGGCTGAGTAGCTGGAGTTCGCGAAATCGAACAGGCACCAGCTGGCGACCTGTTTGCGGTTCAGCTCGGCGACGACGATCTGCCGCATCGTCACCTCGCGCGCGGCCCGGGTTGCCTCCGCACGGCTAGATGAATTCGATTTCGGCATAGAGCGGGAGGTGGTCCGATGCGAACCGCGCCTCCCGCAGGTGCGAGCGGAACAGATGGAGCACGCGGATGTTGCCGCGGACGTAGACCGCGTCGAGGGCGCGCACCGGCGCCCACGCCGGGAAAGTGCGGGTGGGGCGATGGGGCACGCCGAAGCCCGCGGGCTCGAAAAACGCCCTCCCGAGGCGCCCCCAGACGTCGTTGAAGTCCCCGCCGACGATGACCGGCGTCCGCTGCGCAAGTCCGGCGAATGGATGGTCGGCGAAAAACCGCGACAGCTGCCAGGTGCGCTCGAATCCGGCCAGCCCGAGGTGCAGGTTGAAGACGTGGACTGCGCGCGCGTGCCCGCCGTGCGTCCCGGGGACGTTCATGACGGCGTACAACGCGCTGCGGTGCTTGCGCCCCGGATAGGTCAGGTCGATGTTGCGCGCCGCCGCGATCGGGAACCGGCTGAGCACGGCGTTGCCGTAGGACCCGCCGCCGCGGACACGGACGTTCGGGAAGAAGGCCCGGTGCGGCATGCCGAGCGCCGCTCCGAACAACTCGTACTGGCGGTCGCGCTGCGAGCGCCTCGCCCCGTCGTCCACCTCCTGGAGCAGCACGACGTCGGGGTCGTAGTGCCCGAGCACGGCCGTGACGCGCTCGGGGCGGTAGCGCCGATCGATGCCGCCAATGCCCTTGTGGATGTTGTAGGTCAGCAGCTTGAGGCGCACAGCAGGCCCCGTCGGATCGCCGCCCGCGCGGCGCTCAGTCGACCTTCCTGAAGGCCGGGCGCTTGGCCCCGCAGATCGGGCAGGTGTCGGGCGGCTCGCCTTCGACGGTGTTGCCGCAGACGTCGCAGACCCAGTAGTCGGTCTGCACGTTGTTTCCGAGGGCGTCGAGCGCTTTCTGGTAGAGCCGCGCGTGGACCTGCTCCACCTCGTTGGCGAGGCGGAAGGAGCGGGCGGCGGCGCGGTGGCCCTCGGCCTCGGCGTCCGCGATCATGCGCGGGTACATCGACATGAACTCGTGCGTCTCGCCGCCGATGGCCGCGCGCAGGTTCGCCGCGGTGTCGTGAACCCCGCCGCGGGCGCGCAGATGGGCGAGCGCATGCACCGTCTCGGCCTGGGCTGCCGCCCGGAAGAGCCGCGCCACGGCCGGGTGACCATCCTTCTCGGCCTGGGCGGCGAAGGCGAGATAGGTGCGGTTGGCCTGCGACTCGCCGGCAAAAGCCTCCTTGAGGTGCGCTTCGGTTTTGCTCATCGCGATTCTCCCTCAGTTGCTCTCGATTATTCCGCCGCTGTCATGGTCGGGTGGATTATGCAGCAGTTGCCGGCCGCGCTCAAGGGATGCGCCGGCAGGATGTCGGGCGGGGGTCAACCCCGCCCCTACATCCCAAATCCGCGCGCAACGCGCGGATCAGGAAAGTCAGGCTTGTCACCTGGTCCGGTTTATCCAAGTCGTTGCTCATATCTGATCGCAAGGCATGCTTCAAGCGATGCTTGATCTCTGCCACGCTGTGCTTCCTGCAATAAGTCCGGCTTTTTCGGCGGTTGAAATGCTTCCTCTGCTGCTGGATCCGCGCGTACGCGCGGATCGGGGTGCATGCGGACCGGATTGTTGTCGGGCGAGGATGATTATTGTCGTCGGGGGAGGTTGATTCCCGCGCCGCACCCGGACCGTTCTTCCGTAGGGACGGGGTTGATCCCCGCCTGGGCGCCGCCCGGACCGTCTTTCCGTAGGGGCGGGGTTGATCCCCGCCCGTGCTGCGGATCGACCCTTTTCAGCGGTCGGCCACCCTGATGCCGCGGCGCTCCAGAAGCGTCCCCTCGAGCCGGTAGCACTCCACGAGGGCCTTGAGCAGGTCGACGGCGGCGGTCGTCTCGTCGTTTTCGGCCTGGAGCAGGTCGCGCTGCGCCTGCGCGACCAGGAAGGCCGTCGACTTTCCCACCCGGAACTACACGGTTACGGCGCGCAGTTTCTCGTCCAGGAGCCGGTGTGTGGCGGCGGTCGCCGCGACCTGCTCGCGCAGGCGACCGGCCTCGATCCAGGCGCCGCGCACATCGACCTCGACGAGTTGGGCGAGGTTCTCGAGGGAGATTTCCGTCTGCCGGTGCGAGAGGACGGCGCGGCGCTCGTTTGCTCGCGCGGCACTATTGCCGAGCGGCATGCGCAGGGTCAACCCCGCGGTGATGTCGTGCCCGTCACCCACGTCGAAGCTGCCGCCGAAGGACGCCGCGTATCCGGTGGCGCCGAGCGAAATAAAGAGATCCAGGCGCGGCAGAAGCCCGTTGCGGGTTTGCTGCAGCAACAGCTCGCCGCTCTCGAGCTGCAGGCGGGCCTGGGCCAACTCCGGGCGCCGCCGCAGGGCCAGCGCGACGCGATCCTCGATGGCGGCAGGGTCGTCGTCGGGAAGCGCGGGCAGGTCGGTGATCGTGATCTCCCGGCTCAACGCCGCGGCACCGGGCGGGTTGATCAGCCGCAACAGCTTGAGACGCCCGGCTTCGCGCGCGCTCCGCGCGTTGATCAGCGCTTCGCGCCGCAGGGCGACTTCGGCCTCGGCAGCCGCCTGCTCGATTTCCGCCATCCGGCCCACGGCAATGCGCTCGCGCACCTCGGCGAGCTGGGCCTCGGCGATGCCGAGCGAACGTTCAACGATCGCGATTCGGCGGATGGCGAGCAGATAGTCCCAGCAGGCAAGCTCGACCTGGGCGACCAGGCTCTCGGTGAAACCCTGAAGCTCCGCGCGCGAGAACGCCGTCTCGAGCCGCGCCTGCCGGACCGCGGCGAGGTTGGCGTCGGTCCCCCGTCCCTGAAGCAGGGCCTGGGTCAGGCTGACGCCGAGGCGCGTGGACGCGCTGTCGGCGGAGCCGGAGCGCGAGGTGTCCAAGTCGACCCCGAGCGTGGTTCCGGTTGCGAAAAGGCGGCTGGCGCCGAGCGTGAGACGCTGGGAGTCGTTCGTCTCCAGGGTGCCCGCGCCACCCTGCGGGCTGCGGGTCGACGAGCCGGTGATCTGGCCGTCGATCGTGGTGTCGAAGGGCGCCTCGGCCGAGAGTTCACCGAGCTGCGTGATCGCCGGGGCGATGCGCTGCATCTCCAGACTCCGGTTGTTGGCCAGGCTGCCGAGCACCGCCTCGGCGATGCTCAGAATCAGAGGCCCGCCGGGGGGCGCCCCGGCGGCGCCCGCCGTCGCGCACAGCCATGGGGCACAGGACAGAAGCAGCGTCAGAACGGTCGTTAACCTTCTCACGGTATTAGCTCCAGTCTCGAAGTTGGAACCATCTGATATCCGCCGTCAAGGCGCGACGGTGACGCCTTCGCATATTCGTCACCCCCGGTCACTCATAGCGGAGGGCCTGGATGGGGTCGAGGCGTGAGGCCCGCCAGGCCGGGTAGAAGCCGAAGAAGATGCCCACGCCCGCCGCGACTCCCATGGACATCAAGGCGCTCGAGAGGTCGAGGACGGTTGCCAGGGGGCTGTACTTGGCGATCAGCAGCGCTGCTCCGGTGCCGACGCCGAGGCCGATCACGCCGCCGAGTCCGCTCATGATCACGGACTCGACGAGGAACTGGAGCAGGATGTGCGCGTCGCGCGCGCCGATCGCCTTGCGGATGCCGATCTCGCGGGTGCGCTCGGTGACGGTCACGAGCATGATATTCATGATGCCGATCCCGCCGACGAGCAGGGAGATCGCCGCGATCCCGCCGAGCAGGTACTTGAAGATGCCGGTGACCTCGCTGGCGCTCTCCCGGATGTCCGCCATGTTCGTGACCTGGAAGTCGTCATCGGCGCCCCGCGCGATCTTGTGCTCGCGGCGAAGCAGCTTGGTCACGCCCTCCTGCACCGCCGCCAGGTCGGCGCCGTCGGCGGCTTGAATCTCGATCTGGCGCAGCCGCGTCGTGCCGAAGAGCAGCTGCATCGCGACGGTGTAGGGCAGGGTGATGCGGTCGTCGGGGCTCATCCAGCCCTCGCCCTTGGGTTTGGTCACCCCGATGACGAGGAAATTGATCCCGTTGGCCTTGATGGTCTCGCCGAGAGCGTCGCTCGCGCCGAAGATGTTCTTTGCGGCCACGGGGCCGATGATCGCCACGCGCGACATGCGGTCGACCTCCCCCTCGGTGAAGGCCCGCCCGCGGTCGAGCTGGACATCGCGCAGGCGCAGGTAGGTCGCCGCGGTGCCGATGACCGTCGTGCGCGCGTTGCGGTTGGCGTACTTGATCTGGGCGCTGCCCTGGACGATCGGGGCGATCATCGCGATCCCCGGCACCTCGCGGGCAATCGCCTGAGCCTCCTCGAGCGTCAGGTTCTGCTGGAGGCCGGAGGCGACCCCGCCGGTGCCGCGCTGGCCCGGCTGCACGATCAGCAGGTTGGTCCCCATCGCGTTGAAACGGTCCATGACCTGCTTTTGCGCGCCGCTGCCGATGGCGAGCATCGCGATCACCGCGCCGACGCCGATGATGATCCCGAGCATCGCGAGGATCGAGCGCAGCTTGCTCGCGAGCAGGCTCTTGATGCCGACCTTGAACACGGTCCAGAACAGCATGGCTCAGGCCCCCGCCGCGACGGTGAGGTCCTCGACGATGCGCCCGTCGCTCAGGCGTACCTGACGGCCGCAGAACGCCGCGATCTTCGGGTCGTGCGTGACGATCATGATGGTGTGCCCCTCCTCGTGCAGCGCGCGGAACAGCGCGAGAATCTCCTGCCCGGTGCGGCTGTCGAGGTTGCCGGTGGGCTCGTCGGCCAGCAGCAGCGAGGGGTTCATGACCAGCGCCCGCGCGATCGCCACGCGCTGTCGCTGGCCGCCGGAGAGCTGGTTGGGTTCGTGCCCCATGCGGTCGGCGAGGCCGACGCGGGTCAGTGCAGCGGCGGCCCGCGCGCGCGAATCCGGTTGCGCGCCGTAGAGCAGGGGCAGTTCCACGTTCTCGAGGGAGCTCATGCGCGGCAGCAGGTTGAAGGTCTGGAAGATGAAGCCGATCCGGCGGTTGCGGACCTCGGCGAGGCGGTCGCGCGACATGCCCGAGACGTCCTCCCCGGCGAGGTGGTAGGTACCCTCGTCGGGTCGGTCGAGGCAACCGATGATGTGCATCAGGGTGCTCTTGCCGCTGCCGGAGGCGCCGGTGATCGAGATCATCTCCCCCTCCCCGACGTTCAGGTCGACGCCGTCGAGGGCGGTGACGGTCTCCCCGCCGAGCGTGTAGCGCTTGAAGAGCTTTTCGGCCGCGATGATGTTCATCAGCGCAGGCGCATCATCGGCGGCCCGCCGCCCGGACGCTGCCCCTGGCCGTTCCATTTGCTTTCGGTGCCTTGAACCAGCACGGTTTCCCCCGCGGTGAGCCCCGAGAGGATCTCGGTGCGCCGCCCGTCGCTGATCCCGGTGCTCACTTCGCGGTCGGATTTCGCGCCGTCGGGCAGCTGCAGCGAGACCCAGGTCTTGCCGCCGCGCCGGAAGATTGCGTCCGTGGGGGCGAGCAGCGCGTCCGGCCGCTCGTCGATCAGGATCTCGACGTTGGCGGTCATCTCGGGGCGTAACGACTCCTTGTCCCGGGCGGTGACCTCGAGCTTGACCTCGAACGTGACGACGTTGGAGACGTTCACCCCGCGCGGCGAGATCCGGGCCACCTCGCCGGCGAACTCCCGGTTGCGGAAGGCGTCCACGGTGATCTTGACCTGCTGCCCGGGGCGCACCTGACCGATGTCGCTCTCGTCGACCGCAGCCAGCACGAAGATCCGCGAGAGATCCGAGACGACGAGGGCCGTCGTGCCGCCGCCGACGTTGCTGATCCCCGAGGAGATGATCTGCCCGATCTGGACGGCGCGCTGGGTGACCACGCCATCGACCGGCGAGACGACCCGTGTCTCGGTCAGGCGCTGGCGCGCGAGGTCGAGGCTGACCTGGTCGTTGTCGACCTGGGCCTCGGCGATGCGGATCTGCTGGCGGGCCTGCT
>JANOHV010000067.1:0-3984 GCA_031406795.1 Candidatus Rokuibacteriota bacterium
GAGCTTCCAGTCCGGCAATTCAAGTTCCGTGTCGACCACGAGGGGCAACAGTTCTGGAGTGATCTGATCTCGGTGGAGGAGACGGGCACACAACGCGTGAGCGTCGGCGTCGCGCCCTGAAGCGGAGGCTGAGCGCCAAGCAGGTGCCGGGGCGGACGCGCCGCCGAACCGCGATCGCGCAGGGCGCGCGCCCGGGAATCCCCCCTACCCCTCGGGCCGTCGCAGCAGCCGGGCGAGGGCCGCGGCCTGGCCGGTGCGCACGACCGCGATCACCTCGTCCCCGGGCAGCAGCACCGTGTCGCCCCGCGGGGCCAGCACCTCTCCTCCGCGCACGATGGCGGCGAGCGTGCAACCCGGCGGGATCGCCAGACCCTGCACGGGCCTCCCCGCCGCGGGTGCGCCCTCCTCGATCCGCTCCTCGGCGAGGCTGACCTCGCCGCGGCGCAGTTTGACCAGGATCGTCATGTCGCCGAGCGACATCTCCTCGGCGATCAGCTTGGCCATCAGGTCGGCCTGGTTGAGGACCACGTCCACCCCCATCGCCGGCGTGAAGAGCCAGGCGTTACGCGGGTTGTTCACGCGGGCGATCACCCGCGGGACCGAGAACTCGGAGCGCGCCATGGTCGCCACGACGAGGTTGTCCTCGTCGGCGCCGGTCACGACGGCGACGACCTGCGCCTCGCGGATGCCGGCGGCGATGAGCACTTTCGGGTCGGCCCCGTCGCCCGCCACCACGGCTGCCGCCGGCAGCTCGAGGCGCAGCTTGACGACGGTCTCGTCCCGGCTCTCCACGACCCGCACCTGGTGCCCGCCGGCGAGCAGCAGCCCGGCCAGGTGCGACCCGGTCCGTCCCCCCCCCACGATGACGACGTTCATCTCACTCCCCTCCCTGGCGCAGCCCGAGCAGGTGCTCGAGTCGTCCGCGCGCGTGCGCCATCACGGCGATGACCGCCAGATCGCCCTGCTGGAAGACCGTCTCGCGCGCGGGCAGCAGCGCCGCCTCTTTGCGCAGGATGGCCGTGACGCTGATCGCGCCGGGCACGCTGACGTGCCCCACGTCGCGGCCGACCCAGTGGCTGGGCACCTCGTGCTCGACGAGCGAGAGCGTCCCCGTGCCGATGCTGCGGATCACGTTGAGCTCGCCGTGCACCAGCAGCTGCTGGACCCGGCTCGCCCCCCAGGCGGTCGTCGACACCGTCTGGAGCCCGAGCCGCGCGTAGACCTCGGCGCGGCGGGGGTCGTAGACGCGCGCGACGACCTTCGGCACGCGGAAGATGGTGCGCGCGATCCGCGCCGTGAGGATGTTGGCGTTGTCCCCGGAGGTCAGCGCGGCCAGCGCATCGCTGCGCTCGATGCCGGCGCGCAGCAGCACCTCGCGGTCGAAGCCGACCCCTTCGACCGTGGCCCCGGCAAAGCCGGCGCCGAGGCGCTCGAAGGCGCGGCGGTCGCGGTCGACCACGGTCACCTCCCGGCCTTCCCGGGCGAGCGCGAGCGCGAGCTCCGCCCCCATGCGGCCGCAGCCCACGACGATCACTTTCATGGCGTCCCCCTCCCGATGTTCCGCGTCTCGGCGCGGAACCATGTGGTGGCAAATCTCGACGGTGGTTCCTTCGCCGGTGCTTGCGATTGGTGAACGGTATTCGCGCCCGCTCCCTTTGGCGGCAGGCCGCCATCTGGTCCTCGTGCGGCCCGCCGCTCCCGCCGGCGAACGAAGGCCTTGCGGCCCTCCTCGGCAAAGAGCATGATCGGCGGATAGAGCATCAGGAACAGCCAGTACTTCAGGGGCAGCGGCCCCTCCTCGAACAGCCTGCGCAGCGGCGGCACGTAGATCAGCGCCGCCATGAGCGCCAGCTCCGCGGCGAAACCCGCCAGCAGCAGGCGGTTGCTCCAGAACCCGACCGTGAAGACCGAGCTGCGCTCCGTGCGGCAGGCGTAGGCGTTGCCGATCTGGCTCGCGACCACGCCGGCGTGGAACATGCTCGTCGCCGCCACGTAGACCAGGCCCTCCTTCGACAGCAGGCGCTCGTCGTAAGGGAGCAGATCCGGGCGCGGCAGGTGCAGCAGGTCGCGGTACCCCATCGTCCAGTAGAAGAAGAAAAAGCCGGCGAAACAAAGCAGCGTCTGGATCGAGCCGAGCCAGAGCAGCGAGCGCAGGATGAGCGGGCGGTTGACGAGCCGCTCGCGGGGGTTGCGCGGCGGTCGGTCCATGAGGCCGGGCTCGGGCTTTTCCGTCCCGAGCGCGAGCGCCGGCAGGATGTCCGTGCCGAGGTCGACGGCGAGGATCTGCATCACGGGCAGCGCGAGCGGGACGTTGAAGAGAATCTGCAGGATGAAGGGCCAGGCCTCCGGGGTGTTGCTGGTGAAGATGTAGGTCGTGAACTTGCGGATGTTGGCGTAGACGGCGCGCCCCTCCTCGATGGCGCTGACGATCGAGGCGAAGTTGTCGTCGAGCAGGATCATCGGGGCCGCCTCCTTGGCCACGTCCGTGCCCGCGATGCCCATCGCGATGCCGATGTCCGCCTTGCGCAGCGCGGGGGCGTCGTTCACCCCGTCGCCCGTGACGGCGACGACCTCGCCGAGCGCCTGCAGCGCCGTCACGACGCGCAGCTTGTGCTCCGGCGCCACCCGCGCGAAGACCGCCTCTCCGCGCAGGACCTCCGCGAGGGCCTCGTCGGTCATCGCGTCCAGGTCCTGCCCGGTCACGATGCGCGCCCCCTCCCCGACGATGCCCACGCGGCGCGCGATGGAGGCGGCCGTCAGGCCGTAGTCGCCGGTGACCATCGTGACGCGGATGCCGGCGCGCCGGCAGGTGAGCACCGCCGCGGCGACCTCGGGGCGCGGCGGGTCCATCATCGCCACCAGCCCGAGAAACGTGAGTTCGCTCTCCACCCATGCGGCGGTGGTCAGCTCCGGGCGGGGCGGGAGGGTGCGCCGGGCGATCGCGAGAACGCGCAGGGCGCCGCGGGCGTATTCGTCGTTCACGGCGAGGATGCGGGAGCGCGCCTCCGCGTCGAGCGGCGTCTCCTTCCCGTCGGCAAGAAGCGCGGTGCACAGCTCGAGGACCTCGCGCGGCGCCCCCTTGACGTAGGCGACCTCGCCGCCGCGCCCGGCGTGCACCGTGCTCATGCGCTTGCGCCGTGAGTCGAACGGCAACTCGCGCGTGCGGGGAAGCGCCCCGGCGAGCGCCGCCTCGTCGATGCCGCCCTTGGCCGCGGCGACCAGCAGCGCGGCCTCCGTCGGATCGCCGAGGATCGACCAGCCGCGTCCCTCGCGCGGGGGCAGCAGCCGCGCGTTGTTGCAGAGCGCCGCCCCCGAGAGCAGCTCGCGCAAGTCCGCTTTCGCATCGTCGGCGGGACCCTCCGCGAGACGGAATTCCCCCGCCGGGTCGTAGCCGCCGCCGCTCGCGCTCCAGCGCCGGCCGGCCGTCCAGGCCTCGCGCACCGTCATCTCGTTCTGCGTCAGGGTCCCGGTCTTGTCCGTGCAGATCACCGTGCAGGCGCCGAGGGTCTCGACCGCCGAGAGCTTCTTGATCAGCGCGTTGCGCCGCGCCATGCGCTGGACGCCCATCGCGAGCGCGAGCGTGACGGTGGGCAGCAGCCCCTCGGGCACGAACGCGACCACCATCCCCACCGCGAAGATGAAGCCGACCGCGAGCGGGCGCCCCGCCAGGGTGACGGAGATGACGAAGAACACGACCCCGATCGACACGGCGAGCAGGGTGACGACCTTCGTCAGGCGGTTGACCTCCTTCTGCAGGGGCGAGAGCTCGTCGGCGACACTCTGGGTCAGCAGCGCGATCGTGCCGAAGGCGGTGCCCATGCCGGTGGCGAAGACCACGGCGCGGCCCGTGCCCGAGGCGACCGCGGTTCCGGCGAAAACCAGGTTCGGGCGCTCGGTCGGCGGCAGATCCCCGCGTTCGGAGGCTTCCTCCGTGCGGGGGGCGGGCATCGACTCGCCCGTGAGCGTCGAGAGGTTGACCCGCAG
>JANOHV010000073.1:0-4944 GCA_031406795.1 Candidatus Rokuibacteriota bacterium
GTTCGACTACGAGTGGGCCTCCCGGCGGATCGTCAATCTCTACAAGTCCTGGCACGAGCAGCTCGTGGACATCATGGTCCGCTTCGGCGTCGCCACCGTCCACGAGATGGTCGGGCGCATCGACCTGCTGCACCACGTCGACTATTCCAATCAGCGGGAGGGCGGGCAGTGAGCACCAACGCGTTGGAGACCATCCGCAGGATCGTCGCGTCGCGCGAGCGGCTGTACACCGGCATGCCGGCGACCTTCCTGGAGAAGGCCGAGGAAGAGGGGGGCTGCGGCGTCACCGGCTTCGCCTGCACGATCCCGGTGGCCGGGCGGCACATCTTCACGCCCTCAAAGCAGATGCACAACCGCGGCAACGGCAAGGGCGGCGGGATCGCGGCGGTCGGCTTCGACCCCGACCAGCTCGGCATTTCCCGCGAGGTGCTCGAGTCGCACTATTGCCTGCAGATCGCGGCGCTCGACCCGGAGTGCATCGAGGAGCTGGCCGCCAAGCACATCCGCCCGGTCTTCGACATCGCCGCCGAGTCCAAGCTCAAGACCGTCAAGAACTGGCAGGAGCTGCCGAGCCTCGAGGTGCGCCCGCCGGACATCTTCCGCTACTTCGTCCGGATCAAGCCCGAGGCGCTCGACGCGTTCATAGCGGCTGCCGGCCTCGAGCTGATGGACCGCGAGAAGGCCGAGGACGAGTTCGTCTACCAGAACTCGCTGAAACTCAACGCGGAGTACTACGCCTCGCTCGGCGAGAAGAAAGCCTTCGTCGTCTCGCAGGGGCGCAACATGCTGGTGCTCAAGATCGTCGGCTACGCCGAGGACGTCGTGCGCTACTACTGCATGGACGACTTCAAGGCGCACGTCTGGATCGCGCACCAGCGCTTCCCGACCAAGGGGCGCGTCTGGCACCCGGGCGGCGCGCACCCGTTCGCGGGGCTCGACGACGCGCTGGTGCACAACGGGGACTTCGCCAACTACCAGTCAATGGTCGACTACCTGAAGCAGCGCGGCCTGCGCACGATGTTCCTGACCGACACCGAAGTGGCGATCCTCGTTTTCGACTACCTCAGCCGCGTGCACAACTACCCGCTCGAGTACATCATCGAGGCGCTGGCGCCGACCACCGAGATGGACTTCGACCAGCTGCCCAAGGCGAAGCAGGAAATCTACCGCAAGATCCAGGTCGCGCACATGCACGGATCCCCCGACGGGCCGTGGTTCTTCATCATCGCGCGCAACAAGCAGTACGAGCGCGAGTTCCAGCTGCTCGGGATCACCGACACCGCGATGCTGCGGCCGCAGGTCTTCGCGGTTCAGAACGGCGAGGTTCAGATCGGCCTGATCTGCTCGGAGAAGCAGGCGATCGACGCGACGCTCAAGTCCCTGGCGGCCGAGGACCCGCGCTTTTGCACCGTGGCCGACAAGTACTGGAACGCCAGAGGCGGCAGCAGCAGCAACGGCGGCTCGTTCATCTTCAGCATCAAGGACGACCCGAACAGTCCGACCGGCAAGACGCTGACCTGCGAGGACAAGTTCGGCAACCCGGTCACGACCCCCGAGGGGCAGACGCACTGCGACGTGTCCTTGCCGGCCGCACGGGTGGGGACAGATCTGAAATCTGTCCCCAAAGGCGACATCGCCGCCGCCGACATCGCGGAGCACCTGCAGGACCGAACCGTCGGCAAGCTCGCCGCCATCGCGCTGAAAAAACTCAAGGCCTGGGACTACGACGCGCTGCGCCGCTTCTGCAACGACCTGGTCGCGGCGGCGAACGCCAAGGACGCGCTGCGCGAGCCGGCGATCGCCACGCTGACCAAGCTGATCGACACCCCCTGCCACACCGGCGAGAAGAAGCGCTCCTCGGTGCTGCAGATCCTGCACATCGCGCTGCACGAGATCTTCAACGCGCTGTCGCCGATCGAGTCCACCGTCAAGAGCACCTACAAGCGCATCGCGTGGAAGAACCGCAAGAAGTTGCGCAAGCCGGCCAAGGGCGAGCAGACGCTCGTCATCGACGCCGACGGCTTCGAGCCGGAGCTGGAAGACCGCGACTCCAAGCTGATGGTCGACGGCTTTCGGCTCGGCTGGAAGAACTTCATCGCGTACAACCTGGTCGGGCAGCGCTTCCACGGGGTCGGGCTCGGGCCGGACACCGTTGGCGTGCGCATCGATCTCTACGACAGCTCCGGCGACTACGAGGCCTCCGGCATCGACGGGCTGGAGATGCACATCCACGGCAACGCGCAGGACCAGCTCGGCCAGATCATGAAGGCCGGCAAGCTGGTCGTGCACGGCGACGTCGGTCAGACCTTCATGTACGGCGCCAAGGGGGGCGAGGTCTACATCCGGGGCAACGCCGCCGGCCGCCCACTGATCAATGCCGTCGGCAAGCCGCGCGTGGTCATCAACGGCACCTGCCTCGACTACCTCGCCGAGTCGTTCATGGCCGGCAACCCGCTCGAGGGGGGCGGTTTCGTGATCCTCAACGGCCTGCAGTTCGACGACTTCGGCGGGTACAGCCCGCGCAAGCGCCCCTTCCCGGGGAGCAATCTCTTCTCGCTGGCGTCCGGCGGCGCGATCTACATCCGCGACCCCGAGCACAAGACCGTGGGCGAACAGCTCAACGGCGGCCACTTCCACCCGCTGGCCGACGCCGACTGGGCGCTGATCAAGCCCTACCTCGTCGAGAACGAGAAGCTCTTCGGCATCAAGGTCGACGACCTGCTGACGCATAACGGCAAGAAGCTCGCGCCCGCCGAGGTGTTCCGCAAAGTCGGCGCGATGAAGCCCGCCGAGGCGGTGAAGATCATCGCCGACGATGACGTGAACCTGGGGATGATCTCGAGCGTCGGCGGGAAGAAGCGCAAGAAGGGCGCTGCATAGCTGCCCGATTACGAAGAGGGGACAGATTTGAAATCTATCCCTGAATGAAGCGACGAAGCCCCGGCGGCAATCCCGCCGGGGCTTTCCTTTAGATGCTTGCCGCGAAACATACAGCGGCAGTGAGGACGTACGACTTTCGGATGACGATCAGGCGCTTACGGCCAGCATAAAACCTTCCTTGCGGCTCGCTTCGATCAGTCGCTGATCCAGACACACAAATTCCAGGCGGCCCGGATCGTGATCCGCGGCGATCAGCGCCGCCGCCAACTGCAGCGCATCAGCCACCCGCAGGGCATGCACCCGCAACATGCGTTCGGCAGTACGCCGACAGGCTTCGCCAGGCAGGACTTCATCCCAGCCATTGCGCAGTTCGTGAAGACGCCGTTCCGCGGCGCGCACATCGTCGTCGGACAATCGGCCCTCACGAACCAGTCGCATGAGCGCCGAAAGACACTCAACCGGCGTGCCCCACCACGTTACCACCGCCGGGTCCTGCGCCAGGAGATGCTCCATGTCCCGGGTCCTCGCCTGCCGCACGAGCAGCGGCACGATGCCGGAGGCATCCCAGAACCTCATCGGCCTTCCTCCCTATCGGCAAGAAGGGCGTCCAGGATATCCCCCCCTCCCTGGGGCGTCGGCAGCGGCATCGCGCCGAGCGCTTTTGCGTCCAGGCGGCCACGAGCCGGTCGGACCAGTCCCCTCCGAACCAGGTCAGCCTGCCAGGGCAGCCCCTGGGCAGACGGTCCGGCGACCGGTTCCAGGCGGGCCACAGGTTGCTGTCGGTCAACGATCAGGATCGTCTCGCCTTCCCTTACTCGGGACAGCAACTCGCTGAGATGGTTTCTGGTGTATGAAATGTTTGCTTTATTCATAACGCCAACATAGCCATCACGTTATGTACTGTCAAGCATCGGCAGAGCGGATTTGTGCAATTCACCGCGGCGTCAGCAGGTGCGCCAGCGACCGTGCCAGATTATCCAGGGCCGAGGCGTCAGGCAGGGTGACGGTCATCTTCAATTGGCCGTCCTCGCCGGTTTCCAGGCATTCGGAGAGACGAGAACGCAGCCCCTCGGCAACCTGACGCATCGACTCTGTCTCCTCTCCCCGAGGCAGGAGCTCGCCCAGGAAGCCGAATGCCGCGCCAAGGAGTTGACCGCCGGCGGCAGCGATCTTCTGCTTGCGCTCGGCCAGCGCAAGTTGCGCCGCAACCTGCTGTTTTTGGCTCACGTCGACGGGAGCATCCGGCCTGGCGCCGATCAGGACCTCAAGGCGTCTCTTGAGTTCCTCCACTCCGCTGGAGAGATCGACAGATGTCACATCCGACTCCGGATCCAGGGCCGCGAGCGCCAGCTCGTGCTTCGCCGAGAGCGTCCCGAGCAAACTTTCCTCAAGCGTCCCCTCGGTCACCAGCAGGTAGACCTGGACCGGCCTTTTCTGCCCCATCCGGTGGGCGCGGGAGATCCGCTGCTCGAGCACCGCCGGATTCCAGGGGAGGTCGACGTTGATGATCGTGTCGGCGGCTTGAAGGTTGAGGCCGGTGGAACCCGCATTCGTGGTGAGGAAGAACGTCGTGTCCGGATCCTTCTGGAACTGGTGGACGAGCCCCTGGCGCTTCTGTTGCGGCACGGAGCCATCAAGGCGGACATACTTCACGCCGCGGCTCCCGAGCAGGGGCTCCACCAGGCCAAGCATCGTCGTCCACTCTGAAAAGAGAATGACCTTGCGCCCCTCCTCAGCGGTGAGCTGGTCCAGGAGAACCTCAAGCTCGGCAAGTTTGCTGGAGTAGCCCGGTGCCTTCTTGTCCACGAGGAACGTGCTGTTGGCCGACATCCGGCACATCAGGAGCGCCTTCTGCAGCCGCAGCAGATCCATCTCCGAGATGTACCTCTTGCGGATAATGAGCGCGACGATCTTCTTGTGAGCATCGTGGACATCGAGTTGCTCGGCCGTTGGCGGGATCCTGCGGATGTCCGTGGTCCGCTTCGGAAGTTCCCGCAGCACCTGGCCGCGTGTGCGGCGCAGCAGCACGGGCTTGAGCTTCGAGCGCACATCATCAAGGTTCTT
>JANOHV010000094.1:0-4175 GCA_031406795.1 Candidatus Rokuibacteriota bacterium
CGCGGATCGACCTTTACCTGTCGGCCGCGAGGTCCTACTATGAATCCGGCCCGGGTCTCGTCAATGCACACAAGGAGGCGATCGATGCACATCCGGACGTTCGGTGTGGCCGTCCTGGCCGGCATCCTGCTCTTCTCCCCGGCCCTGGCGGCCGAGGCGGATCGACTCCGGGGCGATCCGTTCTCCGATCCGGCCGCCACGTTCCCAATGCCCGCAGACTGGATGCTCAAGCCGATCAAGTACGAGGCGTGGTCCGGTAAGGCCGACCTGACCGTCACGCTCGAGCAGGACGTCTATCAGATCCTTCTCCCGCTCATCCGCGCCTACGGGAAGGAGAAGGGGATCACGATCGCCGTCCAGGAGGGGACCTGCGGCATATCGGCCGGCGCTCTTTCGCGCAGAGCGGTCGACATCGGCGGTTTCTGCTGCCCCCCCGGGCGGGAGGACCGGCTGCCCGGGTTGCGGTTCCACACCCTGGGGATCGTGGCGAAAGCCATTCTCGTTCACCCGGAGAATCCGCTGAGCAATCTCTCCCTGCAGCAGGCGCGGGAGATCTTCGGCGGGAAGGTCTCCCGCTGGTCGGAGGTGAAGATGCCGGGAGGCAAGACGGGGTCGGAGCGGCCCATCCGGGCCGTCGCCCGGTTCCACTGCCCGACGCGCCCCGGGCACTGGCGGCTCCTGCTGGACAACGAGGACCTCTTCAGCCTGAGGATCAACGAGGTGCGGACGATCTCCGACATGGTCTCGCAGGTCGCGGGCAGTCCGGATGCCATCGGCTGGGAAGTCATGGGGATGGCCGAGCAGTATCGCAACCTCGGACGCGTCAAGGCCTTGATGATCGACGGGTTCGCTCCCACCGACATTCAGGCGCTGGTGACCGGGAAGTACCCGATCTACCGCACCTATAACATCACCACCTGGGAAGGTCAGAGGATCGCGAGCGCTCATGCCGCCGGGCTCGTGGCGTATCTGAACAAGGAGGTCGTGAAGATCGAACCCCGCTACGGCTTCGCGCCCGCGGCGCGTCTGCGGGAGGCCGGTTGGCGCTTCAGCGGGGATGAGCTAATCGGCGAGCCGAGGTAGAGCCATGCTCAAACGCCTGCCGCTGATGGTCAAGATGCTGCTGGTCACCGTGCTGGCGGCGTCCGCCATTTTCGCGGGGCTGGACTCCTTCCAGGCCAGGCGTCTGCGCGCGACGCTCTACGGCCAGCTGGAGCTGCGGCTCCAGGAGCAGGCGCGCGAGGATCGTCTGAGGTTTCACAGCTACGTGAACGCCCACCGGCAGGCGGTGAAGCTGCTGGCCTCCCAGAGGAACTTCGTGGAGTACCTCGAGACGCCCGCCTGGGTCGGGGGGGATCCCGGACGGATCGTCTTTCATCGCGAGATTCCCCCCTGGTTGCCCAAGCCCTCGGTCCTCCGGGCCTTCGTCACCGTCCCGTTCGCGATGCTTCTCGATCCCGAGGGACGGGTGCGGGAAGTTTTCCTGAATCATCCGGACCCCCCTCCCGCTTCGCTGCTCAAACCCTCCGACCTGCTGCGCACGCTCAGCCACAACCAGAGCATCATGACCGAGCTCGACGACGCGCCCTTTCTCGTCACCTCGGAGATGGTCGAGACGGGAGGACGGCTGAGTGCCGAGCTCATGGTCGCCTCGCCGCTCGACGAGGACTTCCTGATCCGCTCGCAGGGCGCCGTCGAAGAGCCGCGCCTCGTGGCGCTGCTCCGGGGGGATCCGGCGAAAATCGTCGCCAGCAGCAACCAGACCGCGCTGCCCGCGGGAGCCCCGGCGGAGTCGGCGCAGGGCTCCTACCTGCTGACCGGAAAGTCGTTCTTCGACCTGGCCTCCTCGGACCTCGTGATGATGTTCGCGTCGTTCATCTCCACCGCCGAGGTCGACGCGGTGATGCGCTCCATCCTCGCCGAGGGGCGCCAGGGGCGCGCGCTGACGGCACTGCCGCTGATCCTGGTCTCGGCGCTGATCGTCTTCTGGATCACCCTGCACATCCGGACCCTCTCCCGGGGGATCGAAGAGTTCTCGAGTACCGTGCTCGGCGCGGAGCCCGGGGGGGCCGCGGCAGGAGACGAGCTGCACGTCATCGAGAGTCGGTTCCGGAACCTGACCGACGAGGTGGTCGCGGCGCGGGAGACCCTCAGGCGCGAGGCCGAGGAGAAGCTCGCGCTGCAGGCCCGGGCGATCGTCGCCGAGCGCCAGGAGCAGGAGCTCAAGCTGCTGCAGGCGCTCAAGGTCTCGGAGGAGAACTACCACGCGATCTTCGATTCCGCGAACGACGCGATCTTCGTCTTCGACGCCGACACCGGGCTCATCCTCGACGCGAACGTCAAGGCCGGCCAGCTCCTCGGTCTGCCGCGGCAGAGCATCATCGGGATGCACTACTCCCGGATGCACCCGCCCGCGGAGGCGGAGCAGTGCCTCAAGATCTTCCAGCGGGCCGTCCAGCAGGCGAGCACGATCTCCAGCGACATCTGCGTGCTGCGCTCCGACGGCACCACGATGCCCGTCGAGATCAGCACGAGCGTCATCGGGCGCGACGGCAAGCGGATCGCGCTGGGGATCTTCCGGGACATCACCGAGCGCCGGCGGGCCGAGGCCGCGCTCGAGGAGGAGATGAACCGGGCGCAGCGCTACCTGGACATCGCGGAAGTCATCATCGTGGCGATCGGCACCGACGAAAAGGTGCGGTTGATCAACCGCGCCGGCAGCCGGATTCTCGGCCTCGAGGAGCGGCAGATCGTCGGTCGGAACATGTTCGAGAACTTCATCCCGGAGCGGTTGCGCGTCGAAGCGCATGCGATCTTCCGCCGGCTGCTCTCGGGGGAGAGCGGCGCGGCCGAGTCCTTCGAGTTTCCGGTGCTCGCGAAATCCCGCGAGGAGCGGATGATCGCCTGGCACAACGCGCTCGTGCGGGACGAGGAGGGAAGCGTCGTCGCGCTGCTCAGCTCCGGCGAGGACATCACCGAGCGCAAGCACGCCGAGGAGCAGGCGCGTTCGCGATTCCGGCAGCTCACGGCGCTGCACAGCATCGATATGATTATCAACTCGAGCCTGGATCTGCACGTGACGCTCAAGGGATTCATCGGTCACGTCATCGCCCAGATGGGCGTGGACGCCGCCGATGTGCTGTTGCTCGATCCGTTCACGCAGACCCTGGAATTCGCCGAGGGGAGCGGGTTTCGCACCGAGGGGATCAGGAAATCCCGCCTGCGCCTCGGCGAGGGCATCGCCGGGATCGCCGCGCTGGAGCACCGGAGCATCCAGATCGAGAACCTTCTCGATCCCGCCAGCGGATTCGTGCGCTCGGGGCTGCTCGCGGGCGAAGGCTTCCTGGCCTACTACGCCGAGCCGCTGGTGGCCAAGGGGCAGATCAAGGGCGTGCTGGAGATCCTGCACCGCTCGCCGCTGCCGCTGGATGAGGAACAGCGCGAATTCCTGCACGCGCTGGCGTCGCAGGCGGCGATCGCCATCGACAACGCGACGCTCTTCGACGAGCTTCAGCGCTCCAACATCGAGCTCACGCTGGCCTACGACGCCACGCTCGAGGGGTGGGCGAAAGCGCTGGATTTGCGCAACCGGGAGACGGAGCGCCACTCCGAGCGCGTGACCGAGATGACGCTGCGCCTCGCGCGGGCCATGGGCATGGGCGATCGGGATCTGGTGCAGGTGCGCCGCGGGGCGCTGCTTCACGACATGGGCAAGATCGGCATCCCGGACAGCATCCTGCTCAAGCCCGCCCCCCTCACCGATGAGGAGCGGCAGATCATGCAGCGTCACCCGGACGACGCGTTCGAGATGCTCCGCAAAATCGCCTATCTGCGCCCGGCCCTGGACATCCCGTACGCCCACCATGAGCGATGGGACGGGAGCGGCTACCCGCGGGGACTCAAGGGGGAGCAGATCCCGCTGCCGGCCCGGATCTTCGCCGCGGTGGACATCTGGGACGCGCTGCGCACCGCGGAGCGCCCGTACCGCACGCCGATGAGCGACGAGGAGCTGCACACCCACCTGCGCTCCCTCGCCGGGACGCACCTGGACCCGAACGTGGTGGAGGCGTTTCTTAAACTGGAGTGGTGAGGTTCGCTGGGGTGCACGACAGGATTGTTGAGTGAGCACCATCGGGGGCCGCATTGATCACGCGGCGCATTTTGAGCGTCGCTCC
>JANOHV010000098.1:0-4428 GCA_031406795.1 Candidatus Rokuibacteriota bacterium
GGCCGAGAGGAACACGAGGAACTGCTCGTTCTGGTGCGGCGTGTGGCCCGGCTCAAGCAGGTTGAGCCCGTCGTCGGTGGCCAGCGACCAGTTGTTGTGCTTGCCCGAGCCGTTGATGCCGGCGTAGGGCTTCTCGTGGAGCAGGCAGACCATGTCGTGGCGCAGCGCCACCTTCTGCATCGTCTCCATGACCAGCTGGTTGTGGTCGGCGGCGATGTTGGTCGTCGAGAAGATCGGCGCCATCTCGAACTGCGCCGGGGCGACCTCGTTGTGCTTCGTCTTCGAGGTGATGCCCATCTTCCAGAGCTGGATGTCGAGATCCTTCATGTAGGCGGCGACGCGGTCCTTGATCGCGCCGAAGTACTGGTCCTCGAGCTCCTGCCCCTTGGGGGGCGCGGCGCCGAACAGCGTGCGGCCGCAGGCGATCAGGTCGAGGCGCTCGAGGTAGCGCTCCTTCTCGACGAGGAAGTACTCCTGCTCCGGGCCGACGGTGGCCGTCACCCGCGTGGCGGTCTTGTCGCCGAGGGCGCGCAGCACGCGCAGCGCCTGGTCGGAGACCGCCCTCATCGAACGCAACAGCGGCGTCTTCTTGTCGAGCGCCTCCCCGTGGTAGGAGTAGAACGCGGTCGGGATGCACAGCGTGACGTCCCCGGCGGCGTCCTCCTTGAGGAAGGCCGGCGAGGTCGCGTCCCAGGCGGTGTAGCCTCTCGCCTCGAAGGTGGCGCGCAGCCCCCCCGACGGAAACGAGGATGCGTCCGGCTCGCCCTGGATCAGCTGCTTGCCGGAAAACTCCATGATCACGCCGCCGTCCTCGGTGGGCGTGATGAAGGAATCGTGCTTTTCGGCGGTGGTCCCGGTCAGGGGCTGGAACCAGTGGGTGTAGTGCGAGGCACCCTTCTCGAGCGCCCAATCCTTCATCGCGTTGGCAACGACCGCGGCGATCTCCGGCTTGAGCGGCAGTCCCTTGTCGATCGTCTGCCGCATGCCCTTATAGGCCTCCTTGGGCAGGCGCTCCTTCATGACCCGGTCGTTGAAGACGTTGGCGCCGAACAATTCAGGTATCGTGTTCTTCCCCATCTGTTTCCCCTCCGTTAGGGTTGATTTCGCTGGCTGAGTGTAGCAATGGACGTGCCATGAATGCCAATTTTCATTCACTCCTGTAACCAATGATAAACAAAGGAATATTTAACGATTTCGTGATCACGCCCCACTTCCCGAGCGACAAAACCGCTGTTTTTGCACTAAAGAACATACCGCATGGTAGCCTTGTTGTCACGGACGGTGAACCGTACCTGCTACTCCAACTCCTGTCTATGCGTAGGGAAGCGGGTGAATCCCCTCCTGTCGTACCCTTTGAACCGTTCTCGACTCGGGCGGGGATCAACCCCGCCCCAACGAAGCTTCGTGCTCCCGTCGCTCACCCCTTCACTTCGAAGACATGCAACAGCACGCGCGCCCGCGCTGCCGCCGTGTAGAGGATGGCGCGGTCGCTGAAAAGGTCGTTCTCCCGCACGTCGATCAGGATGACGACGTCGGATTCCAGGCCCTTGAACTTGTGGATCGTGGTGCAGAGTACCGCGCCCTCGCGGTTCAGCGGGTCGGTGGAGAGACGCTGGCCGGCGAGCTGGTCGACCCCGCTGAGGCTGCTGTTCTCCTTGGTGTGGGGGGCAATGACCGTGATTCGTCCGGGGGGGACCTGCTTTTGGTTCACCAGATCCTCGACGAGCCGGTCGACGGCGCGTGCGGCGGCTGCCGCCCCGTGCGGCTGTGGGTGGAACACCGGCGCTTCCCCCTCGGGGTTGCGCGTGAAGGGGGCGGCGGCGTGCTCGGCGAGGCCGCGCAGGAAGCCGGCGATGCTGCGGGTGTTGCGGAAGTTGACGCCGAGGACAGTGGCCGGGTGCGGGGGGAGGTTGCAGCCTGTGCCGAAGATGTCCTGCGCCGGGTCGTAAAAAACGACGAAGGTGCCGCGCGCCGGGTCGCGCAGGAGCCCCTCGAGCAGGTCGAACCAGTCCCGGTGAAAGTCCTGGCCCTCGTCGACGATCACGGCATCATAGCGGGGAAGCAGACCGGCCTCGAGCGCCGCCAGGAGTCTGTCCGGCATCAGTTCGTTCCAGTACGCCCCGGCGGCCGGCCTGTCGCCGGCGGGGGGCCGCGGCGGGACATCCCCGGTGGCTGCCGCGGCCTCGGCGCAGAGGTCGTGGAAGGTCGCCGCGCGGACGCGGTCCGCGAGCGGGCCCCAGGAAGCGATGATCTCGCCGATCCACCGTGCCAGCGCGATGTTGAAGCAGGTCAGCAGGACGTGCCGGCCCTCGAGCGCGGCCGCGCGCGCCAGCTCGAGCGCGAGCAGCGTCTTGCCGCTGCCGGCCCCGCCGCGGACGAGCAGGCGCGGGGCGGAGACCAGGCTGCGCAGCACCTCGATCTGCTCGTCGCTCAAGCGAACGATGGCCTGGCTGTCGAGCTCCAGGCGGGCGCCGAAGGTGGGGGCGAGCCTCCAGCGGGGGAGAAGGACGTGCTTGCGGAACTGGGTGAACTGGCGCTCGTCGAGCGCGCGGGCGGGCGGGCGGCCGCTCCCCCAGTACCCGAGGATCTCGGGCACGCGCCTCCCGAGGCGGGCCAGGTCCTCGCCGAAAAGAACGATCCCCGGCGAAACCTCCGCGGGCAGGGGGCCGAGGCGGCCGGCGCCGACGGCGGGGAACGCGACGGCGTGGCCGTACACGAACGGAAAGGCGCCATCGAGTTCGGGGAAGAGCCGCGCGATCTTCGGGCGGAGCTCATCGACGAGTTCCTTGATGTGCCGCTGCGACTGGCGAAAGGGGCTCTCGTCGAGGGGCTCCTCGCGGCCGCCGGCGGCCAGGCGCATCCAGGTGCCGTCGCCGCGCAGATGGACGCCCTCTCCCTTGCACCCGATCGCGAGCAGCCCCAGCTCGCGGTGGACGACGAGAAAGTCGATCGCGCCCTCACGGGGCTGCACGCTGCCGAGGTAGGCGTAGTCGTGAAAGACGTGGAACTCCTCGGGGAGGCCGGAGCGCAGAGCCTCGAAGAGGTTCTTCTCGGCGAACCACCCGGGGCGCCAGAGCGGGGGGGAGGGGGGAACCATGAGCGCCACGGGTGGCCGGTCCTTCCGCGAGCCTTACTTCAGGACGGGCGCGGCCGGGGCGGACGGCTTGACCGGCGCCACCAGCGAGAGATACAGCGTGATCGCGCCAACCTCCGCGTCGGCGAGCGTCCCGGGCTTCATGGCCGCCATCCGCAGAACGGTGGCCTTCCACTGTTCGGGGTTCTTGATCGCCGTGAGCGGGCGCTGCAGGTCGTGGCAGCCGTTGCACTTCGTTTCGAAAACGGATTTCGCGGTGAGGTAACCGACGAGCGGGTCAACCTGCGACTTTTCGAGTTCCATCCGCTTCGCGAGCATCCGCTTGACGGTGTTCTCCCAACCGGCGCGGTCCGCCTGCACGGCGAGAACGCGTTCGAGCGTGTGGCAGGTGATGCAGTTCTTCTCGAAGAGGGTCCGGCCCTCGCCAAGCGGGGAGGGCTCGGCGCCGATCGCGACTGTGGCGGACAGGGTCAGGGCAGCGGCGGCGATGAGGGTGGTGAAGCTGGTACGCATGGTCTGTCTCCTCCTGGTTGTGGTTCTCTTCCATTCCCGTGCGGGCTGCGGGTTCCTGGCGCTGCGGACTCCGCTCCGCGCCACCCCGTCGCCCTGCTAAGTTCCAGGCGACAATGATAAATGATTTTCGTCCACGATTAAGCTATTTAGTCCGCAGGTAGCGGTCGGCGGCGGCCGCGGCGCGGCGGCCCTGATCGATCGCGGTGACGATCAGCCGCGCACCAAGCACGCAGTCGCCGGCGGCGAAGACCCCGGGCGCGGAGGTCATCAGATCGGCATCGGTCAGCAGGCAGGCTCCGGGGTTGAGCTCCAGCCCGAAGTCGGTGACCAGCGCGCTGTGCTCGGTGTGCATGAAGCCCATCGCGAAGACCACCAGGTCGGCCGGCAGCTCGAATTCGCTGCCGGGGATCTCCTTGAAGGAGCGCCGTCCGGCGGTGTCGACCGCGCCCCACTCGACCCTGACGCAGCGCAGGGCCCGCACGCGGCCCTCCTGGTCGCCGAGAACCTCCTGCGTCGAGATTCCCCACATTCGCGCGCACCCCTCGTCGTGGGAGGATCCGGTGCGGAGGATCTGCGGCCAGTGCGGCCACGGGTTGTCGATCGAGCGCTCGCGCGGCGGTTCGGGGAGGATTTCGACCTGGGTGATCGCGGCCGCTCCCTGGCGCCGGGCTGTCCCGACGCAGTCGGCGCCGGTGTCACCGCCGCCGACCACGACCACGGTTCGCCCGGCGGCGGCGACGTCGGTGCCGGGAGCGAGCGAGTCGCCCGCGACGCGGCGGTTCTGGGCGGTGAGATACTCCATCGCCAGGTGAACGCCCTGC
>JANOHV010000147.1:0-24373 GCA_031406795.1 Candidatus Rokuibacteriota bacterium
GACACACCCTCGACAGCCTGGACTGGGTCGCCGAGCGCTCTTCGCGCAACTACCTGACGTCGGCGCAGATTGCCCGGCGCATCCTCTCCTTCGGGTCGGGCGGGACGGGGCTCAACGGCGGCATTGTCCTGATGCACCTGAGCACCAGCCGCGCGGACCCGGCGGTCATCCGGCTGGGTGAACTCGTCGACGCCCTGCGGGAGAGCGGCTACTCCCTGGTCACCGTCACCGAGCTCCAGCACGATCTCGCGCCGCAGGACGACCCGGTCGCGATCACCGCTGCCGCCGGGGAACGCTGAGCCGCCCGGTCCGCCGGGGGACCAAATCTGCCGCCGCTCCCGCGCCGCGGGTTGACCGCACAGCCGTATCTTGTTAGATTAATGATGGTTTAATCGGGGGAGGAGTGTTTTCGCATGACGGTGCGGCGAGGTCGTACGGCGCGATGATCGCCCGGTTTTCACGCAACCGCGAACAGCGGATGAAGCGGGAGATCTTCCGCGGGGTCTACGAGGACAACCTGAGCCTGCTCGGGCGCACCTCGCCGCGGGCGTACGTCCGCAGACGCCTGCCCCGGGTCGCCAAGTTCGCGCTCTTCGCGGCGACCCTCGTTCTCGGGATCCTGTTCACGGGCTCCACGCTCTCGCCGGTGTTCTTTCCCGTCCAGCAGATCCAGGCCCGGTTCGTCGCGGAGACGCCGCCTCCAGCCGAGCCCCGGCCGCTGGCCCCGACGCCCGCCCCTGCGGCGACGCCGCAGCCGGGGCTCGACCCCGCGCGCTTCAAGGTCGGGCGCGGGCTGCCGTTGAGCCGCGCGTTCGACCTCGGCGTGAAAACGATCCTGCTCGACCCCGGCCACGGCGGTGAGGACACCGGCGCCATCGGGCGCGGCGGCACGCACGAGAAGGAGATCGCCCTCGACATCGCCCGCCGGCTCAAGCGCCGCCTCGAGTCGCGCACCGACGCCGAGGTGCTGCTGACGCGCGACGCCGACATCACGCTCCCCCTCGGCGAGCGCGTCGCGATCGCACACGCGAAGCACGCCGACCTGTTCGTCTCGATCCACCTCAACTTCGTGCCGAACAAGCCGATCAACATCATCGAGACCTTCTACTTCGGGCCGGGGACCGACGCCGCCTCCCTGGAGCTGGCGCGCCGCGAGAACTCCGGCCAGGGGCCGGGGATGAGCGAGTTGAGCCAGATCATCGAGCGTATGGAAACCCAGATGCGCCGCGAGGAGTCGCCGCGTCTCGCCGCCGCGATCCAGAACAGCCTCTACCGCAACAGCCACCGCGCGAATGCGGGCATACTCGACTACGGCACCAAGCGCGGCCCCTTCGTCGTGCTCAACCAGGCGGACGTCCCGGCGGTGCTCGCCGAAGTCTCGTGCCTGAGCAACCGCGAGGAGGAGGAGCGGCTCGGCACGCCGGAGCACCGCGAAGACATCGCCGCCTACCTGGAAACCGGCATACTCGACTATCTGCGCAACGGGGAGACCACGCATGAGTCCAAAAAATGACGTCCTGTTCGTCGGCATCGACCTCGGCACTTCACGCTCGTCCATCTCCGCCGGCAACGGCCAGCGTCAGTGGATCGAGAGCTACGTCGGCTGGCCGAAGGACTTCATCGCGGCGCAGGTGGTCGGCAAGCCCGTCGTCTTCGGCAGCGACGTGCTGGAGTACCGGCTCTCCGTCGACGTCTCGCGCCCGCTGCAGAACGGCATCATCAAGGAGGGGATCAACCGCAATGAGGAGGCGGTCAAGGAGATCATCCGCCACCTGATCGAGCTGGCCGGCCCCTCCGCCGGCCAGAAGATCCACGCCGTCGTCGGCGTCCCCTCCGACTCGCTGAAGATCAACAAGCTGGCGATCCGCAAGGCGGTCGCCGAGTTCGTCGACTCGCTCGTCGTGGTCACCGAGCCCTTCGCGGTCGCCTACAGCCTCGGTCTGCTCAACAACGCGCTGGTGATCGACATCGGCGCCGGGACGACCGACCTGTGCATCATGCACGGGACGCTCCCGGGTGAGGACGACCAGCGCACGCTGCTGCAGGCCGGCGACTACATCGACGACCAGCTCTTCTCCTACCTGCAGGAGCGCTACCCGCGTTCGACCTTCAACAAGAACATGGTGCGCCTCTGGAAGGAGCAGTACAGCTTCGTCGGCGAGCCGCCCGGGCAGATCATGGTCGAGATGCCGGTCGACGGCAAGCCGATGCTTCACGACATCACGGCGGACATCAAGCGCGCCTGCGAGAGCATCCTGCCGGCCTTCGTCGAGGCCACCACGCAGATGATCGCCCGCTTCGACCCGGAGTTCCAGGCCAAGATCCGCAGGAACATCGTGCTCGCCGGCGGGGGCAGCCTGATCGCGGGGATCCGCGAGTACTTCCAGGCGGCGCTCAAGGAGTACGGCCCGAGCACCGTAACCTGCGTCAACGACCCGCTGTTCGCCGGCTCCGACGGCGCGCTCAAGCTCGCGCAGGAGATGCCCGCGCAATACTGGGAGAAGCTCTGATGCGGAAAGCCGGGGCGCTCGGCACCGCGGTGTTCCTAGCGCTGGCCCTCGGCGCGTACGGCTGCGGTCTGGTGGATTCGCTGTCCCCGTTCGGGATCGGCACCCGGGACTACGCGGCGGAGGCTTCGGGCGCGAACCTCAACGGCGTCTGGTCGGGAACGTCCGGGGACGGGGGGACGGTCACCTTTCAGGTCGGCGACTCCGAAGTGAACGAACTGGTGCTTGTGCACGTGACGGGCGATTGCATCATCAATTTCGATGGCTCGGAGGCCGCGGTCCCCATCGTCGACGGGGTGTTCACGATCGAGCGGGGCCTGACGAGCCTGGCACAGGGAAGGATCATCATCACGGGCCGCTTCACCTCATCGAGCACCTGCGTCGGCAATTTCACCTACGAAGGGCTCCCGGCGAGTTCCTGCCCGACCAGCGGGGTCGGGTCCTTCCTCGCCGGCAAAGTCTTCTAGCCAGCAGCACCACGCAAAGGGAGCCGTCATGATCATTGTCCTCAAGCCCGGGGCAACCCAGGCCGAGATCGACCACGTCATCGAGAAGATCCAGGCCGCCGGCTGCAAGCCGCACCTCTCCCGCGGCGTCGAGCGCACGATCATCGGCGCCATCGGCGACGAGACGGCGCTGCGCAACCTGCCGCTCGAGATCCTCCCCGGGGTCGACCAGGTCCTGCAGATCCAGAAGCCGTACAAGCTGGTCTCGCGCGAGTTCAAGTCCGAGCCGAGCGTGATCGGCGTCGACGGCGTCCTGCTCGGCGGCAAGCGCCTGCACGTGATGGCCGGCCCGTGCGCCGTCGAGGGGCGCGAGATGCTGATCGGGATCGCCCGGCAGGTGAAGGCGGCCGGCGCCACCGTGCTGCGCGGCGGCGCCTTCAAGCCGCGGACCTCGCCCTACGCCTTCCAGGGACTGGAGGCCGAGGGCGTGCGCTACCTGGCCGACGCGCGCGAGGAGACCGGGCTGCTCGTGGCCACCGAGCTGATGGACCCGCGCGATCTCGAGCTGCTCGACCGCCACGTCGACTTCATCCAGATCGGCGCGCGCAACATGCAGAACTTCCGGCTGCTCAAGGAGTGCGGCAGTACGAACAAACCGATCATCCTCAAGCGCGGCCTCTCGGCGACGATCAAGGACCTGCTGCTCTCGGCCGAGTACATCGTCGCGAACGGCAACCCGAACGTCATCCTCTGCGAACGCGGCATCCGCACCTTCGAGGACTACACGCGCAACACGCTGGACATCGCCGCGGTGCCGGCGATCAAGTCGCTCTCGCACCTGCCGATCATCGTCGACCCGAGCCACGCCGGCGGGCGCCGCGACCTGGTGCGCCCGCTCTCGCTCGCGGCCCTCGCGGCCGGCGCCGACGGGCTGATGATCGAGGTACACCACAACCCCGAGGAAGCCTTCTCCGATGGCCCGCAGAGCCTGCGCCCGGAAGGGTTCGCGGCCCTCATGGACGAACTGCGCCGGCTCGCGACCTTCCTCGGGAGGGAGCTCTAGAACGATGTCCTTGTCCCTGGGACTCCGAGGTTGTTCAAAAGGGTTCAGATGCAAGGCCCGCCGCAGGTGAGCCCTTTTCAACGACCGAGGCTCCTCGTCATCATGGGGCTGGGGCTGATGGGCGGGTCCCTCGCCCGCGCCGTCAAGGCGTCCAACCTGCCCTGGCGCGTCCGGGGGGTGGCCCGCAACCCGCAGACGCGGCGCGCCGCCCTCGCGTCCGGGGCCGTCGACGAAGCCTGCGCCACGGCGGCCGAGGCGGCGCCGGGCGCCGATCTCGTCGTGATCGCCCTGCCCGTCCGCGCCGTCCCCGACGCGGCGCGCGAGCTGGCGCCCCACCTGGCCCCGGGAACCGTCGTCACGGACGTCGGCAGCACGAAGGCCGCCCTCACCCGCGGCGTCGAGGCGGTGCTCCCCCCCGGCGTCCCGTTCGTCGGCGGCCACCCCATCGCGGGCACCGAAGAGTCCGGCTTCACCGCCTCCTTCGCCGGTCTGTACCGCGGCGCGCGCTGCCTGCTGACTCCGGGCGCCACCTCGACCCCGGAGGCCGTCGCGACCGTCCGCGGTCTCTGGGAAGGGGTGGGCATGCGGGTGGACGTCATGGATGCCGCCGCGCACGACCGCATTCTCGCCGTCATCAGCCACCTGCCCCACGTCGTCGCGTACGCGCTGGTCAACGCCGCGGCGCAGGCCGACGCCGCTCTGCCCGGGCTGCTATCGTACACGGGCGGCGGCTTTCGCGACTTCACGCGGATCGCGGCCTCGCATCCGGCGATGTGGCGCGACATCTGCCTCGACAACCGCGAAGAGGTGCTCCGGGCGCTCGACGAGTTCCTCGCCGAGGCCGGCCGCCTGCGCTCGCTGATCGCCGCCGGCGACGATGCGGGTCTCGAGGAAGCCTTCGCCGCGGCCCGGGTCGTGCGCCGCTCGCTCGCCCCCGCTGCTCCGCCCGCGGAGGCCCGTCCGTGAGCGCCCGGCACGCCCGCGTGCGCGCCGCAGCGGCGCTGCGCGGATCGGTCGTCGTCCCGGGCGACAAATCGATATCGCACCGGGCGCTGATCCTCGCCTCCCAGGCCCGCGGCACCACGCAGATCAGCGGCCTCTCGCGCGGCGGCGACGTGAAGAACACCGCCCGGGCGCTGCGCCTGCTCGGCGTCGAGCTGGCCGCGTGGGGCGCCGAGCCGCTCAGCGTGCGCGGCGCCGGCCTCGGTGGCTGGCGCGAGCCCGAGGGGGTGCTGGACTTCGGCAACTCCGGCACCGGGATCCGGCTGATGGCCGGCCTGCTCGCCGCGCACCCCTTCTTCTCGGTGCTCAGCGGCGATCGTTACCTGCGCCGCCGGCCGATGCGCCGGATCGCCGGGCCGCTGCGCCTGATGGGCGCGCGCATCTGCGGCCGCGCCGCCGGCACCCTGGCCCCGCTCGCGATCGAGGGCACGCGGCTCGCCGGCATCGCCTACAGCTCGCCGGTGGCCTCAGCCCAGGTCAAGTCCGCGATCCTGCTCGCCGGGCTCCTCGCCGCAGGGGAGACCAGCGTCACCGAACCCGAACGCTCCCGCGACCACACCGAGCGCATGCTGCGCCATCTCGGGGTCGACGTGCGCATCGACGGCGCCACGGCGGCGCTCGCGAACGTGCGCGAGTGGCCCGCGCGCGACCTGGCGGTCCCCGGGGACCCCTCCTCCGCCGCGTTCCTGATCGCCGCCGCGGTGATCGCCGGCGAGTCCGATATCACCGTGCGCAACGTCTGCGTGAACCCGACGCGCACCGGCTTCTTCGAGGTGCTGCGCGCGATGGGCGCCAAGGTGCGGCTCGTGCGCCGCCGCGAAGTCTGCGGCGAGCCGGTGGCCGACATCACCGCCTCGGCCAGCCGGCTGCGCGGCATCGACGTCCCCGCCGCGCTGGTGCCCCAGACCATCGACGAATTCCCGATTCTCGCCGCCGTCGCGCTGTTCGCGCGCGGCACGACCCGCATCACCGGCGCCGCGGAGCTGCGGGTCAAGGAGTCGGACCGCATCGGCACCATGGCGGCGGAGCTGACGAAGCTCGGCGGGCGCGTACGCGAACTCCCCGACGGCCTCGAGATCGAGGGGGGCCACCCGCTGCGCGGCGCGGCCTGCGCCAGCCACGGCGATCACCGCGTCGCGATGTCGCTGGCAATCGCCGGCGGGGCGATCCCCGGCGAAACCCGCATCGCCGACACGGCGTGCGTTGCGACCAGCTTCCCCGAGTTCTGGGAGCTGATGAGCGGCCTCGGCGCGAAGATCCGGGTGGGCGCATGAGGCGGCTGATCGTCGCGATCGACGGGCCCGCGGCCGCCGGCAAGTCCACCGCCGGCAAGGCCCTCGCGGCGCGGCTGGGCTACCTCTACCTCGACACCGGCGCGCTCTACCGCGCGGTCGCCTGGCTCGCCGAGCGCGACGGCCTGCTCGATGCGCCCGGCCCGGCGCTCGGGGCGAAAATCCGGGGCGCCGACATCCGGCTCGAGGGGGACCCGCAGCGCCCGCGCGTGCTCGTGGAAGGCCGCGACGTGTCCGCCGAGATCCGCACCGAGCGCATCAGCCAGCTCTCGTCGAAGCTCTCCGCGGTCCCCGAGGTACGCGGGGCGCTGCTGGCCCTGCAGCGGCGGCTCGGCGAGGGCGGCGGCGTCGTGATGGACGGCCGCGACATCGGCACCGTGATCTTTCCCGACGCCGACGTGAAGTTCTTCATTTTCGCCTCACCGGTGGCCCGCGCGCGCCGGCGCTACGCCGAACTCTCGGCGAAAGGCGCCGCCGCGGACCCCGAACAAGTCCTCGTCGAACTGGAGGAGCGCGACCGCCGCGACGCCGGCCGCGAGCACGCGCCGCTGAAGGCCGCCGACGACGCCGTGGCTCTCGACACGACGGAGCTCGACCCGCAGGCGGTCCTCGCCCGGATGCTCGCGGTGATAGAATCAAGACTGTAATGAAGGCTGATCAAAAAGGTTCGAATGCAAGGCGCGCGACGCTGCGGATGCTGAGGCGTACTCGTGGTACGCCGCAGGCAGCCGCGAGGAGCGCAACGCAGCAGTCGGGCCTTTTTCAGCGGCCGTCATGAAAATCGCCGTCTTGTACCGGGCGCTCGACCCGCGCTTCAGCGAGAACTTCGCCAGCGAGACCCTCAACCGCGAGGACGAGAGCTATCGCGCCTCGGTCATCGCGGCGCTGCGCGAAAAGGGGCACGACGCCTTCGGCTTCCAGGTCCGGGAGGACCACCTGCAGGAGCTGCAGCGGCTCGAGTGCGACCTGGCCTTCAACCTGGTCGACGACGGGCTGAACAACGACTCGAGTCTCGAGCCGCACCTGCCCGCGATCCTCGACGTCTTCGGCATCCCCTACACCGGGGGCGATTTTCTCTCGCTGGCCATCACGCTCGACAAAGCCCGCACCAAGGAGATCCTCGGCTTCCACGGCGTCCCGACGCCGGCGTTCCAGATCTTCGTCGCCGCCGACGACCCGCCGCGCGCCGGCCTGCGCTGGCCGCTGATCGTCAAGCCGCTGCACGAGGACGCGAGCATCGGCGTCTGCCGCGATTCGGTCGTCGTGGACGAGCCCGCCCTGCGCTGCCGCGTCGCCGACGTCGTCGAGCGCTACCGCCAGCCGGCGATCGTCGAGGAGTACATCCACGGCCGCGAACTCTCGGTCGGCGTGATCGAGCGCGACGGCGAGCGCTTCGTGACCCCGATGAACGAGGTGGTCTTCAACCTGCCCCCCGACGCCCCGCGCGTCTACTCCTACACCGGCAAGTGGGACTCGGACTCCGAGGAGTACAAGGCGATCATCCCCGATCAGTGCCCGCCCCTCGAACCGCTGCCGGCGGGCGCCGCTGAGGGCATCCGCAGTATCGCGCTCCAGACCTTCGAGATCCTGCGCCTGCGCGGCTACGCCCGCGTCGACTTCCGCCTGCGCGAGGACGGAACGCTTTTCGTCCTCGAAGTCAATGCCAACCCGTTGATCGGCGAGTACTCGGTCATGGCGGCGATGGCCGAGCGGATGGGCTGGCCCTTCCCGGAGTTCATCCACGCCATCGCCGTCGAGGCCGAGCGGCAGACACGGAGCAAAAAGCGCCCGGCAACCCTGCGCACTCAAAGTTGTTGATCTTTCCCGAAAAACGCGTATGATTTAACAGCTTATGCCAGAGGTGCAGACCCTGTCCGCCCGGAACGTCGAAATCGCCCGCCACGCGGGCTTCTGTTTTGGCGTCAAACGGGCGATCCGCATGGTCGAAGGCGCCCTCGCGGCCGGCTCCGGCCCGGTGACGTCGCTTGGCCCGGTGATCCACAACCCCCAGGTCGTCCGCTCGCTCGAAGATCAGGGCCTGTTGCGGGCGTCGAGCCCCGCGGAGGTCGCCGGCGGCGTCGTCGTGGTGCGCTCCCACGGCGCGCCCCCGCACGTGCACGCCGAGCTGCAGGAACGCGGGCTCGCGGTGGTGGACGCCACCTGCCCCTTCGTCAAGAAGATGCATCGCCAGGCGCGCCGGCTCTTCAAGATGGGCTACCGCGTCGTCATCGTCGGGGACCGCAACCACTCGGAGATCACGAGCCTGACCGAGGACCCCGCGTTCGAGTGCCTCGTCGCCGCCGGCCCCGCCGACCTCGAGGGGGTGAAGATCTCGGGTCGCATCGGGCTTGCGGCGCAGACCACGCAGACGCTGGAGAACTTCCAGGCCGTCGCCGACTACCTGCTGCCGAAGGCGCTCGAGCTGCGGATCTTCAACACGATCTGCGACTCGACGGCCACGCGCCAGGCCGAGGCGCGCGATCTGGCCCGGCGCTCCGGGGTCATGGTCGTGATCGGCGGCCGCAACAGCGCCAACACCCGCCGCCTCGCCGAGATCTGCAAGGAGACGGGCACGCGCACGATCTGGGTCGAGACCGCGGACGAACTCTCCCCGGAGCTGCTCGGCGACGCCGAGCGCATCGGCCTGACCGCGGGCGCCTCGACCCCGCAGTGGATCATCACGGATGTTATCCGGCGACTGCAGTCCCTCCCTCCGGGGGGAACAGCCGCCGGGACACACCTCCCGCACCGGGAGGAATCTCACACAACAGGAGGTAGTACCGAGCATGTCCGACGCAACTGACATCACCACGCAGGAATCCGAGGAAGTCAAGAGGGAGGTGAAGAAGCCCAAGCAGCAGCAGGGCAAGGCGTTCTGCCCGGAGCCCGCGGAAGGCGAAGATGCCGGCGAGCGCGCGGAGATGAACCGGCTCTACGACGAAACGCTGCGCCACCTCGAAGAGGGTGAAATCGTCCGCGGCCGCGTCATCAAGATCACCGACCAGGAAGTGGTGGTCGACGTCGGCTTCAAGTCGGAGGGCGCGATCCCGATCGGCGAATTCCGGCGCGACAACATCCCCAAGGTCGGCGAAGAGATCGAGGTCTTCCTCGAGGAGGCCGAGAACGCCGACGGGCACCTGATCCTCTCCAAGGGAAAGGCCGACAAGGCCAAAATCTGGGAGGAGATCACCAAGATCTTCGACGAGGACCGCGAGATCGAGGGCTACGTCACCGACAAGATCAAGGGCGGCCTCGCCGTGGACATCGGCGTGCGCGGCTTCCTCCCCGGCTCGCTGGTCGACCTGCGCCCGGTGCGCGACCTGGGCCACTTCGTGGGCCAGAAGATCGTGATGAAGATCCTCAAGCTCAACCGCCAGCGCGGCAACGTGGTGCTCTCGCGCCGCGCCGTGCTCGAGAAGGGCCGCGAGGAGAAGCGCCGCGAGACGCTGAAGAACCTCGTGATCGGGATGCGCATCAAGGGCGTCGTCAAGAACATCACCGAGTACGGCGCGTTCATCGATCTCGGCGGCGTCGACGGCCTGCTGCACATCACCGACATGTCCTGGGGGCGCATCAGCCACCCCTCGGAGGTCCTGATGGTCGGCGAGGAGGTCGAAGTCGTCGTCCTCAAGTTCGACCGCGAGACCGAGCGCGTGAGCCTCGGGCTCAAGCAGAAGAGCCAGGACCCCTGGACCAACCTCGGCACCAAGTACCCGATCGGCACGCGGGTCAAGGGCAAGGTCGTCAGCCTCACCGACTACGGCGCGTTCGTCGAACTCGAGGAGGGCGTCGAGGGCCTGGTGCACGTCTCGGAGATGTCCTGGACCAAGAAGGTCAAGCACCCCTCGAAGATCCTCTCGGTCGGCGACCAGATCGAGTGCCAGGTGCTCAACGTCGACGAGAACGTCAAGCGTATCAGCCTCGGCATCAAGCAGATCGAGTCCAACCCGTGGGACTTCCTCGAGAAGAAGTACCCGATCGGCTCGGTGATCACCGGCAAGGTGCGCAACCTGACCGAGTTCGGCGCGTTCGTCGGCCTCGACGAGGGCATCGACGGCCTGGTGCACGTTTCGGACATCTCCTGGACCAAGAAGATCAAGCATCCCTCCGAGGTCCTGAAGAAGGGCGACTCGGTCGACGCGGTGGTGCTGAACATCGACAAGCCGCGCGAGCGGCTCAGCCTCGGCATCAAGCAGGTCCAGGGCGACCCGTGGCAGGAGTTCGTCTCGAAGTCCGGCCTCGGCAAGATCGTCGCCTGCACGGTGGTCAAGGTCACCGACTTCGGCGTTTTCGTCGCCATCGCCGGCGGCATCGAGGGGCTGATTCACTCCTCCGAGCTCGGCAGCGACAAGAGTTCCCGCCTCGAGAACTTCGCGATCGGGCAGGAGCTGCAGGCCAAGGTCATCCGGATCGACCAGGGCGAACGCAAGGTTTCGCTCAGCCTCAAGGCGCTGGAATCCGATCAGGAGCGCTCCGACTTCGACCAGTACGCCAGCCGGCAGGGCAGCGGTTCGGTGAGCATCGGCGAGATGCTCGAAGAGAAGCGCCGCAGCCGGGAAGACGAGTAACAGGCATGATCGGCCGGGGGCGGCGTTCATCGCGCCACTCCCGGCCGTTTTTTTTAATGGCCGGACAACGACAGGAACATGCGGCTCTCCAAAAGATCTCCATGCAAAGCGCGCCACGTGAGCACCGGGCGGGGATCAACCCCGCCCCTACGACAAAATCGTCTGCGTGTAGGGGAGGGGTTCATCCCCTCCTTACGACAAAATCGTCTGCGTGTAGGGGAGGGGTTCATCCCCTCCCGCATCCCAGACGGGCTTTTTTCAACAGCCTGACGACATCATGGGCAAGATAAAATATCCGTTTCTCATCCTGGCGGGCCTCTCGGCCGCCGTTGCTCTGGTCATGGTGCTGACCGGATCAGGCCGCGATCGCGGCCGTCTGCCGGGGGCGTCGTTCTCGACGGACAGGGTCGCCGTCATCGAACTCACCGGCATGATGACCAGTTCGCAGGACATCGGCAGCCGCGCGGTGAGCGCGCGCAGGGTGCTCGCGCAACTGCGCAAGTACCGCGACGACGACTCGGTGAAGGCCATCGTGCTGCGGGTGGACACGCCGGGGGGCACCGTCGTGGCGGCGCAGGAGATCCACGGGGCGCTGCTGCGGCTGCGCGAGGGCACCGGCCGCAAGGTCGTGGTGTCGATGGGCGACATGGCCGCCTCCGGCGGCTACTACGTCGCGTGCGCCGCCGACCGGGTCTTCGCGAGCCCGGGCACGCTCACCGGCAGCATCGGCGTGATCATGCAGTTCCCGAACTATCAGGGCCTGTTCGGCAAGATCGGGCTCGGAATGAACACCATCAAGAGCGGCGAGTTCAAGGACGTGGGCAACGGCGCGCGCGAGATGTCGGATCGCGACCGCCGGCTGCTGCAGAGTCTCGTCGACGACGTGTATTCGCAGTTCGTCGAAGCCGTGGCCGCGGGCCGCCGGATGACGCCGGAGCGGGTGCGCTCGCTCGCGGACGGGCGGGTGTATTCCGGCCGGCAGGCGAAGGAGCTCGGGCTGGTCGACGAATTCGGCGATCTCGACGCGGCGATCGCCGCAGCGGGCAAGCTCGCCGGAATCGCGGGGAAGCCGGAGGTCATCCGCGAGTCGCCGCGCCGCGGGATCTGGGAGCTGCTCGACGCGCGGATGGCCGGCATCTTCCCGGCGGCACTCGACGCGGACACGCAGGCGCGTCTGCTGTATCTCTGGCAGTAACCGTTCGGCCACTGAAAAGGGCCCATCCGTGAGAGTGACACCCACACACAGTACTTGACATCCATTATCATTCTCATTATGTTGGGGTCATGAAAAAGGCAAACGCGCAGCAGAAGGCGTCGAGCGCGACCGCCCGGTTCACGCAGTATCTCTCCGAGCGGGGGCTGCGACTGACGGGCCAGCGGCGCGTTATCGCCGACCTCTTCTTCCGGTCCGAGGGGCACCACAGCGCCGAGGAGATTTCGCGCATGGTCCGGGAGGCGAATCCGGGGATCGGGCCCGCCACGGTGTACCGGACGATCAAATTGCTCCGGGAAGCCGGCTTGGCAACGGGCATGAACACCGGGGACGGACTGGCGCGCTACGAGTCGCCCTTCCGCCGCTCTCACCACGATCACCTTGTCTGCCGGCGCTGCAACCGGATTGTCGAGTTCGAGAACGACCAGATCGAGGCGCTGCAGCAGCGGGTGGCCGAGCGGCACGGGTTCGTCGTCACCGACCACCGGCTGGAGCTCTACGGGGTCTGCGGCGCGTGCCGCGGGGCGGGCGGATAAATTTTTTTCAGGGCCATCTGATATTGATTCTCATTCCCACAGAAAGGAAGGCCCCGATGCACACTGCCGCAGGCCACCCCGGACGCAGCGTCCTCACTTTCCCGCTCGGACTTCTCGGTGCCGGCGAGCAGGCGCAAATCACCTCCATCAGGGCCACCCCTGAGCGTACCTCCTCCGTCCGGGCGGAGGACATGGGCCTGCGTGTCGGCAAAACCGTGGAGATGCTCACCAACGGCGGGGGCGGCCCGCTGCTCCTCAAAATTGACGAATCGAGGCTCGCCATCGACCGCAGAGTGGCCATGAGAATACTCGTCAGGAGGCAGCGATGAACTTGGCAATGATGAAACCCGGAGAACGAGGAAGGATAACCGCCATCGGGGCGATCGGTCCGCTGCGACGCCGCTTGATGGACATGGGGGTGCTGGTGGGGGAAGACATCGCGGTCGTGAAAGTCGCCCCGCTGGGGGATCCGATCGAAGTGACGATCAAGAGTTACCAGCTCTCGCTCCGCAAGAAGGAAGCGGAAGGGATCGCGGTGGAGGTGTTGAAATGAGCATTGCAACTGAACCGCTGTGCATCGGCGAAAAGGCCTTCGGGCGTGCCGCTCATAGCCCGGCCGCGAAACGCACCATCATCGTTGCGGTCGCCGGCAATCCCAATGCCGGTAAATCGACCCTGATCAATGCCATCGCCGGCAGCCGGCTGCAGGTCGGCAACTGGCCGGGCGTCACGGTGGAGAAGAAGGAGGCCCGGTTCGAGTTCGAAGGCAGCCGCATCCGTCTGATCGATCTGCCCGGCGCGTACTCCCTCTCTCCCTACTCCCAGGAGGAGATCATCGCCCGCGACTACCTGGTGCGCGAGAAGCCCGACCTGGTGATCAACGTGGTCGACGCTACCAACCTGGAGCGCAACCTCTATCTCACCGTGCAACTGCTGGAGCTGGGCCTGCCGGTGGTGATGGCCCTCAACATCTACGACGAGGCCGAGGCCAAAGGATATCGGATCGACATCAAGGGGATCGAGCGCATGCTCGGGATCCCCGTAGTCCCCACGGCCGCTACGAAAGGGCGGGGAACCACCGAACTTCTCGAGGCCGTGGTGCGGACCGCCAGCGCCCCCGCACGCCTCCCGAAGACGCCGAAGTACGACGCGGATATCGCGCAGGCCATCGACGGCGTCGTCGCGGTCATCCGCGAGCGCCACCCGGAGCTGGCGAGCACGTACGCGTTGCGCTGGCTCGCCTCCAAGCTGATGGAGGGAGACCAGGAGGTGGCCCGGGAGGTCAAGATCGACCTCGACGGACTGGAGAATGAGTCGCTACGCCATCTGCGCCGCGCACACGGCGAGGATCTCGAGGCGCTGATGGCCGAGGCTCGCTACGCGCTCGCGTCGGGACTGACCCGCGAGGTGCTCCGGAAGCCCGAGCTGCGCAAGACCGAGATCACCGAGAAGATCGACCGCATCGTCCTCCATCGTCTCTTCGGCATCCCGATCTTCCTGGCCGCCATGTGGCTGGTCTTCAAGCTGACGTTCGATCTCTCCTCGCCCTTCGGCGACTGGCTCGACGGGATGATCGCCGGTCCCTTCCGGCGCTGGATCGAAGCGGGCCTCGGGCTGGTCGGCGCCCCGGACTGGACGGTAGCGCTGGCCCTCGACGGGGTCATCGCCGGAGTGGGCTTCGTGCTCGTCTTCGTCCCGGTCATCTTCGCGATGATGTTCTTCATCACGTTCCTCGAAGGCAGCGGCTACATGGCGCGCGCCGCCTTCGTGATGGATCGGGTAATGCACGCCATCGGCCTGCACGGCAAGAGCTTCATCCCGATGCTCCTCGGCTTCGGGTGCAACGTTCCCGGCATCTATGCCACCCGCACGCTCGAGAACCCGCGGGACAAGGCGCTGACCGCGCTGCTGCTGCCGCTGATGTCGTGCGGGGCCCGGCTGCCGGTCTACGTCCTCTTCGCGGGAATCTTCTTCGCCGACAGCGCGGGGACGGTCATCTGGTCCCTCTACGTGCTGGGGATCCTGCTCGCCGTCCTGATGGGGGTGATCTTCAAGAAGACCCTCTTCCGCGGCGATGCGCCGCTGTTCATCATGGAGCTGCCCCCCTACCGGCTGCCGACGCTGAGGAGCCTGCTGATCCACACCTGGGAGAAGGGGAAGCACTTCCTGATCAAGGCCGGCACGTACATCCTGGCCGTCTCGGTGTTCGTCTGGTTCCTGCTGAACCTCCCCTGGGGCGTCGAGAACAAGCGCGACTCCTATCTCGGCAGGACGGGCGCCGCCATTGCGCCGATCTTCGCTCCTATCGGCTTCGGCACCTGGGAGGCGTCGGCATCGCTGATCACCGGCATCATCGCCAAGGAGATCGTCGTCGGGACCATGGGCGAGATCTACGCCCCGTCCGCTGCGCAGGAAGCACCGACCGCGGGCCCGCGACCCACGCTGGGCGAGGATCTGCGGGAGATCGCCGTCTCCTTCGGCGGCGCCGTCAAGGCAGCCGGCGCCAACGTCGTCTCGACCTTCGGCGTCAGCAGTCTGGCCGCGCAGGACGAGAGCGGCGCTTCCCCCCTCAAGACGGCCGTCGGCGGCGCCTTCACGCCGCTCACCGCCTACGCCTTCATGGTCTTCGTGCTGCTCTACATGCCATGCGTCGTGGTCGCCATCGCGATGCGGCAGGAATTCGGCTCCTGGAAGTGGTTCGGCGTGGCATTCGCCTACCAGTCGGCGCTCGCCTGGAGCGTCGCGTTCATAATCTACCAGGGGGGAAGACTCCTGGGACTCGGCGGTTGAAATGGGAATCGCGGACGTCGTCTGGATGGCCCTGATCCTGGGTGGTGCGGGCTATCTCCTCTACCGCTCGGTCGGGAAGAAGAAGGGACATTGCCAGGGGTGCGGCAACGCCGGGTGCTCCAAGAGGAGCCTCGTCGCTACGGCGTGGCGGCCTAACAGGACTGCAGGACCAGGTAGCCCTGGCCTTCGAAGCGGTAGCGCAGCGACTCGGCCTTCCCCACCAGTTTCTTGAGCTCCGGGACGACCTCCGCCTCGTAACCCAGGCCCTCGGTCCAGGCCACGACCGACTCCGGCCGCGCGAGCACCGGCTGGTCGGCCACGACGGGGAGCACGATCGGCCCGCCGCGCGCCGCCAGGACCAGTTGCCCCGAGCCCGAGATCTCGGCCGCGAGGAAGGCCTCCTTGGCCAGCCCGTGGTAGTCGAACGAGACGGCGATCGCGGTGCCGCACAGCACGAGCGAACCCCAGTTGACGAAGAGCCGCCCGCCCCCGAGCTGCAGCGCGTGCAACCCGCGCCCGAGCCCCGACAGCACCAGTTCCCCGTTGCCCTCGGCGCGCGCCAGGACACCGTGGCGAGCGCCGAATTTCGAGGCGGCCTTCTCGGCCTCGCGGGAGGCGGGGGCGAAGACCACGACTCCCTGGTGGCCGATGCAGAACGCCGGGTTGATGAAGACCTTCTCGCGGACCTTGACGACCAACTCGCCGGGCCCGGGGCGCACGATGTCCGCTCCCGCGCCGGGCCGCGGCAGGCTCGCGCCCGCGAGCCAGGCCGCGACTTCGGGCTCCGCGGACTGCCGCGGCGGCTGCGGAGCGGCGGCGCGCGGCGGCTGCCCCTTCTCCGGACGCAGCAGACGCCCCCGGATGGCGGCGGCGTGTTCTTCGTCGCCGGCGCGCGTAAAGCAGTCGAGCGCCTTCTCCAGAGCACCCTGGCGCTCCTGGCAGACCCCGAGATTGCGCAGCGTCTTGACATCCCCGGGCTGGAGTTCGAGCAGCCGCTCGAAGGCCGCCTGCGCCTGCGCGTAGCGCTGCGCCTTGAAGCAGATCATCCCGAGATTCGTGTGGTGCCCGACGACGTGCTTCTCCAGTTCGACGAGCTTGCGGTATGCCGCAATCGCGTTCTCGAAATCGCCCTTCTGGTACAGCAGATAGGCGCGGAAGTTCAGCGCCGTGACGTCGCGCGGGTTGTCGCGCAGCAGCAGCCCGACGATCTCCTCAGCCTCGTCGGGCAGCCCCTGCTGGAACAGGTCCCGGGCTCGCTTGAGCAGTGCCGACGGATCACTCATCGGGACGAAGACCTAGATGCCTTCGAGGGCGAACGGCGCGTCGCCGCGATAATCGAGCAGCCGCAGGCTCGTGTCGCTCTTGAGGAAGAGAAATACCGTCTCCCCATGGCGCGCGTCCACGCTGCCGTCGGGCAACGTCACGCTGCGGGTCCACTCCGCCTTGACGCTGACTCGCCCCTCCTCCTCCGAGACCTGGCGGACCGCGACGACGGCCGTGCGGGCTCTCGAATTCGCCAGGAGCCCCTTGAGCGAGCTCTCGAGGGCGCTGTAGCCCCGGTAGAAGCCCCGCGAGACTTTGGCCAGAAAGCCCTCGGCGTTGCCGGCGGCGAATTCTTCGCCGAGCAGGACGACCTGCTGCCAGGCGAAACGGTCGACGGCACTCAGATCCGCGGGGGGCTGCGTCGGGATCAAAACCGGCATTTGCGTTTGCACCGCCGCGGGGCGAAGCGTCGTCGAAACGGGCGGCACGCGGCTGGTCGGACCGGCGCAAGCGCTGAACAGCACGGCTGTCGTCGCCGCCAGCGCGAACAGCCGCGTCGCGCGGACGGACGGGAATCCTGGATTCATGGAAGACCTCCCTTACCAAGTTTGAAGGATGAAGAACATCCCCAAATGCTATTCCCCGCCGCCGCCGCCGTCAATCCCCGGCGCGAGCGGGGAGAGGCGCAGGGGCGGTCTTCGGGGCGGTGAACGACAATCCGAGCTTCGTTTCGCCCTTGTAGCCGATGAAACCGAGTTCGCGCCCGTTGACGCTGATGCGGATCACGCCGGCGTCGCCGAGCGAGAGCGAGAGCCGGTCGCGCGCCGTGATCTCCAGGTTCTGCCCCGGCCCGAGTTCATAGCGTCGCGGCTCCGCGCCGTCCGGCGTCGCCTCAGCCCAGGTCGTCCCCTCGCACCGCAGCAGCACCCGCACGCCCGGCGCCGCCGCCGGCTCCGCGTCGGTTTGAACGTCCGCCGGCCCGGGGTCCGTGAGCGCCGCCGTCTGCCGGACCGGGAGCGCGACCGCCGCCGCCTCGGCGACGGGGATCTCCAGCTCGACCGGCGGCGGCGTGAGCACGGCGCGCGCGACGAGGACCGTGGCGACGACGGCCGCGAGCGCGAACGGCGCCGCCCATTCGCGCCAGATGAACGTATCCCGGGCGGGGTAACGGAAGATCCTCCCCGGCCGGCCGCTCCCCTCCCCGGCCAGCGCCGATCCACAGGCCCGCAGCAACTCCTCCGGATCGAAGCCGAGGAGCGTGGCATACGCGCAGACCAGGCCCCGCGCGTAAGGCTGCGGCGGCAAATCCGCGACGCGCCCATCCTCCACGGCGTCCAGGTGTCGCGCGCCGACCCTGATCGCGGCCCCGGCCTCCTCGATCGTCAGCCCCCGGCTCCGGCGACGCTCGCGCAACAACCGCCCGACAAGCGCCGCGCTTTCGCGATCCGCTGCGGCCGCCGCCGGCACGCCTTTGCGCCCCATGCCCGCCTTTCGTCTCAGGCCCGCGGGTGATACTTCGCGTGCACCTTGCGCAGCCGCTCCTGCGAGAGATGCGTGTAGATCTGGGTCGTCGAAATGTCCGCGTGACCGAGCAGCAGCTGGACGGCCCGCAGGTCGGCGCCGTTGTCGAGCAGATGCGTGGCGAAGGAGTGCCGCAGGGTGTGCGGCGACACCGAGCGCGCCACCCCGGCGCCGGCCAGGTGAAGCTTCACGATCTGCCAGGCCCGCTGGCGCGTGAGGTGCCCGCCGCGCGCGCCGGGGAAGAGATGGTCGTTGCCCCCCGCCCGCCGCGAGCGCTCGCGCGCCCGGGCGAGATAGGCGACGAGCGCCGCGCGGGCCTCCTCGCCGAAGGGGACGAACCGCTCCTTGTCGCCCTTGCCGCGCACGCGGATCAGCCAGGACTCCAGATCCAGCTGATCGACGCGCAGCCCGGCGAGTTCCGAGACCCGCAGCCCGCAGTCGTACAGCAGGGCGAGCAGCAGCGCGTCGCGCTGCCCCAGACGCGTGCCGCGGTCGGGGTGCGCGAGCAGTCGCTCGACCTCCTCGCCGCTCAGGTAGCGGGGAAGCTTCTTCCAGCCCCGCGGCGCCTCCAGAAACTCCGTCGGGTCCTGGCCGATGCGGCCCTCGAGCAGCAGGAACCGGTAGCCGGCCCGCACGGCGGCCAGCCCGCGGGCGCGGGAGGACGCCGCCAGCCCACGCTGCCCCAGCCAGGCCAGATACTCCCGCAGCTGTGGGACATCGACCTTCAGCAGCCCCGCGGCGCCCCGCGCCGCGAGAAAACCCGCGAAACGCCCGATGTCGCGGCCGTACGCCTCGACGGTGTTGGCAGCCAGACGCCGTTCGACGCGGAGATAATCCAGAAAGTCGGCGACCAGCGGGTCCGGTTCGGACGCCGGGAGTTCAGCGGTGGTCATCATTGTGCAGCATTCTGGCTGTTACGGAGAAAGATTTCAAATCCGCCCAATGCGGGTTCAAGGCAGGGGCCGGCATGCCGGGCGGGGATCAACCCCGCCCCTACGGCATGATCAACCAACATTCGCGACGGGATCACCTTCGCACGGCATAATCAATCAACATTCGCGACGGGATCACCTTCGCACGGCATGATCAATCAACATTCGCGACGGGATCACCTTCGCACGGCATGATCAATCAACGTTCGCGATGGAATCACCTTCGCCCTGACGCGTAAACGCAGAACGTTGTAGGGGAGGGGTTCACCCCCTCCCGGCTAATGAATTAAATCGCCGAGGCGGTCCCAGCGGATCTGCCAGATCTTGTTCCCGAACGACCAGTAGATGATCATCGCCTTGCCGACGACGTCGTCGCGCCTCACCGGCCCCCAGAAACGCGAATCGAAGCTGTTGTCGCGGTTGTCGCCCATCATGAACAGGTAATCCTCGCCGACCTTCCAGGTCTCCAGCGGCTTCCCGTCGGCCCGCAGGCGCCCGTCGGCGACCTTCCCGTCGGCCCCGAGCTGCGTGTCGAAGACCTCGACATCGGCGGTACGCCCGTCCTCCTTGAGTTCGTTGGCGACCAGCAGCTGGTAGAGCTTGATGTTCGGCCCCTCCAGGCGCACGGTCTCGCCCTTGCGCGGGACGTGGAACGGTTTCATGAAGCGCTCGAGCCCCGTGAGGCGCGCCGCGCCGTAGCTGGCGTGCTCGTCCGCCGCCGGGGCGCGGTTGATGAGCAGCTTGCCGTCGGCCAGCTCGATGTCGTCGCCGGGCAACGCGACGACGCGCTTGATGAAGTCGGTCTTGCGGTCCTGCGGGAACTTGAACACGGCGACCTCGCCGCGCTCGGGCTGGCGGAAGCGGTAGACCAGCTTGTTCACCAGCAGGTGGTCGCCGATGAGCAGCGTGGGGATCATCGATCCGGAGGGGATCTTGAAGGCCTGCACGACGAACGACCGGATGACCAGGGCCAGGCCGACGGCGATGACGATCGCCTCGACATACTCGCGGATCAGTGACTTGTTGCGGGCTGCCATGACTAGACGGCCCGAAGCTTGCGGATCTCCTCGTCGTACGCCTTGCTCCACATGACGTCCCACTCCCGGCTGCCTTCGACGATCTTGCGCGAGTAGGTGCCGAGCGAGGCCTGGATCTTCTCTTCGATCCCGTCGAACTCGCGCAGGCAGCCGACGAGCGTCTTTTTCATGCGCAGGCGGATTTCGTTCTCCTCCTCCATGAAATCGACCTCGTCCATCTCGTTGAGCGCCTTGAACAGCAGGTGCGAGAGGTGGTTGATGCGATCGTCCGAAAGCTTCATCGGCGCCCCCCTAGAGGACCAGGTTGCGCTCGCGCGCGAGTTTCGTTTTGACCATCTGGAACATCCGCCGGTAGTCGACCGAGTCGCGCTGGATCTCCTTGAGATGATTGCGCAGGATGTCGTCCACTTCCCGGTTGAGCTGGTCCTCGACCGAGAGGTTCTCGGTCAGGGCGTGGCGCAACTTGCCCGCCACCAATTCGTCATCGCCGATGATGTCGATGACCTCGTCCTCCTTGAGCGCATGGAGGATCTTCCAGGAGATGTAATCGATCTCTTCCTGCCTCAGCCGCACGCCACGCTCCTTAGCCTAAGTCAATGAACCGTCACTATACCGCATCGGTTCGCTTTCTTCAAGGAGAACTCTCGCCGGGCCGCGGGGAGCGGCGGTGCGGGGGTGCGAAAGACGCCATTTTCGTGCTACACTCGCGCGCATGTTCAAACACGTCATCGTCTCGGGCTCGCTCGCTTTCGACCGCATCATGGATTTCCCGGGGAAGTTTTCCGACCACATCCTCCCGGACAAGATCCACATCCTCAATGTCTGTTTCGCGATCAACGGCCTGCGCGAGAACTTCGGCGGCACCGCCGGCAACATCGCCTACGCCCTGTCGCTGCTCGGCGAGCGCCCCCGCGTGGTGGCCACCGCCGGGCGCGATTTCGACCCCTACCGCACCTGGATGATTGCGCACCACCTGCCGCTCGAGCACGTCACCGAACTGGCCGACGAGCTGACTGCCGGCGCCTACATCACCACCGACCAGTCCGACAACCAGATCACCGCGTTCAACCCGGGCGCCATGAAGCACCGCGCGCAGTTCGACCCCGAGACCGTCGCCTCCCGCGAGACCCTCGCGATCGTGGCGCCCGGCAACCTCGAGGACATGGAGCACCTGGCCCGCACCTGGCGCGAGCGCGGAGTGCCGTATATCTTCGACCCCGGGCAGTCGCTGCCGGCCTGGAGCGGCGAGCAACTGCTGGAAATGCTGCGCGGCGCGCTGATCCTCATCAGCAACGACTACGAGCTGGAGCTGACGCAGCAGAAGACCGGGCACACCGCCGAGGAGTTGCTGAATCTGGCCGGCGCGGTGATCACGACGCGCGGCGAGTCCGGTTCGATTCTTCTGCATCGCGAGGAGGGGCTGCAGCGCTCGGAGATCGCGGCGGTCAAACCCGAGAAGGTTGCCGACCCGACCGGCGCCGGGGATGCCTATCGCGCGGGCCTGATCAAGGGGCTGACGCAGTCGCGCGGCGCGCTGCTGCACGCCTGCCGGATGGGTTCGACCGCGGCGGCGTACGCGGTGGAGGTCTACGGGACCCAGACCTACCACTTCACGCCCGAGAGCTTCAACAAACGCTTCGCCGACGCCTTCGGCTATCCCGCCTTTTGATCCCGTTCGTCCAGGTCATTCAGGAGGGCTTCGTAATCCTTCAGTGAAGTGCGGAAACTCTTTCCGTTCGTGGTGAGCCGTGAGCTTGACGAACGGTCGAACCATGAACGGAAATTTGCCCTATCCACAAGCGCCCTTCGACCGTTCGACAAGCTCACGGCTCAGGGCGAACGGTACTGATCTTGCCACCCCTCACTGAAGGAATACAGGGCTTCTTATCGGCGTCCTGGTCTTTCCGGAGGGTCTCTGTCCCGGTTGGATTATAAGACTCCCTACTTGGGCGGGGATGAACCCCGCCCCTACATCGGAGGCGTCCCGAACCTCGTACGGAAGGGGTTAATCCCCTCCCCCCTTCGACCGTGCCTCCCGGATAGATTTCAATCGGTACCCGCCCGTTGTTGACTTACAATGGAAAGATGGCGAGCGAGAAGAAGCCCGGGGTCCTGCACATCGACACCGAGCGCACCTGGCGCGGCGGGCAACAGCAGGCAGCCTGGCTGCTCGAGGGGATGCTCGCCCGGGGCTGGCCGGCCGCCCTGGCCTGCCCTCCCGGATCGATGCTCGCGGAGCGCGGCCGCGCGCGCTCCTGGCCCGTGCACGCCGTGCCGATGCGCGGCGAACTCGACGCCGCCGCGGGCCGCCAGCTCGCGCGCATCGCCCGCGCCGCCGACCTGCCGATCCTTCACGCCCACTCCAGCCACGCGCTGGCCCTCGGCCTCTGGGCCCGGCTCTTCGACCGGCGCCTCCGCCTCGTCGCGTCCCGCCGGGTCGACTTCCCGATCCGCGCGCATTTCCTGAGCCGCCTCAAGTACTCCACCGCGCTTCTCGACCGGATCATCTGCGTCTCGGCCGCGGTGCGCGCGCAGCTTCTCGCCGACGGCGTCCCTGCGGCCAGGCTCGTCGTCATCCCGAGCGGCGTCGACACGCGGCGGTTCGCGGGCGTACGTCCCCCGCCGCACCTGCGCCGCTCGCTCGGCATCCCGAGCGGGCACCTGGTGATCGGCACCGTCGCGGCGCTCGCCGACCACAAGGACTACCCGACCCTGCTGCGCGCCGCCCGCCTCGTGCTCGACAAGGAACCCGACGTCTCGTTCGTCGCGGTCGGCGACGGCCCGCTGCACCAGGAGATCACGGCCCTCGCCCACGAACTCGGCCTCGGCAAGCGCTTTCTCTTCCTGGGCTTTCGCGAGGACGTCGGCGCGCTGCTCAAGGTCTTCGATGTCTTCGTGCTGGCCTCCAAGACCGAGGGACTGGGGACCTCGCTCCTCGACGCGCAGGCGCTCGGGCTGCCGATCGTCGCGTGCCGCGCCGGCGGCATCCCCGAAATCGTCACCGATCGCGTGACCGGCCTGCTCGTCCCGCCCGGCGAACCGCCCGCGCTGGCGGCCGCGCTGCTGGAGCTGGCCCACGACGCGGACCTGAGCGACAAACTCGGCGCCGCGGCGAAAAAAGCCGTCCAGCAGCACGACGTCAGCCGCACGGTAGAGGCGCACCTGGAACTCTACCGCTCGCTCATCGGCGATCAAGCCGGGCGGGAATGAATCCCGCCCCTACACCGATCCTGGATCGCCCAACGGACCGGGCGGGAATGAATCCCGCCCCTACACCGATCGTAATCCCCGTCCGTAGGGGAGGGGTTCATCCCCTCCCTCGACGACCCGGTCCCAATCCGCACACGGTCAGACCTTGTAGTAGCCCTTGTACCAGTCGACGAACTTCGCGATGCCCTCTTCGACGGTCGTTGCCGGCTTGAAGCCCACGTCGCGCACCAGATCCTCCACGTCCGCGAACGTCTCGGCCACGTCCCCCGCCTGCATCGGCAGCATCAGCTTCTCGGCCTTCTTGCCGAGACACTTTTCGAGCACCTCGATGTAGCGCATCAGCTCCACCGGCTCGTTGTTGCCGATGTTGTAGATCCGCCACGGCGCGTAGCTCGTCGCGCTGTCCGGCTTCATGCCGCTCCAGGCCGGATCCGGCGCGGCGACCCGGTCGATGACCCGCACCACCCCCTCGACGATGTCGTCGATGTAGGTGAAGTCGCGCCGCATCTTCCCGTTGTTGAAGACCTCGATCGGCCGCCCCTCGAGAATCGCTTTCGTGAAGAGAAACAGCGCCATGTCCGGGCGCCCCCACGGGCCGTACACCGTGAAAAAGCGCAGCCCCGTACAGGCCGTCCCGAACAGCGAGGCGTACGCGTGCGCCATCAGCTCGCTGCCCTACGATTACGTCGCCGCCGGCCTCGCCGAGGACTGGTGGACACTGATCAAGGCCGAGTGGGTGGACTCGGGGGAGTTCGGGCTGTGAAGAAGATTCTCGTGACCGGGGCCGCCGGCTTCATCGGCTCCAGCCTCTCGCTGCGGCTGCCCGAGCGGGGCGACGCCGTCGACGGGCTCGACAACATGAACGACTACTACGACGTCGCCCTGAAGCAGGCGCGGCTGGATCGCCTGAAGGGGCACGCCGGGTTCACGCTGGCGCGCCTGGCTCTGGAGGACCGCGAGGCGATGGCGCGGCTCTTCGCGGAGCAGGGCTTC
>JANOHV010000154.1:0-12454 GCA_031406795.1 Candidatus Rokuibacteriota bacterium
AACCGATGATCTCGCCTTGCGCATCGGTTACCTCCTGATCGGCACGGACAATACCGTGCGCAAGCAGGTCGAAGAGGAACAGAAGAAGCTGGACCAGCGCTTACGCGACCAGCAGTTCTACACGCGTTCGCTCATCGAATCCAACATTGACGCAATCATGACGACCGATCCGTCCGGCATCATCACCGATGTCAACAAGCAGATGGAGGTGCTCACCGGGTGCACGCGCGATGAGCTGATCGGAGCGCCATTCGAAAACTACTTCACCGATCCGGACCTGGCTGAAAAGAGCATCCGGCTGGTGTTGCGGGAGAAGAAGGTCACCGACTACGAACTCACCGCGCGCGCCCGGGACGGCAAGGAGACGGTGGTCTCCTTCAACGCGACGACCTTCTACGACCGCGACCGGAAGCTGCAGGGCGTGTTCGCCGCCGCGCGCGACGTGACGGAGCGCAAACGTCTGGATCAAGTGCTGCAGGAGAAGAACATCGAGTTGGAGAGCGCCCGGTCGGTGGCGGAAAAGGCCAACCGCTCGAAGTCCGAATTCCTTTCCAGCATGAGCCACGAGTTGCGCTCCCCGCTCAATGCGATCCTCGGCTTCGCCCAATTGATGGAGTCCGGCTCGCCGCCGCCAACGGCCGCGCAGAAGCCCAGTATCGATCAGATTCTCAAGGCGGGATGGTACCTGCTGGAGTTGATCAACGAAATCCTCGATCTCGCGCTGATCGAGTCAGGCCGGCTGTCGCTGTCGCTGGAACCTTTGTCCCTGTCCGACGTCATGCGCGAATGCCAGGCCATGATCGAACCACAGGCGCAGAAAAGCGGCATCCGCATGAGTTTTCCCCGCTTCGAAAACCCGTTCTTCGTTCAAGCCGATCGAACCCGGATCAAGCAGGTTCTGCTCAACCTGCTGTCCAACGCGATCAAGTACAACCGCGCGCAGGGAGCGATCGAAGTGACGTGCCGCGCGAGCACCGAGAAACGCATCCGGATCAGCGTGCAGGATACCGGCGAAGGATTGTCCGCTGAAAAACTCGCGCAGCTTTTTCAGCCATTCAACCGCCTCGGACAAGACGCCGGCGCGGAGCAGGGCACCGGCATCGGCCTGGTGGTAAGCAAGCGGCTGATCGAATTGATGGGAGGGGAAATCGGCGTGGAGAGCACGGTTGGGGCGGGCAGTCTGTTCTGGGTGGAACTGAACCTGGCCGATGCACGCCAACCGGCCGGCGGCGCAGCCGCAGCGCCGCCGCCGCTTCGAGCGCATCTTCGGCAGGAGGGAAGGCAGCGCGCGGTGCTCTACGTGGAAGACAACCCGGCAAACCTTCAGCTGGTGGAACAACTCATCGCCCGGCGCCCCGATCTGAGTTTGCTGACCGCGGTGGACGGCCCGAGCGGCATCGAGCTTGCGCGCACGCGTCAGCCGGAAGTGATCCTGATGGACATCAATCTGCCCGGCCTGAGCGGCATCCAGGCACTGAAAATCCTGCGTGATGATCCGGCGACTGCGCACATCCCGGCGATTGCCATCAGTGCCAACGCCATGCCGCACGACATGAAAAAAGGCCTGCAGGCGGGATTTCTCCGCTATCTCACCAAGCCGATCAAAGTCGACGAGTTCATGGCAGCGCTGGACACAGCGCTGGACACGGCGCCGGACACGGCGCTGTCAGACGGCCCGATGAGCCCGGGAGCCCGGTGATGGTCAGCACCGCCGATATTCTCAATGCCCGCATACTCATCGTCGACGACCTGGAAGCCAACGTTCAACTGCTCGAGCAGATGTTGAGGGAGGCCGGCTATACGCGCATCACGACGACGCGGGATCCGTTCACCGTCAGCGACCTGCATCGCGCTCAGCACTACGACCTGATTCTGCTCGACCTGCGGATGCCCGGCATGGACGGCTTCCAGGTGATGGCCGGCCTGAAGGAGGTCGAAACTGAGGGCTACCTGCCGGTGCTGGCCGTCACCGCCGAGCCGGCGCACAAGTTGCGCGCCCTGCAGAGCGGCGCGAAAGATTTCGTCAGCAAGCCCTTCGATCTGGCCGAGGTGCTGATGCGGGTTCGCAATCTGCTGGAAGTCCGCCTGTTGCACGAGGCCGCCCGCAAGTACGGCAAGATGCTGGAATCCCTGGCGCTGAACGACCCGCTGACGGGGCTGGCGAACAGACGACTTCTGGACGACAGAATGTCGATGGCCCTGGTCCACGCGCGCCGGAACAAGAGCGCCATGGCGGTGGTGTATCTGGATCTGGACGGCTTCAAGCAGATCAACGATACACTTGGGCACGGCGTCGGCGACCTTCTGCTGAAGATGGTCGCCGGCCGTCTGGTGGCGACGGTGCGCGAGGAGGATACGGTGGCGCGCCTGGGCGGTGACGAATTCGTGCTGGCGCTGTGGCACGTCAGCGGCACCGACTATGCGGCCGCGGTGGCGTCGAGAGCGATCGCGGCAGTGTCGCAACCCTATGAAATCGAGGGCAGGATTGTCGGCATCACCATCAGCGCCGGTGTCAGTATCTATCCCGTCCACGGCGAGGACGCGGACGCGTTGCTCAAGAGCGCGGACCTGGCCTTGTACGAGGCCAAGCACGCGGGCAGGAACGCCTATCGAGTCTCGAAGCGCACCGACCTGCCGGCGCCGGCGCGCAGTCAGCCTGACTCGCCCGCATCCGGCACCCCATTGCCGGATGCCTCAGAGCGCATGAAGGATGATTATTGACGGTTCATTCAGCCGCTTGATTCCAAGGCGCTCGGACGGCGGCCGCTGCGCGCAGAAACGCCGCAACCCCGGAAGAGGCCAAGGGCGCGGCTCGCCGAGGGCCCCCACCTGCTAGAATGCCCGCGATGAAAGTGGTGATCGATGCCTATCAGATGGCCCCCAACGTCACGGGCACCGACCGACAGGCCCGAAATGTGCTCCGGGAGCTGCAGCTGCTGGATTCGGTCAACGAGTATGTCGTGATCGTGAACGAGCGGTTCGGCTTCGTGGCCGAAGTCGTGACGGCGCCGAACTTCAGACTTCTGCCGCTGCGGATCAGGCGACGCGCATCCTGGCACGCCCTCGGACTGCCGCGGGTCATCCGGAAGGAACGCGCCGACGTGTTCTTCTCCTTCCACAACCTGATGAGCCCGCTGCTCAAGACCTCGAAGGTCATCGTCTCGGCGCTCGATCTGATACCGTTTCTGTACCAGCGGACGTACTACCGGGGCTTCGTCAACCGTTGGGTGCGGCGGCCGCTCGTCCTCGGGATCATGAGGGCCGCAACGCTTCTCGGCGACGCCTTTCTGGCAAACTCCCGGTTCACGAAACGATCGGTCGCGGAACGCTTCGGCATCCGTCCCGAAATAATCCGCGTGGGCGAACTCCAGGCGGAGTCCGTCTTCTTCGAAATGCCCGGCGCCGCGCGAATCGCCGAGGTCAGGGAAAAGTACCGGCTGCCCGCCGGCTTCGTCTTCTGCCTCGGGGGTTCGGAGCCGCGAAAGAACGTCGTGTCGGTCATCCGCGGCCATCACCTCCTCCCGCAGGAACTCCAGTCCCGATTCCCGGTGGTCGTCGGGGGCGCCGCGTGGCAGGACGCGGAGTTCCCCGTCGTGAACGACCCGCTCGTGAAACAGGTCGGCTTCGTCGACGATGTCGACCTGCCCGTGGTCTACCGCATCGCCGCCGTTTTCGCCTGCCCCAGTCTGTACGAGGGCTTCGGGCTGCCGGCCCTGGAGGCCATGGCCTCGGGCACCCCGGTGTTGACCGCCAATTCCACCTCCCTGCCGGAGGCGGTCGGCGACGCGGCCGTCATGGTCGATCCGACCGACGTGAGCCAGATCCGGGACGGACTCGAGAGAATCCTCACGGATGCCGAATTTCGCGGCACGCTCGTCGAGAAGGGCCGTGCCAACGTCGCCCGGTTCTCCTGGAAGCGAAACGCCGAGGTCCTGCTCTCCCTCTGCAACGAAGTCCTGAAAGACGCGAAAGCCAAAGAAGCGGACTGAAACCTCCCGGCAGCGCCGCGCCGGCCGGGCGCCATCGGCGTCCGGACGCCGACGGCCATGCTATACTCCGCGCAGTCATGATGCACAGGCCGCTGCGGGTGCTCTCCGCCATCGCGTTCGCCTCCGACTTCGCCACCGTGTCGGTCGCCTACTTTCTCGCCTACTTCCTGCGCTTTCGCTTCGAGATCGTGCCGCTCACCAAGGGCATCGCCCCCCTCGAGGTCTACCTCTCCTTCCTCCCCGTCGCGCTGGCCCTGTGGTTCGCCGCGAGCTGGGCGAACGGCCTCTACCACCCGCACCGCAAGCACTCCCTCATCGACGAGGCCCTCGCGGTCGCCAAGTCCGGCTCGCTCGCCACGCTGTTTCTGGTCGCCCTGACCTTCTTCTACCGCGACTACAGCTTCTCGCGCGTGATGCTCCTGCTCTTCTGGGGCACGAGCATCGTGCTCGCCAGCGCCGGCCGCACCGGGATCATCGTCGCGGTGCGGGTGCGACGCCGGCGCGGCTTCAACGTGAGCCAGGCGATCATCGTGGGTGCCGGCGAACTCGGCCACACCGTGGCACAGAAGATCGCCGAATTGCCCCAGCTCGGCCTGCGCGTCGCCGGGTTCGTCGACGACACGGCGCCGGCCGCGGCGGCCAACCGCTATCTCGGCCGGATCGACGACCTCCCCGAGCTGGTGCGCAGCCACCGGGCGACCCAGGTCTTTTTCGCGCTGCCCCGCGAATCGCACGCGGACCTCGAGCGCGGCCTGGGCCTGCTCGGCCAGGAGATGGTCGACATCCTGATCGTTCCCGACATCCTCCAGTTCGTCATGCTGCGCGCGGGCCTCGAGAGCCTGGACGGCATCCCGATGATCAACCTGGCCGACACCCCGCTCTCCGGCTGGTACGCGCCGGCCAAGCGCGCGGGCGACATCGTCTTTTCGCTCCTGGCCATGATTCTCCTCTCGCCGGTGCTTTTCGCCATCGCCGTCGCGATCAAGCTCTCCTCCCCCGGTCCGATGCTTTACCGGCAGCAGCGGATGAGCCTGGACGGCACACTCTTCGACATGTTCAAGTTCCGCTCGATGCGCGTCGACGCCGAAGCCGAGACCGGCGCGGTCTGGGCCCGCCCGGACGACCCGCGGCGCACGGGCTTCGGCGCCTTCCTGCGCCGCACCAGCCTCGATGAGCTGCCGCAGCTCATCAACATCCTCATCGGGCAGATGAGTTTCGTCGGCCCGCGGCCGGAGCGGCCGGTCTTCGTCGAGCAGTTCCGCGAGAGGATCCCGCGCTACATGCTGCGCCACAAGGTCAAGTGCGGTCTCACCGGCTGGGCGCAGGTCAACGGCTGGCGCGGCAACACCTCGATCGAGAAGCGCATCGAGTACGACATCTACTACGTCGAGAACTGGTCGCTGTCGTTCGATCTGAAGATTCTCTGGCTGACGTTGTGGAACGGCTTCATGAACAAGCACGCGTATTGAACAATCCAGGCGAGCAACCACAGGGAGGGCACGGCGAATGACCAAACACAGCGGCGGACACAAGCTTCTCGAGAAGGTGAAGCACGCGATGGACGACCTCGAGATCACCGCCACCGAGTACCGCGAGATCATGGACCAGGCCCACAAGGACGGGCACATCGATCCTCAGGAGCGCGCGATCCTCGCGCAGTTCAACCAGATGATCAACGACGGCACGATCAAGCGCGTTCCCGGGTAGCCCGTCAGGGCCGCCGGGGTTTCGCGCGAGCCGTGGCCGGTGCGTTCCAGGGGTCGTCCGGCCAGGGGTGTCGCGGGTAGCGCCCGCGCAGTTCGGCGCGCACCTGCCGGTAGGCGCCGTCCCAGAATCCGCGCAGATCGCGGGTGACCTGCACCGGCCGGCCCGCCGGCGAGAGTAGGTGCAGCAGCACCGGTGCCTTGCCGCCGGCCACGGCGGGCGAGGACCCGAGACCGAAGAGTTCCTGCAGCTTGACTGCCAGAACCGGCCCTTCGAGCGAGGCGTAGTCGAGTGCAACCCGGCGCCCGCTGGGCACCACCAGGTGCGTGGGAGCCAACACATCCAGCCGCGAGTTGAGCCGCGGCGGGATCAGTTCGCGCAGCGCGGCGGTCAGGTCGACCCGCGTCAGGTCCCGTGCTCCGCGCACGCCGCTCAACCCTGACGACAACCACGTTTCCGGTTTTTCGTAGAGCCGCTCGTCCGCGAGGTCCGGCCACCCGTCGCCCGGAAACAGGCGCGCGAGCAGCCGCACCCGCCCCTGAAGCTGGCGCACCTCCTCCCCGAACGGCAGCAGCGCCGATCGCTCGGCGCGCACCGCCCGGAGGAGCACCGGGAGGGCCTCGTCGTCGGCCGGGACAAACGGGCGTTCAGCGAGCGCCACGGCGCCGATTCTCTCGCGGACGACCCCGATGACGCGGCGCTCGCGCGCCACCCAGCCGACCGAACGCTCGGTCGCCAGATGCCCGGCCAGTTCCTCGCGAACCGTCGCCGCCGCGACTGCGGATGCGCGGTGAATGACCCCTTCGTCGCCCGTTCCGGCGTCGACCTCGACCGCCACGACGAACTCGTTCCCGCGCACGCAGCTGGACGGAGAGAGCCGCGCGCCCCGGCCATTCGCCAGAAGATAGCGCTCGCCGGCGGCGTCCCTCGCGCGCGCCAATCGGTCGGGGAAGGCGTCGAGGAGCAGACGCCCGAGCAGATCGCCGCTCGTCGACGGCGCGACCGCCCGCGCCGCCGCGGGAAGCAGGCTCTCGAGCTGCTGCGCCGTCCGTGCCGCCGCGCGCAATCCCCCCGCGTCGGCACCGGCATCGGCTCTGCCGGTCGCGCGAAATCGCTCCAGCGCTTCAATGCGGTCCGCGAGGTCGCACGCGCCTGCGACCGCCTCCGCCCGTCGCTCCCCCCGCGCGAGCACATCGCGGCCGGAGAGCAGCGCCGCCAGGTTGCACCCCAGCGACGCCGCACCCAACGAGGCCGCGCGGATCACGAGGCGCGCGAGGCGCGGGTGCAGCGGCAGGCGCGCCATGGCCCGGCCGTCGGCGGTCGGACGCTCCGCGGCATCCAGCGCTCCGAGTTCGCCGAGCAGGGCGCGCGCCGCCGTCAGCCGGGCCGCGGGCGGCTGATCGAGCCAGGGGAGCGCACCCGGTTCCCGCACGCCCCAGAGCGCCAGTTCGAGCGCCAGCGAAGCGAGATCGGCGACCAGCACCTCGGGGGGCGCGAAAGCCGTCAGCGCCTCGTAGTCCTGTCGCGAGAAGAGCCGGTAGCAGACGCCGGGAGCCGTCCGACCGGCGCGCCCCGCGCGCTGGTCGGCCTGGGACCGGGCCGCGCGCACGGTGACCAGCCGGCCCATCCCGGAGGCGGCGTAATGCTCGACCCGGCGCGCGAGTCCGGAATCCACCACCGTGCGCACCCCCTCGATGGTGAGACTCGTCTCGGCGATGGATGTGGCGAGCACGACTTTGCGCCGGCTCCCGGGCAGCAGCGCGCGCTCCTGCTCCTCGAACGGCAGATCGGCATAGAGCGGATGCAATTCGACCGCGTCGGCGGCCGTCGCAGCCAGGCGGCGGAGCAGGTTGGCGCACGCGCGGATCTCCCCGGCGCCCGGAAGAAAAGCGAGCACGTCCCCGGCGGTTTCGGCGAGCGCGCGCCCCACGGCCCCGGCAACCTGCGCGGCGACGCGCGAGGGGTGCCAATCCCGACCGCCGTCGAGATAGCGGAATTCGACGGCGAAAGTCTTGCCCGGGGCGGCGACGACCGGTGCGCCGCCGAGGAGCGCCGCGACCGGCCCGGCATCCAGCGTCGCCGACATGACGAGGAGCGCCAGGTCCTCGCGCAGGTTGCGCCGGGCGTCGAGACAGAGCGCGAGGGCGAGATCGGCGTTGAGGCTGCGCTCGTGGAATTCGTCGAAGATCACGAGCGCAACGCCTTCGAGGCCCGGATCGCTCTGCAGCCGTCGCGTGAGAATTCCCTCGGTGACCACCTCGATCCGCGTCGCCGCCGAGACGCGCCGCTCGAAGCGGATGGCGTAGCCGATCGTGCGCCCCACTTCCTCGCCGAGTTCGCGGGCCATCCAGCGCGCGGCCGAAACCGCCGCCAACCGCCGCGGCTCCAGCATCACGATGCGCCCCCCCGGCGGCAGCGAGCCGAGCAGCGCCGGCGGCACGCGCGTGGTCTTGCCGGCCCCGGGAGGCGCGGTGAGCACGGCGACCCCGCGAGCCGCGAGTGCGGCGCACAGGCGCGGCAGGGCCTCGTCCACCGGGAATGCTTGCTTCATCAGTGCGTCGCCACGGAGTCGGAACGAATACTAGCCCGGCGGCGGGCGGTCGGCAAGCGACCGGCGGGCTCCTTGACAAACATCCGCCCCGCGTCAAGAATCTGGCACCCATGATGCGCAAGAAGCGGCTGTTCGTCGACGCCTCGCCGTTGGTGGACAACCACCTCAGCGGCGTGGGGCACGCCACCTATCATGTGGTGGAGGAACTCTCCCGGGACGCGGCCTTCACCAGCACGCACCGCATCGTCCTCGTCGTCCCCTACGCCACCCGGGCGCTGCTTTCACGCTGGAACTTCAACGCCGCCGTCACCACCCGCCCGATTCTGCTGCCGGGCAGAGTCTGGAATTGGCTCTTGAAGCACGACCGCCTGCCATGGATGGATCTCTTCCTCGGCAGCGGCGTCTACCTGTTCCCGAATTTCAGGAATTGGCCGCTGCTCCTCTCGCGCTCGTTCACGTACATTCACGACGTCGCCTTCGCGCGCTTCCCCGAGACCGTGGAGCCGTGCAACCTGGCCTATCTGAGGAAGAACGTGGCGAACTGGCTCGGGAGAACCACCAGGGTCGTCACCGTTTCTAACACCTCGAAGGAAGAGATCGTCCAGCAATTCGGCGTCGACCCGTCGAGAATCGTCGTCGCCCTGAACGGGGTCGACCGGACCCGGTACCGGCGCAGCGAGCAGCAGCGCATCGAGGCCACGAAGCGGAATCTCGGCATCGCGGGCGACTACCTGCTCTATGTCGGCAACATCGAGCCGCGCAAGAACCTGATCCGCCTGATCGCCGCCTACCGGCGTCTGCCGAAGACGCTGACGGACAGGTACCAGCTGGTCATGATCGGCAGCGGCGGCTGGCTCAACGGCGACATCATCGACGCCATAGGTCACGCGCAGTACGACGGCTGCCGCATCGTCAGGCCGCTGCGGTTTGTCCAGGACGCCGAGATCGTCGATCTCTACTCGGGCGCCCGCTGCGCGGTACTGCCGTCGTTGCACGAAGGGTTCGGCATGCCGGTACTCGAGGCGCTCGCCTGCGGCACCCGGGTCGTCGCCGCTGATCTGGGCTCGATCCGCGAGGCGGGCGGCGACCTCGTCACCTACTGCGACCCCCTCAGTGTCGAGAGCATCGCCGAGGCGCTGAGACAGACGCTCGAGACGGAGCCGCCCGAGGGATTTCAGTCTCGAGCGCGGAAGCACGTCGAAGATTTCAGCTGGCGCCGGACGGCGCAGATCCTCGAGCGGCTCCTCTGCTAATTGTCAGCGCCGGGCGGGCGGTCCATCAGGCTCGCGTACCCGCCGTGAGCCACCACCACGTGGTCGAGCACCCGGATGCCGAGGATGCGCCCAGCTTCGACCAGCCGCTCGGTGAGCTGCACGTCCTCCGGGCTCGGCGTGGGGTCGCCGCTCGGGTGGTTGTGCACCAGGATCACCGCGGCTGCCGAATCGCGCACCGCCGGCTGGAAGACCTCCCGCGGGTGCACGAGACTCCCGGTGAGGCAGCCGACGGCGACGGTGATCTCGCGGATGAACTCGTTGCGGGCGTTGAGCAGCACGGCGATGAAGACCTCCCGCGGGAGATTGAAGAGCCGCGGCGTGAAATGATCGGCGACCTCGCGACTCGAGGAGAGACGGGTGCGCGGCCGGCCGGCGCCCGACATCAGGCGGCGGCCCAGCTCGAGCGCGGCCTTGAGGCTCGCCGCCTTAGCCGGCCCGAGACCGCGGGCGGCGCACAGTTCGCGCATGCTGGCGCGGTCGAGACCGGCGACGCTCCCGTGGGAGGCCAGCAGGCCGGCCCCGACCTCGGTAGCCGAGGCCCCCGGCCCCGCGGCGCCGGTACGAAGCAGCAGGGCAATCAACTGGGCATCGGAGAGCGCTTCAGCGCCGCTGCGCGCAAGCAGCTCCCGGGGACCATCCTCACCGCCGCGAATCAGGGGCATTGATCCGGCAATTCCGTCGCCGCGGCGACCGGGCGGAAACCAATCTGGCGGCGCAGGGCACCCCGACCGGAACGCTCTATCGCCTCCCGGGAGCCGACGATCCGCAGTGACGATGTCGTGCCGAGAACCTGGGGCGAACGGGTCAGGGTGATGAGAGCGCCGGTCAGCGTGAACCGGGCCGTGGCGCTGCCGAGCGCATCGGCGATGATGACTCCTGAGAATACCCCGCCGGTCGGGATGTCGAGCCGCGCGGGCTGCCGGGCGGGGTCGAGATGGGAGTAGGCCGGGTCGTACTCTACGCCGTACACGCCGTGCTCCAATGCCATCCGGGAGGCCTCGTGCTTCACGGGGTCGAAGGCCGGGTTGTGGACGATCAGGATGCCGTTGCCGTCGAGCGGGCCGGAGTAGTCGCCGCGCGCCCAGAGCAGCCCGGCCGGGGGGACGCCCGGGAACGGCTCGGGAATCTCGTCGAGGTGCGAGAGCGTTGCGCCCGGATTGAGGATCGCCAGCACCTCGGCGGGCGGCGGCGATGGGCCGGAGACGGATTCGCCGTCGACGACTGCGCCATCCGAGAGCCGCACCGGGCTCCCGCCGGCAAGAGCAGGCAGCGTCGTCCCCTCGACGCGAATGTCCCCCGACAGATCGAGCGGCCCCGCCGCCATCCACGCCGCGGAAACGAGCGGGGAGCAGGTCACCGGCGCCAGCTCCGCGACGATCGACTGGCGGCTCCCGCCCCCCTGCGCGCTGACGAGCAGCTGTACCACCGGGTAGCCGCCCCGGAGCAGCGGCGAGCCGCCATAGCCGAAACTGCGGTTGAAGAGCACGACGGTTGTCACCGGGTCACCGTCGGCATCGTCAAGGTCCGGGACCAGACAGACCCGTCGTGAGCACGCCCACTCGCCGTCCTGCCAGCGCCGCACGGCGATCCCGGGCGCCGGCCAGGGAGCATGGAAGGTCGCCCCCGGGATCGGTCCGCCACCGGAGGCAAACTCCGCTTTCGTGCTCTCCAGCGCGGACTCCGCCGCATAAAAGACGGAGCGCTCCCGCGCCTGCCGCGTCGCAATCACCAGATCGGCGCCCCCGGCGAGCAGCGACATCGTCGCCAGCAGCGTCATCACGGAGAGCACCCCGACCGCGGCCACCAGGGCGCTCCCGCGTTGATCCCGCTTCATCGTGGCGCCCTGGTTCACGTTCGCGAACGCAGACGCACCAGGGTGCGCTCCTGCATGCCCGAGGCGGTGGAGAGCGTGCACTCGACGAACGCCGCCCGCGCCGCGATCAGCGTCTCGCCGGCATCCTCGTCCAGACCCCTGCACTGCATTCCGGCCACGCCCGAGGCCAGCACCTGGGTGCTCCCGCTCGCCCAGCCCGCCGCGGGCGCCGCAAGCGGTGCCTGGATCCGGTACTTCAGATCGGACCCGTCGAGCCAGACCGTGATCAGACGCCGGTTCGCCGGCGAGAACGCGGCGGGGACGTCCTCATCGCGCGACACCACATAGGAGAGCGAGTCCGGGCCAATCAGCCGCACCCCGCCTTCGGGATCGTGATACCCCGCCTGCTGAAGATCTCGAGTCAGCCAGGCCAGGGAACCGGCCAGAGCGCGCACCGCCTCCCGGCGCTCCTCCTGCCGCTCCCACAACCGCTTCTGCAGGTGTGCGAACGGCAGGGTCATCGCCATGACCATGCCGGTCAGCGCCAGCGACAGCAGCAGTTCGACGAGGGAGAAGCCCTCGCTGCCGGGGAGCGCCTTCACCGCTGTCTCCGGAGCGAGAGGCGCACCACCTGACGCGGATCGAAAACCCCGCGTTCGCTCGCCCAGAAGCAGTGCACCGTGCAGCGCGGCGGTTCGGCGGAAGGAGCGTCACGCTCGTAGGCCACGAGGAACCTGCCGTTCGGCCGAACGACCTCCTCCTGCAGCCAGGTTCCTCCTCTGCCGAGCGCCTCGGGAAGCGTCGCGGTCACCAGGCCCGCGGTGGCCCGCTCCCAACCGAGGGCGCCGATGCGCTCGAGACGCTCCTGTGCCAGCAACGTCCCCGTGGTGATCGCCCGGCTGCGCAGTTCGAGCCGCGCCGCGAGCAGCGTGGACTGAAGAACGCCGAGCACGCCGAAGGAGAGGACGAGCATCACGACGAGCACTTCGACGAAGGTGAATCCCCGATCAGCGCCCACGCCCCGCCTCCCGATCGCCGCGATAGAACCGCACCCTGCCGGTAGTGGGCGCCAGCGAGCACCGGTAGACGCCGCCGTCGGCGCCACGCAGCGTGATGCTGCCGA
>JANOHV010000156.1:0-10425 GCA_031406795.1 Candidatus Rokuibacteriota bacterium
CAGGCTCGTTGTTTGAGCCCGAAGGGCGAGTTACGAGACTGCGAGCCCCGGGCACCGTGACGGGTAGGCTGCGCAGACGCACGACCGAAGGGACGCCCCCGCCGCCTCGCCGACGGGAACGCTACTTCGCGGGAGCGTCCGGCGGGGGATCCTGCGTCACCTGGAGGCGGCTCGGCGACGGCGACGCGTCGGGGGCCGCCGGGCGGCAGGCGGCGAGTGCGGGCCGGGAACCGAGATCGAGGTCGTCCGCATTGATGCTTTCGCCGGGAACCATCATCACCAGGCGCTCCACGCAGTTGCGCAGCTCGCGGACGTTTCCCGGCCACGGGTGGCTGGTCAAGGCCGCGAGCGCGGCGGGCGAGAACTTCTTCGGCGCCAGCGCGGCATGGGCGCAGAAGCCGCTCAGGAAATGCCCGGCGAGCAGCGGGATGTCCCCCGCGCGCTCGCGCAGCGGCGGTACGTGCAGCGCGACGACGGCGATCCGGTAGAACAGGTCCTCGCGGAAGAGCCCCGCGGCGATCAGCTCCTCGAGGCGGCGGTTCGTGGCGGCGATCACCCGCACGTCGACGCGCACCGGCTTGGTGCCGCCGACGCGCTCGAAGCTCTGGCTCTCGAGCACCTTCAGGATCGTGCCCTGCGCGCGCGGCGTCATGTCGCCGATCTCGTCGAAGAAGAGGGTGCCGCCGTCGGCCAACTCGAACTTGCCCCGGCGCTGGTCCACCGCGCCGGTGAAGGCGCCGCGTTCGTGCCCGAAGAGTTCGCTCTCGACGAGCTCCCCGGGCAGCGCGGCGCAGTTGATCTCGATGAACGGCCGCAGCCGCCGCGGGGAGTGCACGTGGATCGAGCGCGCCACCAGTTCCTTGCCCGTGCCGTGTTCGCCGGTGACCAGGACCCGTCCCGCGCCCGCGGCGGCGAGCGCGACCCGCCGGCGCAGTTCGACGATCAGCGGGTCCTCCCCGACGATCTCGACCGCGGCCTCGGCCTGGCGCAGCAACTCGCTGTTCTCGCGGATCAGGCGGCGCTCCTCGAGGGCGTGGCGCAGCACGAGCAGGGTCTTCTCGAGCGAGAGAGGCTTCTCGATGAAGTCGTAGGCGCCGAGTTTGGTCGTGCGCACCGCGGTCTCGATGGTGCCGTGACCCGACATCATAACGACCGGGATCGCCGGCCAGCCCTTCGTGATCTCCTGGAGAATCGCCACGCCGTCGCGTCCCGGCAGCCAGATGTCGAGGAGCACGAGGTCCACGGGCTGTTCGTGCAGCCGCCGCAGCGCGGACTCGCCGTCCTCGACGAGCACCGGGCGATAGCCCTCGTCCTCGAGGATGCCCTTGAGCGCGAGCAGGATGCCGCGTTCGTCGTCGACGACGAGGATGGTTTCAGCTTGCATGACGCGCCTCCATGGCCCCGACGAGGGGCGGGGTCTCCCGGTGCAGCGGGAATTCCAGAACGAACACGGTGCCGTGGGGCAGGTTGTCCTCGGCGCGCACGGTTCCCCCGTGGCCCGCGACGATATCGCTCACGATCGCGAGGCCCAGCCCGCCCCCCTCCTTCTTGGTGGAGACGTAGGGCAGGAAGAGCCGGTCGCGGTCCTCGGCCGGCAGCCCGCGTCCGGTGTCGCTGACGCGGATGCGCGCGGTGCGTCCATCCTCGCCGGGCGCCGTGGCGATCTCGATGCTCCCGGGCCCCTCGAGGGCGGCGAGGGCGTTCTCGATCAGGTTGATGAACACCCGGCGCAGCTGTTCGGCATCGCCGTCGATCACGAGCGGCTGCGGGTGAAAGCGCGTGGCGAACGCCACCCCGCGCCGCCCCGTGTCGTAGAGGCCGAGCGCGTTCTCGATGACCGAGCGGACGTCCACGGGCTCGGGCCGCAGCGCGGGCAGGCGGGCGAACCGGGAGAACTCGTCGACCAGACGTTTCATGGTTTCGACCTGCGAGATGACCGTGGCGGCGGCTTCGAGAAAGACCTCCTCGCGGTCAGGGGCGCGGTCGAGCAGTTTCTTGCGGGCACGCTCGATCGAGAGCTGGATCGGGGTCAGCGGGTTCTTGATCTCGTGGGCGATGCGCCGCGCCGCTTCGCGCCAGGCCGCGACGCGCTGGGCCTTGACCAGCTGGGTCAGATCCTCGACGACCACGAGCCGTCCGAGGTCGGTGAAGCGCGGGTCGCGCAGCGGCACGGCGGTCACGACGAGCGTTCGCAGCTGACCGCCGGCCGCCACCACGAAGCGGCCCTCGCCGGGCCGGCCGTCGCTCTGCAGCGGCGCGTCGATCGCATCGCGCAGCGGCCGCAGCGCAGGCGCCCGGACAACCTCCGAGAACTCGCGGCCGGGGATGTCCGGGGGGAGACCGAGCAGTTCCTGCGCCGCCCGGTTGCAGGCGGCGACGATGCCGCGCGGGTCGATCGCGATCACGCCCGTGCCGATGGTCTCGAGGATGGTCGCGATGAGGTTGCGCCGCCGCTCCAGCTCGAGCGTGAAGCGCTGCAGCTCGCCGTAGGCGCGCTCCAGTTCGACCTTGTTCGACTTCAGGTCGCGGGTCATCCGGTTGAAGGAGTCCACGAGCAGCCCGATCTCGTCCTGCGCCTGCGCGGCGATCTCGAAATCCAGATCGCCGCCGGCGACGCGCCGGGTGCCCTCGGCCAGCTGCTGGATCGGGGTGGTGATGACGCGCGAGAGGTAGAAGGCGAACCAGGTCGCGAAGAAGGTGATCAGCAGCGCGATGGTGGCAAGCGTCAGCGTGTAGCTCAGCCGGATCGGGCGGCGGAACAGCCGGACCTGCCGGTAGTTCTCGGAGGTCGCGGCCGCCGCCGCGAGTCGCGCGCGCAGATCCGCGGGGACGAAGAGGCTCGCGGTGACCACGCCGACCACGGCCTGCGCCGGCCCCTGGCGGATCGGCCAGTAGGCCTGGACGGTGTCGCCGGCGGAGCCGCCGGATGGCGCGAGCCCGCTGCGGCCGGCCCAGGCGTCGAGCAGGCGCTCGCGCGGCAGCGGCGGCGCCGCTCCCGGGAGCTCCGGGGAACCGAGCCGCAGGTCGGGGTCGCCTGTTGCGCCATAGTAGGCGACGGCCGCCAGCGAGAGTTCCCGCAGCCGGTCCCGCAGGTGCCGGGCGCGGATTTCACGCCGGCCGGGACCGACCAGGTCGAGCCGGAGGAGTTCCTCGGCCAGGCGCTGGGCCTGCGCGAGAGCGGTGCGCTCGGTGCTGCGCGGAGCCTCCGCCGCGAGGTCGGAGGCCAGGCGCAGCGCCTCCTCCACGCGCACGTCGAACCAGCCCTGGACGCTGGTGGTGATGAGCTTGAGCGAGACCAGGAAGAGCAGCAAGGCGGGCAGACTCGCGAGCCCGACGAACGCCACGGCGAGCCGCGTCCGCAGCCGCGCCCCGACCACGCGCCGCTTGCGCTCGAAGAAGAGCTTCGTCAGGTTGCGGAAGATCAGGATCGCCAGCGCCATGAGCAGGATGATGTTGACGTTGACGAGCGCGAAAATCAGCAGGTTGGTCGCGAGCGGCACCCCCGCGGGTGCGCCCTGCAGCCAGAACTCGATCCCCGTGAGCGCGGCGATCAGGCTGACGATCGCCAGCGCCCAGAGCAGATTGCGGCGGACCGATGGCTTCATCGTTCGGAGCGCGGCGGGGGCACGGCGGGGGCTTTGCCGTCGAGCAGCCCCTTGAGCTCGTCCATGAACTCGGAGATGTCCTTGAACTGGCGGTAGACCGAGGCGAACCGCACGTAGGCCACGTCGTCGAGCAGCTGCAGGCGCGCCATGACGCGCTTGCCGATCGCGTGGCCCGGGATTTCCTTCTCGCCGAGTTCCAGCAGTTCGTTCTCGATCTCCTGGACGACGCTCTCGATGGCGGCGGCGCTCACGGGGCGCTTCTGGCAGGCCTTCTCGATGCCGGCGAGGATCTTGTGGCGGTCGAAGGGCTCGCGGCGCCCGTCCTTCTTGACGACCGTCGGCAGGACCTCCTCGACCCGTTCGTAGGTGGTGAAGCGCCGCTGGCACTTGAGGCATTCGCGCCGGCGGCGGATGATCTCGCCGTTCTTGCCGGTGCGCGAGTCGACCACCCGGTCCTCGAGGTGGGCGCAGAAGGGGCAGCGCACGCTAGGGCGTCTCCGCGGTTCCGCCGCAACGCAGCGCCACGCCGGCCTCCTCGAGCAGCTCGCGCGAAAGCTCGTCGGGGTAGCCTTCGGCGTAGACCACGCCACGGATGCCGGAGTTGATGAGCATCTTGGAGCAGATCACGCAGGGCTGTGCGGTGCAGTAGAGGGTGGCGCCGTCCACGCTCACCCCGTGCAGCGCCGCCTGGATGATCGCGTTCTGTTCGGCGTGCAGCGCCCGGCAGAGTTCGTGGCGCTCGCCGGAGGGTACGCCGAGCCGCTCGCGCAGGCAGCCGATGTCCAGACAATGGCGCAGGCCGCGCGGGGCGCCGTTGTAGCCCGTGGAGAGGATGCGTTTGTCGCGCACGAGAACCGCGCCGACGCGCCGACGCAGGCAGGTCGAGCGCGTGGCCACGAGCCGCGAGATCTCCATGAAATACTCGTCCCACGCGGGACGCGGCGCGCGCTCCGCCGGACTAGTCGGCATCGGCGGCGAGCCGCTCGGCGTAGAGCGGGAAGCCGGCAGTGAGCTCGGCGACGGCGTCCCTGACCTCGCGGGCGATCGCGGGCTCGCCCCGGCCGTCGAGGATGCGGAAGATCAGCCTGGCGATGGTCCGCATCTCCGGCTCGCGCATGCCGCGCGTGGTCAGCGCGGGGGTCCCGAGCCGGATCCCGCTGGTCACCGCGGGTGGCTGCGGATCGTAGGGGATGGCGTTCTTGTTCGCGGTGATCCCCGCCTCGTCGAGCCAGATTTCGGCATCCCGGCCGGTGATCCCGCGCGGACCGAGATCGACGAGCATCAGGTGGTTGTCCGTCCCGCCGGAGACGAGCCGTAGCCCGTAGCCGGAGAGTTCCGCGGCGAGCGCGCGGGCATTGGCGAGGACCTGGCCCTGGTAGATCTTGAACTCGGGCTGGAGCGCTTCGTGGAAGGCCACCGCCTTGGCCGCGATGACATGCATCAGCGGCCCGCCCTGGAAGCCCGGGAAAACGTTCTTGTCGATCGCCTTGGCGTAGGACTCGCGGCAGAGGATGAGCCCGCCGCGCGGCCCGCGCAGGGTCTTGTGCGTCGTGCTCGTCACGATCGCCGCGTGCGGGACCGGGGAGGGGTGCAGCCCGGCGGCCACGAGCCCGGCGATGTGGGCGATGTCGGCCATCAGCAGCGCCCCGACTTCCTCGGCGACGGCGGCGAAGCGCGCGAAATCCAGCTGGCGCGGATAGGCGCTGGCCCCGGCCACGATGAGCTTCGGGCGGGCGGCGATTGCCGCGGCCCGCAGTTGATCGTAATCGATGGTGCCGGTCTCGCGCTCGACGCCGTAGAAGGCGGTCTTGAAGTAGCGGCCGGAAAAGTTCACGGGGTGGCCGTGGGAGAGGTGCCCGCCGTGGGCGAGGTTCAGCCCGAGGATGGTGTCGCCGGGTTCGAGCAGGGAGAAGTAAGCCTGCATGTTGGCCTGGGTGCCCGAGTGCGGCTGCACGTTGGCGTGGTCGGCGTCGAAGAGCAATTTGGCGCGCTCGATGGCCAGCCGCTCGGCGATGTCCACGTGCTCGCAGCCCCCGTAGTAGCGGCGTCCGGGATAGCCCTCGGCGTACTTGTTCATGAGCACCGAGTTCTGGGCCTCGAAGACGGCCTCGCTCGCGAAGTTCTCCGAGGCGATGAGCTCGAGTTTCTCGCCCTGGCGCCGGGTTTCGAGAAGAATGGCCCGGGCGATCTCCGGGTCGGTGATGCGCAGGTGCTTCATGGTCGTTCGTCTCTCCTTCCGGTGGTTCGGCCAAGTGTGTTCCCTTCGCGGAACGCGGCGGATTCTAGCACGGAATCGCGTCGTCCGCACCAGTGTTCTTGCGCGCTGGTGACGGCATTCACGAGAATAATCTTGACAGTAGAGCCCAAATCACTATAAGAGAAAAAGGTTTTTTGAGCGTTGCGGGAGTTGGTCGGATATTCGCGAGGGATGGGTGTGCGAGGACGAATTGCGTAATGCGTAGATTGCTGCTGGCCGGCCTCGCGGCGGGGCTCTGCACCTGCATCGGCATCGGCCGGGTGATGCCGGCCTCGGCGCTCGAGCTGGCCACCACCATCGACCTCGATTACATCTACTCCCAGGTGAATCTGGGGGGCGACGTCAACGCCGCGACCCAGTTCAACCAGAAGGCGGCGGTCAAGTACGACACTTCGCTGACCACTTCCTACGACTTCCTCGGCGCGGTGCGCCTCGAGCTCCAGGATGCCTGGTATACGGATCAGGCGACGACTTCCCGGGTGGCGCCGACACTGGAGCTGGCGGCCAAGGGGTCGCAGCTCGCCGCCAAGCTCGCCTACGAGGCGGTGATCAGCTCCACCGGTCTTTACCATGAGACGGGGGACGTGACCAACTACTCGACCAGCCTGTCGTTCAACCTGGAGATGACTCCGGAACTCTGGCCGGAGATGAAGTTCAAGTTCCAGAGGCGGGGCGACTTCCAGGATCTCGAGACGGAGAGCACGACGAACTCCTACGAGTTCACGGCGCGCAAGGACATCTACGCGCTGCGCCTCGAGTACAACTTCAGCCGGAACGAGATCGACAACTCGTTGCCGACCAGGGACGGCAGCGCCGAGAACAAGTGGTCCGCCAAGGCGACCTACAAGGAAATTCTCTGGGGGGGGACCGAGTTCGAACTCGGCTACGAACTCAACGAAGCCTATAAGGATGACCAGCGCCGGGGCGTGTTCACCGGGGAGACTTCGACCTACACCCAGCAGCTCAAGACCCGCCTGAAGAACACGCTGGTCATCGCCCCCCGCCTGACGCTCGGTCTGAGCTGGGAGTACCAGTTCGAGCAGGACCTGCTGGCCCTGGAATACGACTACAAGCTCAAGAACAAGTACGTGCTCGATCTGCGCTGGGATGCCTTCGAATGGCTCAAGATCACCTCCGAGGCCCGGCGGGAGACCGACCTGCTGGCGGACACGGAGGGGGAAGACGACGAGCGCATCGTGACCGACACCCTCAAAGGCGGTTTCGACTTCACCTCGATCCCCTGGCTGCGCGTCTCCGGCAAGGCTGAACTTAAGAGCGACGGGAAGGTCGCGGCCGGTAGCGGCGGCTCCGTCGAAAGAGTCGAGGACGAGAAGTACGAGCTGATCGTCAAGAACAAGGTCGGAGAGTTCTGGGATTTCACCTGGAACGGCAGTGTCGCGAACAAGCACGTGAACGATTTCCACCTCAGTCGCGAGACCAGGGTCAAGGCCGATCTGAAGCTCAAACTGCTCGGTCTGGGGGTGGCGCCCAGTTACGAGGTCAGCCGCAAGAACGATGGCGCGGTGGATTTCGGCTATTTCGTCAATCAACAACAGATCCGGGAAGCCAAGATCATGTTCGACTACAAGATGCAGCTGCTCGAAATGTTCAAGGCGACCTTTACCCACGAGTACTCCATCAAGGTCGACGACTCGCTCGACGAGGTCTTGAATTTCGAGCGGATCGTTCAGTTCAACGAGAGTACCCGCCTCACGGTCATCATCGCCGAGTTCATCCGCGACCTGCGGCTGGAAGGTGAGGTGGATCGCAAGGCGTCGGACACCGAGGACGACCCCGACCCGCAGCTCGTCGAGGTCTCCTACGCGCTCAAGCTCGACTGGAAGTACGACGAGTTGAGCCTGCATTCGACGGTCAAGTACAACGACAAGGGCAACACGTTCGACGACGTGAGCTTCAACGCCAAGGCCAGCTGGAAACGCGAGGCACTGGAGATTACCGGGGAGTACCAGTTCGACAAGATTCTCGTGGGCATCACGGAACCGAAGGATGAAAAACGCAAGCTGAGTCTGAAACTCAACTACAAGTTTTGAGCATCTCGGGCTTCTTGACAGGGAGGCGGTGATAACTACAATGCTCGGGTATTCGGCAGGGAACCAGGACCAGGAATTCGGAAGGGGCGCCGCACCCGGCTCCCGAGGGGCAGCAGACACGAAACGCCACGCATCGAGAGGGGTAGGGAGGACGCTCATGGGGAAAAGGATCGTACTTGTCGCGGCGCTGATGGCGGCGCTCTCTGCGCTCGCGGGGTGCGCCGGTAGTTCGCTGATCAACTCCTACCTGCTCGATGACGCGAGCGTCGGCGGTGACCCGGGGCGTACGCTCAAGCCAGTTACGGGCATCCTGGTCTGGCCGCTCGAAAACATCGCCGCCGGAACGAAGTCGAAGGGCGTCGAGACGCGTTTTTCCGGCGTTCTCGCCGACACGATCTCGCTGTACGGCAGCTTCGAGCGGGTCGTCGTGCTCGAGGAAGACCAGGCCAAAGACCTGATGGCGCGCGCCGGGGAGGAGTTGGGCCTCAAGAAGAAGCCCAAGACGCCGGGCGACGGCGCCCTGATCGCGACCAAGCTGGGGCAGCTCACGAACACCGAGGTCATCCTCACCGGCCGGATCGAGGATTACGACGAGGACAAAGTCGACAAGGCGACCATCACCGTGGTCGCGGTGTCGTTCAACGTCATCGATGCCCGCGAGAAGGCGTACGCCACGCTGGACAGTTTCGCCCCCGTCAAGCGCATCTGGCGTACGAACGCCAAGCGCAAGAGCAAGGAAGGGCCCTTCAACAGCCGCGAGGGTCTCGACGATTCGGCCCGCGCCATGCTGCGGGATGTCGTCGAACGGATGTCGGTAAATCTCAGCTACGGCGCGAACGTCTCGGGGAAGGTTCTGAAGCTCAAGGCCGCCGAGCTGAACGACGCAGCCGAGGAAAGCTTTGACGCAGGTGATTTCGACAAGGCGATCGCCGGCTGGAACGAGGTCCTCAAGATCCAGCCCAAGAACAAGAAGGCCGTGAAGCGGATCGAGGCGGCGGAGAAGGGCAAGCGCGTGGCGCAGGAGCAGGCCAAGGCCGCCGCGTTGAAGAAGCAGGCTGACGAAATCAAGGCCAAGGCCGAGGCCGCTGCCAAGGCCGGCGATCTCGAAGGGGCAATCGTCGAGTGGAAGAAGGTCCTCGAAATCGACAAGGGCAACAAGGAAGCCACCAAGAACATCGAAAACCTCGAGAAACAGATCGCCGATCGCAAGAAGCAGGAAGCCCAGGAAGCCGAGAAGAAGGCTGCCGCCGACAAGAAGGCACGAGAAGAGGCGGAGAAGAAGAAGGCGTCCGAAGCGGTGAAGCCGGCTGAGGCGCCCAAGGCGGTCGAGGCGCCCAAGGCAGTCGAAGCGCCCAAGGCAGTCGAAGCGCCCAAGGCAGTCGAAGCGCCCAAGGCAGTCGAAGCGCCCAAGGCGGCCGAGGCGCCCAAGGCGGTCGAAGCGCCCAAGGCAGTCGAGGCGCCCAAGGCAGTCGAAGCGCCCAAGGCGGTCGAAGCGCCCAAGGCGGTCGAAGCGCCCAAGGCGGCGGCTCCGGCTGGCGACCTCGAAGCCGTTCGCAATCAGGCGATGGCCGCCTTCAACAAGGAGGACTACCCCGCCTCCCGGGATCTCTGGAAGCAGATACTGGTGACGGCGCCTGACGACAAGCAGGCCAAGGAGATGCTCGAGACGACCGAGATGCTCCTCAACGCGCTGAAGTGACCCCGGGGGGAGATTCTGGCGCGGGGAGGCATGCTCAACCTATGCGACGTTCATGGCGTTGGTTCGTTCTGTTCGCAGCCGTAGTCGCTGGTGCGACCGCGGCTGCGGCGCAGAACCGTGATTCGAATGGCAGCACGCCGTCGCTCGAATACAAGCCGCCGCGGGCGGTCATCCCCGAGCCGAAGGCTCCGCACCCGCTGCCGCCGAAGACCGTCTTCGCGGAATCGTTCGGGAGCTTCGGCATCACGACCGGCTCGTTCGACGGCCCGGTCGATGTCGCCCGGGACGCGTTGGGCAATTTCTACGTCCTGGACGCGGGCAACAACCGCATCCAGAAGTTCGACAAGTCCGGGAACTTCCTCGCCACCTCGGGGACGAGCGGCAGCCGCCCCGGCCAGTTCAACCGCCCGTCGGCGATCGCGTTGGGTCGCCTGGTTCCCACCGATCCCAAGACCGAGGTCGTCTACGTGGTGGACAGCGGCAACGACCGGATCCAGTACACCACGGTGGAGGACTTCGGCACGACGGCGGGATCGGACCAGCGCTGGAAGGCGTGGGGGAGGCGGGGCAGCTGGAAGGGTGATTTCAACGAGCCCCGGGACATCACCATCGACCCGCGGGGGTTCGTCTACGTGCTCGACAAGGGCAACGACCGGGTGCAGAGATTCTTCCCCAACGGCGACGTCGAGCCGGGCTACACCTTCGAGCTTTTCAAAGGCAACCTCATCGATCTGGTGTCGATCGCCTTCTCCGACTCCCGCCTCGGGTTCATCTACACCCTCGGCGCGGGGTGCGTGGTGCAGCAGTTCCGGC
>JANOHV010000159.1:0-3738 GCA_031406795.1 Candidatus Rokuibacteriota bacterium
GGTAGTCGGGATTGAGCATCGGTCATCCCCCGGAAGGCCCAAGCATCGAGCGTGAGCGGCCAGACCATGCCGATCCTCTCCGCGGGTGTCGTGTCGGCGAAGTCCTTCTCGGTACCCTGGAGCTTGAGGCGGCTCACGCGAACGGCGATGGCGGAACGATCCATGATTTTAGTATACCGGAATTGAAGGAATATACATCGATTCAACCCGGACCTGTTCCCGTGCGCGAGGCGGCGGGGACCCTCCTTCGGTCGTGCGTCTGCGCCGCCGGCCCGGGATCGCGGCCGGGGCTCGCGGTCTCGTAACTCGCCTTCGGCTCAAACAACGAGCTCGCGTCCCTGCGGGACCGCCCCGGGCACCGCTCCGGGCTGATCGGCGTCTTCGCGCCATCTCCCTGCGGGGAAGCCCCCGCCGCCTCGCGCACGGGAACAAGCCCGGTTTGAACCGATGTTTATTGCTTTAATTCCGGTATACTAAGACTATGGATCGTTCCGCCATCGCCGTTCGCGTCAGCCACCTCAAGCTTCAGGGTACCGAGAAGGACTTCGCCGACACGACACCCGCGGAGAGGATCGGCATGGTCTGGCCGCTCACGCTCGATGCTTGGGCCTTCCGGGGGATGACCGATGCTCAATCCCGACTACCGAGACATCTTGTCCGCGTTCAGCGCGGAAAAAGTTGAGTTTCTCCTCGTAGGCGCCTACGCCCTCGCCGCCCACGGAGCGCCCCGGGCGACTGGCGACCTCGATCTCTGGGTACGCCCGAGCACAGAAAACTCCCGTCGGACGTGGCGGGCGCTGGTGGTGTTTGGGGCGCCACTCGAGAACCTTACTCAGACCGATCTGTTGACTCCCGGCACGGTAATCCAGATCGGTCGCGAGCCACGCCGCATCGACCTGCTGACCGCAATTGACGGCGTCGAGTTCGACGAGGCCTGGGACGCGAGAAACGAGATCCAGGTCGACGGAATGACGATTTCGGTGATCGGCCGCGACGAGTTCCTCAGAAACAAGCGCGCGAGCGGCAGACTCAAGGACTTGGCCGACGTCGAGCGACTCGAGAACTTTGATGGCTCGGAGTCACGTTGAGGCCCCGCAGGGCAACCGTCACGGCTCGTCGTCGCTCGGGATGCCGTTACCGGATTTGCACGCGGGATTTCCTTCTGTCCTGCCGGTGGGCTTTGGACAGGTGAGAATTGTGTCGCGGTGGCATTGCAGATGTGTGTTGACCGTCGCAAGCGGCGGGTTCTCTGTCGGGAGCTGCGTCTCCATCTTCCCGCGGTCCCTCACTCACTGGGTAACAGTGGCCATTTTCCCGGGCTTCGCACCCGTTCCCAAGGCCTCGGACTTACTTGGCGCTACAGCGTGATCGGTCAGCTACAACGCCTGGTTGGCCGTCCTCTTTGTTGCGTGCACTGAGCTTAGAACCGACTGCCCCCCACCGATGATGTTGCCACGGTCCACGAGTTCGGGCCATTCCGGGTGTTTCGCGCTGCGCAGATCAATTGGAATCTCAGTCTCGTGATCAATATCTGTGCTCGTGAATGGCGACAGGTCAGATAGGCCCTCATACGAAGTCAGGTTCGTGACCAAATATGCTACCGGGAAGTACTTGAGGATACTGAAGAACCCCCAACTATTGAAGTTGCCGCGATGACTGGGCATGACAACATCCCTGACAACAATGATGTTCGGGTGAGGATAGAGCCAGTACAGTATTCGAAGCTCCGGTGGCAAGGATTCAGCGGGGTTACGTACGTACCTCCGCATTGAGACATCTGCGGTGGTGCTCTCCGGCTCGCCCTTGGCTGCAAGCAAGTGGCCAAGGATTGCCCTGGCGAGCCGATTCGGTTTGATTCTGTGATGAACGATTGGAGGTAAAGCGAGTGAGGTCTTGAGGTAAAGTCCAACACCGGTCGCGAACTCGATCAGGGTTGGGTCATACTCGGACCCGAGAGAGCTGTTGCAGTCCCTGCATATCGTACGGTACTTGACCCCATTTTGTGATATTGCGACCTTCTGAAGGGCTCCGCCAGTTGCGGTCATGTGCTGGAGAATGTTGCGCTGGTCAACGGGTGACAGGTCAAGACTACCCTTTGGAGGAACATGGTCCCAAGAGAGCGGTTCGCTGTGCTCACAGATGTTGCACGTAGAGATCTTGTCTCGTTTGACCTTTACGTAGTACTCGTGAGGAATGTTCTTCATCATTTCTTTTCAGGCCAACGTTGAATTAGAACGCTGCGGCTTAATCCGGTCGTACCCGCCGCGGCAATATCCAGCCCTGGCGGTGGCGGCCGAGCATGCCGTGACTCTCCCGGTAATAAACTCGTCAGAACATGACCGCATTGCTCGCTCCAAGTATGAAGATTTCCCCCGCCCTCGGAGGCTGCGACACGCTGCGCTCTTCGACAATATGCCCAACGGATACGGGGATCAATCGTATATTCACCAGCGAGGCGGCTGGGACTCTCCTGAGGGAGATGGCGCGGAGCCGCCGTTAAGCCCGGGAGCGCGGCCGGGGCGGTCCCGCAGGGACGCGAGCTCGTTGTTTGAGCCGAAGGCGAGTTACGAGACCGCGAGCCCCGGCCACGATCCCGGGCAGGCGGCGCAGACGCACGATCGAAGGAGGGTCCCCGCCGCCTCGCGCACGGGAACCAGTGCAGTCAGACGTAGATGAACACCTTCACGTACGCCATCACGAGGCCTGCGAGCGGCTGGCTTCTTACCGCTGCAGTCGAGATCCTGTCCAGTACGAGGGTTCCTTCATGCGGATTTCATTCGCCAGGCTCTCCATCGCGGTGTGGAGACCCTCGCCCACCAGGTCCGCGAATTTTTCGTACCCGGAATAGCCGTAGTACGCACCGACGAACATCCGCCCGGAGCCCTCCACCGCGTGCGACCAAACGATGACGTCATCGGACGCCCGCCGCATCTCCAACGCAAATGAAACCGAGTACTCGCAAATATCGGACGGCAGCCCCGCCAAACCCATCAGAAGTTGCATTTCCGGCAGCATCCCGACAAATGACAAGCCGTAGGTGAGGTTCTTCCGCACGAAGCGCGTCGTGGTCACACTCCCGCTCACGATCAAATCGACATCGCTCTCGGCAGCCCCGCCATCATAGACAACATCCTGGAAGAAGCGATTCTGCCGCAGTTCACTGACCACAGCCTGAGGGAAGTCCTCCGCAGGATTGAACGAAAAGAACGGAAGGGCGCCGGTGCCTTCCGGGCGGTCGTACGTCTTCGTGCCGTACGGCACGAGGGGGACAAGTGCGAGCAGAAAGCGATCGACGACCTTGTTTCCCCTGAGATCCTCGAAAGATCTCACGGCAACCTTGAGCGGAAGGGGTGTTGCTGCCAAATCGTCCGAGACCGGTTTGCCGGGTTTGTACACAAAAGTTGTCGCGCACCCCGCAACCTGCAACAGGAGCACTGCGGCGAGAGTGCAGCGCATGCGACCCACCCGCTTCATAACCATCTCCACAGAGAAATACTCGGACGGCAGGGCACCCCACGTCGCCTCTGAGCCGCCAGGTGGCTTACGGCTGTTTGCTCGCTCCAAGTATGAAGATTTCGCCCGCCCTCGGAGGCTGCGACACGCTGCACTCTTCGACCATATGCCCAACGGATACGGGGATCAATCGTATATTCACCAGCGAGGCGGCTGGGACTCTCCTGAGGGAGATGGCGCGGAGCCGCCGTTAAGCCCGGGAGCGCGGCCGGGGCGGTCCCGCAG
>JANOHV010000013.1:0-9045 GCA_031406795.1 Candidatus Rokuibacteriota bacterium
GTTCACCCCGCCGGTTGGTATGCCCGTAGAGATGCGCCTGGTAGCCCCGCACGACTTCCCGCGTGATGCCGGCGACGTCGTCCACGTCGTTCTCGTCAAGGAATTCAAAGAACCGCCTGAGGTAAAAGCGATGCTGCTTGATCGTGCCGGGGGCGAGGTTCCGGACAGCCATGTGCGCCAGATAGCGCTCCGCAAGGGTCGCCAGGTCAGTCACGGCGGCGCGGCTCCTTCACGGTCCTGATGTCGGGAGTGAATTCTTCCTTAACCGCCTCGTCACGCTCCCGGGGATGCGAGAGACGGTGTGTCTTCTTGATCTCCACGCCGGCAACGTGCGCATACAACTGCGTCACCGAGAGGTTGGCATGCCCGAGCATCCTTTGCACCGCGGTGATGTCCGCGCCATTTCGGACCATATCCGTCGCGAACGTGTGCCGAAAGGTGTGGGGCGTGACATTCTTTCGCATGCCGGCGGCGCGCGCGTATTTCCTCACTGTCTTCTGAACGGCTTGCTGCGAAAGCGGCACGCCCAATCGGCCCACGAACAGGCATCTCTCCGCCCGTTTCCCCCGCGTGTAGTGCGGACGCACCTTCGCGAGGTACGTCTTCAGGAACTTCACGGCGTGGCGGCCGAGGGGGATCACCCGGTCCTTGGCTCCCTTGCCCTTGTTGACCCGCAGCAAGCCTCCTTGCAGATCGCAATCAAAGAGTGTCAGGCGCCTCAGCTCCCCCAGCCGAATCCCGGTGGAGTAAAAGACCTCCAGCATGGCGCGGTCCCGGACACCGATTTCGAGCGAGAGGTTCGGCGCATTCAGGATCCGCCGTGTCTCCTTCGCGGTCAGCACCACCCGCGGCAGGCGGGTTTCTTTCTTCGGCTCCTTGAACGTCTCGGCGGGGTTGACCAGGATCCGGTTCATCGCCTCCAGGTACTCGAACAGCCGCCTTACCGCGCGGACCTTGAGGCAGAGCGTCGAGACGCTGTAACCACGGTCGCCGCGGACTCGGTGCTCCGCGAGCCGCAGCCGGTAGGCTTCGAGGTGGTCACGGGTGACACGTTTGGCGTCCTTGACGCCGATCTCGGCGAGATAGGCAAAGAACCCGCGCAGATAGTCGGTGTAGGTGGCAATGCTCGCCGTGGTGTAGCTCTTGACCTGCAGGTGCTCCCGGAACGCAAAAAGCAGATCCTCGAACGCGCTCATCTGCCAACGAACACTCGGCGGTTAAGAGAGAGCGGTATCCATGCTCTTGCCACGAACCCTCCAAGTTGGGGACGGATTGCCCGTAACTCCTTGCCGGGCAAGGTCTGGCGGTGTTTCGCGGTCGCCCTCCAAGTGCCCACCAACCGCCCTCCAACTACCCTCCAAGTTCACGGATTCGCCCTCCAAGTTAGGGCTGCGGCGCCGGGCGTTCCTTGGTCCCGGCGATCCTTTCCCTTAACCGCTCCACGCTCATGAGCCCCGCGAGGAACGGTCGGCCGTCCTCACCGCCGCCCGAATAGAGCAGCTCGTAGATGTACTCCTTGCCCTTCTTGCCGGCGACCGAGTAGAGGTACTCCATGTCCTCAAGCTGTTTGATGTGGCACTTGACCTGGAAGTCGCTCCACCGGCACCAGTCGCGCACGTCGCGGCGCGTAAAGTGGAACTCCGCCACTTCGGTCTTCGCCTGGCGGCACCTGGCCTCGACCATCTCCCGGATCATCTTCAAGAGCAGGCGCGAGGGCGGGGAGAGCTCGTCCAACGTGCGGCCCAGCACCTCGCCGGCGAGGCGGTTGGCCTTTTCGATGTCCTCGAGCGTCACCTCGATGTACTCGATCACCGCGCCGCCGTGCTCGACGCTCTTCACCGGCCGTTGGTATTGGTGCAGGAACGCGATGGCCTTGATCAGCCCGAGGTACTTCTTGTGGTCCCGCCGCGCTCGTAAGGAATCGGAGGGGAACGTCAGGTGCCCGGCATAAGGGTTGATCACCTGCAGGGGCCGTAGGAGCCGCTGCGCGTTCTGGTGGCGGCGCACCACGCAATCGGTCTCGGCCTTCTTCACCAAGCCCGCCAACGTCTCCTGCTCGCGCTGCTTGTCGAGGATCTTCTCGGTCATTTCCCGGGACTCGTCAATGGTGAGCGTCACGAACCGGTTGCTCGTCTCGTAGTCCAGCTCGACTTCGGTCGTCGTGATCATCAGCGCCACCGGCCCCCGGACCCGGTACTCCTCGGTCTTGAGCTTTCCGGTGGCCGGGTCCTTGCCGGTCGCGGCGATCGTGAGGCACTTCGCGGACTGAATGTTGCGGATGCTGTAGGAGGCCTCCCGCGCACCGTGTTCCTCCTCGATGGCGAGGAGTTTGTGAACCAGACTGTCTTCCTCCTTGTAGAACAGCGCCTGTCCGGTGAGCCGGGTGTACTTGATGCAGTCTTCCGGCGGCATGAGCGAGATCACGGCGTCCTGCAACGTGCTCTTGCCCGCCGCACTTCTGGACTGGACCAGCACCGAGATCGGATCATCGAGCTTGCGGCTCGTGGCGGCCACGTACCCGACGAGCTTGTTCGCCTCCTCGCCCGTGAGCCCGATCGTCTCGAAATCCTCCAGAATGCGGTTAAAGAGGGAAGGGTCTTTCAGGAACTCCAGGGCCTCCTCTTCATCGGTCCGGGTCATCTTCGGCGCGCTGGACTTGTCCTCCTTCGCCGACGGCGACCACCCCTCCGCCAGTTCGATCAGCCGGGTGACGTCCTCGGCGACCAGGTCTTCCTTTTCCCCGAACAGCTCCGCGCAGGCCTTCGCGAACAGAACGCGACTGCGGTTCGAATTCAGGTCCACGGTGTCCAGGTGGAACTTTTCCCGGGTGTCGCTCTGGCCTCGCTTGACAGCCTTCACCGTGAGCCGCAGCCTGAGGCCGGTCTTTTCGACGCCGCGCACCTCGTACCGACGTTCCCCGTATTGCACGACAAAGCCGCCCTCAGTCGGCTCGTAATGCCGCCGCTCGGCCTTGACCGACTTGTCGGAGTGGACGGCTGTCCGCGGATTCGCCTCCCGCAGCAGCCGCTCGAACACCGCGGCCGGCTCGGGGACGGTTGCAAAGAGACTGTTCACGTCCACCTTCGTCGCGGCGTCGCCGGCAGCGGGGAGGCGCATGACGTAGGCCGCGATGCCTTTCTCTTTTAACTGCCCGGCGATCTTCTCGGCGCCCTTGTCCCCGGCATCGTCCCGATCAAAGCAGACGTAAACCTCCTTGGTCTTGTGCCGGGCAATGAGGGCGAGATGGTCCTCCGTGAGACCGTTGACACCCCAGCATGGCACCACGTCCTTGAACCCGGATCCGTAGAGCGTCAGAGCGTCAACCACGGACTCGGCGAGGATCAGGGTGGGACTCCTCTTAACCGCCGGGTGGTTCCAGACACCTTGCCGTGGACCGGGCAGGTAAAGGTGGTTGACCTCGCCATCCGTGATCCGCCGTCCGTAGAGCCCCACGCAGTCCCGGTTCTCGTCGAACACCGGGAACACCGCGCACCCGTAGAACAGCTCCCGGCCCCGCTCGGTGAGGATCCCCGCTTCCCGGAGGGCGGCACGGACGTCGCCTTCCTCGGGCACGGTGTTCAGGAGCGTCCCGTTGGCATAGCCGACCTGGAAGTTCTCGAACGTCGCGGCGTCCGTGATCCCCCGGGCCTTGAGGTACTCACGCGCTCGGGGGTCTTCGCAAAACGTCTGGTGGTAAAAAGACACGACACGATTGAGCAAACGCACACGATTTGGTGACGAAACGTCGGGCGCCGGCACGTCAGTCTTGCCGCCTCGCCCTTTTAAAAGGGCGGGGGCCGGGGTGGGAGACCCTTTACCATTGCCGCTGCGTAGTTTCTCGACAGCTTCTCGAAACCCGAGGCCATCTTTTTTCGTGAGGAATCCGATTGCGTCACCGCCAGCGCCGCACCCGAAACAGTGCCAAAGATTCGTCTTGGGATTGACAGTAAATGAGGGGGTCTTCTCATCGTGGAACGGACACAAGCCGACCCAGTTCGTCCCCTTGCGCTTGAGCACCACCCCGCCGGACTCCACCACCGCCCGCAGGTCCGCCCGCTTGATCGCAGCGAGCTCCTCCCGATTGATCAGCATGTGCCGCTCCTCTCGTCTTATTTCTCTCGTCACCCCGTAAGGTCTGGAACAAAACGTCTCGAAGCTGGTTCAGGCTCTCCCTCAGCCGCAGAGGATTTACCGTGGCGTTGCCGTTGCGGTACGTCTCCTCGATCTCCGAGAGGTCTTCGCCGACGATCCGGAATGCCACGATCCGCCGATCGAAGTCAGAGACGTAAGCCCCGTCCAGCTTGCCGCCCTTGCACAGCAGGAACGCTCCTCGAAAGACGTCGGTCGTCTCAAGCATCGTTCTCAACTCCAGCCACCTCCTCTCCACAAAAATCGTGTCAAGCGCTTTTTCGCCCGAAATACATGCTACCATAAAATAACGATTATCGTTATTCTGTGTCAAGGGCGATTTACTACCAGAGATAGAATCATCGCCCATGAAAGGAAAAACGACGGTCACGGACTTCGGGAGCAGACTTGCCACCCTCCGCAAGGAACGGGGACTCACCCAGCACCAGCTCGGCGAGAGTGTCGGTGTGTCGAACAGGGTCATCCACTACTACGAGGGGGAGACGCAATACCCGCCGGCGCACCTGATTACACCGCTCTCCAAGGCGTTGAAAGTCTCCACCGATGAACTCCTGGGCATCCGGGAGGTCAGGCAAGAGCGCAGCCCGGAGAACGCCGCCCTCTGGCGACGCCTGCGCAAGATCGAGACCCTCCCCAAAAGAGACCAAAGGGCGCTCCTGCACTACCTTGACGCCTTGGTGCAAAAGAACGAACCTACCAAGGTAGGAGGGTAGAGGCGCGATGCCGGTGGTCTTCCGGTATAAGGGTTATCGGTTCTTCTTCTTTTCCAACGAGGGCGACCCGCGCGAGCCGATGCATATCCACGTCAGAAAGGGAGAGGCCACCGCCAAGTTCTGGATCAACCCCTTTGTCGCCATCGCCGAGGCCTACCGGCTGGATGCGGCAGAACTGCGGGAGTTGGCCAAAGTCGCCGAGGAGAACCGTGGGCGGATCGAAAGGAGCTGGAATGAACACTTTCCCGAGTAACGCTCAGGCCACCAGGCTCGCCTTTGACGAGAACAGCTTCACCGTCTATCTCGCCGATGGCAGGATCCTCAATGTCCCGCTGGCTTTCTTCCCGCGCCTGTTGCATGCCGACCAGCCCCAGCGCGAGCACTACGAGCTCAGCGGCGGCGGCACCGGCATCCATTGGGACGACCTGGACGAGGACATCTCCGTCGAGGGGTTGCTTCTTGGCGTCGGCGACAGGACACGCCGCCACCTGGAACCGTCTCAGAAATCCGCGTAGACCGGAGATGGCTGACAACGAACGAGCCGTGATGCGTGACGCATTCGACGAATCGTTCGACGAGTTCATCGAAAAGGGCTGGATCGAGGAGACCGGCAGTGGCTCCGAGGGGGAGCCGGTTTACCGTCTAACGGACAAGGCCATTGAGGAGCAGCTTTATCTGGTCGAGCTATGGAAAGCCCTCGCGAACAACAGTCCAGCGGAAATCCTTAAGCGGATCGCCAAGTCGAACTGACGCTACGTCCGGAGTCTGGCAGTGATGTGTAACCATGACCACAGAAAGGGAGTGCTATGAAACGAGGGACTGTCTCATGTTCGTGGGCACTCGTCCTTTCCTTGGCGGCATCGGTTCACATAGCCAACGCAGCTAGCTTTGATTGTGCGAAGGCAGGATCAACAGCCGAGAAATTGATCTGTAAAATCAAGCAACTCTCAGACCTCGATGACCAACTCTCCGCACAATACAAGACCGCGATGAGCACTACCTCCAACAAAGAAGCTATAAAGGCTGAACAACTCCGTTGGCTGAAGGAACGTAATGCCCAAAAAGATGAGACTTCCTTGAGGTATGTTTATGAGGGACGCATTGCAGTTTTGACCATGGGGGGGGAAGAGACACTGAGAAGGCGAGCTGAGCAAGGCGACGTTAAAGCTCAGGTCATCCTCGGGGAAATGCTATCCATGAAGAACGACGCCGAAGATATCAAATGGTTTCGCAAAGCCGCGGAGCAGGGAAACGTTGACGCTCAGGTATTATTGGGGGTGCGCTATTCCGGTGCCGAATCGATCAAATGGTTACGCAAGGCTGCCGAGCAGGGGTCCACTGAAGGCATGGTGCTCATCGCTGTCTCGTATTACGACGGCCGTAATGGGACCCAGGACTACGCCGAAGCGATCAAGTGGTACCGCAAGGCCGCCGATTTGGGCGATGCCAACGCTAAGTGCAGACTTGGGGAGATTTACTCAGAAGGGATCGGCGTACCCCGGGACTACGCCGAAGGGATGAAGTGGTACCGCAGTGCCGCCGCGCAAGGCGATGGCCCTGCTCAGGACGCACTGGGCGAGATCTACTGCAAGGGTGAAGGTGTGCCTCAGGACACCGCCGCCGGAATCAAGTGGTACAGCATGAAGGCGGAACACGGAGAGCGACTTCATCAGCGCCTCCTCGGGGATATGTACTACAAGAGGTACGACCACAACAAAGATACATGCGTACCTCAGGATTACACTGAGGCTGCGAAGTGGTACCGCAAGGCCGCGGAACAGTGGGACATTGACGCTCCATTGCACCTCGGGGAGATGTATGCCAATGGCACTGGCGTACCCAAGAACAGCGCCGAGGCTGCAAAGTGGTACCGCCAGGCGGCAGAACTGGGGAACGTCGAGGCGCAGTTACACCTCGGGGAGATGTACTCCACAGGAACCGGCGTGCCCAAAGACTACGCTGAATCTGCGAAGTGGTACCGCGAGGCGGCGGAGCAAGGGAGCGCTCCGGCTCAGATCAATCTCGGGGAGATGTACTCAGAAGGGATCGGCGTACCCAAAGACAGCGCCAAGGCCGCCGAATGGTACAGCAAGGCGGGCGAGCATGGCTATGAATTTGACGCAGCCGATCAGCCAACACCTGTACCCTCTTCGGAACCTGCTCCCGATGTACCTCCTGCACCGATATCGACGCCACCATCCGCAGCAGCCGCCGGCGCGCCTGCTGCCCGAACAACCAACACGCCTGAGCCCTCCTTGAAGATTAAAGGGCTCTTCATCGGAATGGATATCAGGACGGTGCCAGCGATCTTGAAACAGAAGTTTCCTGATGGACAAGACTTCGAAGTTGGGGATCTCATTGCCGAACGACAATCTGTTCTGGTTCTCCATGGAACGGATGGTGTTGTCTGTATTATTGCGTGTGGGCCCGACAGCCCGGCCGTAGTTGCCATAGCTTTCGAGAAGGTTGCCGTCGATGCCTTGTTCAATGCCGCTGGCATGGAGGCATCGGAGTTTGCCAAAGCTTTTGTCGACGGGTACCAGATTCCAAGCATGGATGTCAGCGACGACAGAAAGTCCTGGGTCTATCTCAGCCCAGAAGGCTATAAGGTCAGCATTACTTTAGGCAAGCAGCTGATCATTGTTAAGACTCCAAACTCCACCGAACGAAAGAAGTCTTTTGATTAGGGATATGAAAACAAGCGACCAGGAAAAGAAACATTACGCACGCCAAGAATGCAGGGCTTTTTCATCGTGGGATCAGCTCCTGCCAGTTGGGCAGTTAAGCGTGGTCTTCCATGCCATCCATGGCTTGGAATCGGCGTGGGGAAAAACAGGTGATCTGGCAGAACAAAATAATTACAACCTGTTTCGAGCACTCAACCCACACATTAGTCCTGCTCTCGTCAATCCGATCATCAGCGGTAGCTTTAAGCCTAGGAATTTCATTCACCGCTTTGAGCAGCACTATTCTACGCCGGGATATTTGGACATACAGGTTTTGCCACACTTTTTTAAAACCGTGGACGAATTGGCGCATAGTTTTGTAGACAAGAAGGAGAAAGATGAGGCCGAAGAATTCCTAGCGTTTGTCTACATGTACTTTCTCATTTGCCATCCCTTTGTCGACGGAAATGGCCGAGTAGCACGCAGTCTGCTTGATTACTATAATCACAAATTAGATTTTATGATCCATGATGTCTGGAACAATTCAGACCCCAAGTTCGCCAACGAGGCATTTCACAAGGAAGCTTTCAATATGTTCTACTGCTCACAGGCACATCTCATTTCATACGACTATGCAACGGTTGTATCTCTCCCAATACATGTCAAGCAGGAGTTGACTAAATTAGCCGACCATCTGATCGGATGGGCTGATAATGTCAGAAACTCAAAAGCTCTATCGAGCTACAGGAGTGTTTCAGTTATGGCGAATGGAATCAGGATGCTCCATTCAAAGAAGGGAGTCTGATCGATCCGTCAAGTCGAGGTTGCCTCGTGCAGTCTCAAGCCAGATCCGACGCCTGACGTTTCCCCCAGGATCAACGATTCTCGGTCCACGAAGGCTTGTGTTACCGTGCCAGTATCCCCCGCCCGCCCCGTGCTCCGGGCCACCTCCGCCAGCTCCGGGACTCCGGTCACTACGGCACCGCAAAAGCCGCTCCGCTCAGCACGGCCGATAACTGCGCAGTTATCGGCCGTGGCCATTCAGTCACGCCCCTTGCAGCCAAAGCAGCGGTTAAGGAAAAAACAGGCTCGTTCCGCAAGGGTCGCGCCTTCATGGCTCCCCTCGCTCCCGCTTTTACATAACCGGAGGTTATGTAAACTTTTGCGGTGCCTCCGTTCCCTACGCCCCTGCGCCACCTCCGGCGGCCCTCCGCACTCCCGTCCGGCCCCCAGGGGCCTCCCTTCCCGTGCAGAGGCGCTCCGTCATGCGCCTTGCCCGCGGCGGCAAGGCGCCCGCCGTCGCTACCGTGCCAAAAACAAGCCGTTAAAAGAGGGATGCGGATCTTTCCCTTAACCGTCGCCGTGCCGACAATTGCGGGGTCAAGTACGCAAACGACATCTCGATTGTGAGGCTAGAAAGGTCCACGGTCCCCGACGATGCCGAGAGCCACATACTCGAATCCCCATCGACAGTTACGGGTTCGTGCCCGGAGGAGCGCAATCGGATTATTGCCGCA
>JANOHV010000174.1:0-27687 GCA_031406795.1 Candidatus Rokuibacteriota bacterium
CCTTCGTGATCTACCTCACCGGGATCCTGCCGCCCCACACCCCGGTCAACGACCTGCCGAAGTACTGGAAGATGCCGGTGAAACAGTACCTGCTCGAGACGAAAATCGACCGGCACGCCGAGGAGTACTGGCAAATCCCGGCCGAGCCGCCCGAGCTGCGGAAAAAATTTATCCATGACACGAACATCCACCCCGGCTGGTCCTGGCTGCACCGGGTCGGCAAGGGGGATTTCCTGAACTTCATCCCGATCGCCTTCCTCGCCGCGATCACGGTGATCTGCTACATCCGGATCATCCCGATCTTCTTCGCCAAGAAGGACATGGTCTACACCCTGCTGGCCGTCACCGAGGTCGTCGTGCTCACGCTCGCCGCCTCGGGGTACCTCGGCAGCGGCGGCCACTAAGGCGCGGCATATTCTGGGAAAAGCGGCGGGGCGCTCAGCCCCGCCGCTTCTGCTAGCCGATCTTCTCCCCCTCGATCAGCAGGTAGGTGTCGTGCTTGATGAAGCGCGTTGAGGTGATTTGCAGCTCGGGGTTGTTCAGGAGATGCCGGTGCGTGTCGCGATCGAAGCGCGCGCCGTAGACTTTTTCCACGAAGGGTGCGAAGAGATCCTGCCGCCGTCTCAACGCCGGGTCCTGCGAGTACACCATCTCGAGTAACCGGAACTTGCCCCCGGGCTTGAGCACCCGCCCGAACTGGGCGATCGCCTGCTCCTGGAGACCGGCCGGGAGGACGCAGCAGAGGAAGGTCGCCACAACCCAGTCGTACCGGTCGGACTCGACCAAGGTCATGTCGCAGGCGTCGTCCTGAAGCAGCCGCACGGAACACGACGCCTCACGGCAGCGCCGCGAAGCGTGTCGCAGCATCGCGGGGCTGAAATCCAGCGCGGTGAGTGCGACATCTGACGGGTAGTACTTGAGGTTTCTCCCCGTGCCGACCCCTGCCTCCAGCACCTCGCCGTGCAGATCGCCTACGAGCTGTGGACGCCACTTTCGGTACTGGAGTTCCCAAGGGGTATCCAGCAGGTCGTAGAACCAGGCCGTGACACCGTAGCGATCCCGGTTCCGGCGATTCTCCTCGCGCAAGTCCTCGACGGATTTCTGTCCAATTCCCACCTTCCAATAATAACGCTCTTGTCGGATATCGCCACTAGTTCGTGAAATGAAACGATCCGCTAGTCGGCTTTCGGTTGCCACTGCTTCGCGAAGGCAATGAAAGTCGCCAGTATCGCGGTTTCCTTCTTGAGACGATGGCGAACGATGAAGAACTTGCGGCCCGCGGTCAGACCGTTGACGCGAAGCCGGACGAGCCAGCCCGCAGAGATTTCGTTGCCCACCGTGAGTGCCGAGAAATAGCCGATGCCGTGCCCCGACATCACGACCTGCTTGATCGCCTCCACGGACCCGAGTTCCATGAAGTGCGGTAAAGAGATGCCCCGCCGGTTCAAGTGGGCTTCCATGGTCGCCCGCGTGGCCGAGCCCGGCTCACGGATCACCATTCGCTCCTTCAAGAATCGCTCCGGCGCGATGGAACGGGCCCGGGCAAGCGGGTGTCCCGGGGCGCAGCAGAAGAAGAGCTCGTCCTCCAGGAAGGGCTCCGAGACGATGTCCCGGGAGGTCCCGGCGGTCCCGATGAACCCCAGATCGAATTCGTTGGTCAGAAGCCGCTCTTCAATGTGTGCCGAGTTTTCAACGACGAGAGTGACCTTGACCCGGGGATATGCCACCGAGAATTCGGCGAGCCGCGAAGGCAGAAAATAGGTCCCAAGTGAGGTGCTGGCACCGACCCTGACGATGCCGGTGCCATTCTCCCGATATGCGGCGAAGTCCTGAGTCATCTCCCGCAGCCACCCCTCCATGCGCGTCGCATAGGCTTGCAACAGGTGTCCGGCATCCGTGATGTGCACTTTCTTCCCGATGAGTTCGAATGGTGGTGTGCCCAGTACGATGCCCAGTTCCCGGATCTGCACCGAGACGGCGGACTGGGTGAGATGCAATTCGGCGGCGGCGGCGGTGAAGCTGCGATGGCGGGCAACGGCGCGGAAGATTCGCAGGTGGTGGAGCGTCAGACGCGCGAGCTCATCTTCCATGAGAACTACTTATCATAATCATGACTATTATGAAATATCATCTTCTTCACGACAAGTCTAACTTGATGGCGAGATGACATTGCCGCTGCTTGTCTTCCTGATCGGGGCCGGCGGCGGAGCCCTCTCCGGACTCCTCGGGATCGGCGGCGGAATCGTCACGGCGCCTTTGCTCCTGTATCTGCCGCGGATCTTCGGACTCGAGCCGCTCTCGATGCATGCCGTCGGCGGCCTGACCATCTCCCAGGCGCTCTTCGCGAGCCTCTTCGGCGGCGTCGCGCACTGGCGGACGGGGAACGTTGACCGGCGCCTCGCCGGGGTGATGAGCGGCGTCATCTTCGTGGCGGCGCTCGTGGGCGGGGCGGGATCGAAATTCTTCAGCCACCGGTCTCTCCTCGGTCTCTTCCTGCTGCTCTCGCTGGCGGCCGCCGTCCTGATCCTGCTGCCGCAGCCGGAGGGAGACGGGACGGGGTACCGACCCGGCGCTTTTTCGACACCGGGTGCCATTGGCACTGCCCTGGGCATCGGCGTTCTCAGCGGACTCGTCGGACAGGGCGGGTCGTTCATTCTGATCCCGATGGCAGTGACCCTCCTCAGGGTGCCGCTGCGGATCGCGATGGGCAGCAACATGGTCATCATCTTCTTCGCGTCGCTCGCGGGATTTCTCGGCAAGGCGGTTACTGGACAGGTCCCCCCGCTGCTCGCTGCCGTGTTGCTGGCGGGCATCCTGCCGGGGTCGCTGGCCGGTGTCGCGCTCGCGCGTCGCATGCCGACGGGCGCCCTCCGGGTGGCTCTCGGCGTCCTGATAATCGCAGCGTGCGCCCGGATGGCGCTCGATCTGTTCGCCTAGCCACGAAGTCACACCATCACCACGAAAGGGGAGGACGCCATGAAGAAGCCGATCATCACGCTCTACAGCAACGAACCCATGGGAAAGAGGTGACGGCAGAACCTCGCGGTCGCCTCCCGTGCGGAGGCCGAACTGGGTGCTGAAATCGTGATCGTGAAGAAGACCTCGCCGGAGTACCACCCGGGAACGGACCCACCCTGTCCCACGGTGGTCGTCAACGGGGAAGTTCTCGTGAAGGATGGCACGGTGACCTTCGAGCAGCTCCGGGATGCGATCCAGCAGAACCTGGAATATTGCATATGAGCTGGTCGCTGCTGGCTACCCTGCTGGGGCTCGGTCTCGGTGGCGGGTTCCTCTCCGGCCTCCTCGGTCTCGGCGGGGCGATCTTCATGATCCCGCTGCTGCTCTATGTCCCGCCGCTGCTCGGCGTGGGCCAATTCGACATGAAGATCGTCGCCGCGATCAGCATGGTGCAGGTGCTGTCAGCCTCCCTGACCGGTGTGCTGGTGCACAACAAGAACAAGTTCGTCAGCAAACAGCTCCTGATCGTCATGGGCGTCATGAACGCCGTTGGAAACCTCGCCGGTTCCCTTTACTCGAAGAACACGCGGAGTTCGCTGCTCCTTGCGATCTTCGCCACCCTGGCGGTCATCGCCGCGGTCGTGATGTTCATCCCCCGTCGCGACCAGGGCGGGGACATCGCTCCGGATGACGTGAAATTCAACAAGCCGCTCGCGGCGGCGGTCAGTCTGGCCATCGGGTGCTTCGGCGGCATGGTCGGCGCGCCGGGGGCCTTCCTTTATATCCCGGTGATGATCTATCTGCTGGGCATCCCGACACGGATCGTGATCGGCAGCACCCTCGGCATCGTTCTGCTGGGGGCGATCACGGGCACCATCGGCAAGATGGTCACCGGCCAGATCATCTGGCCGTACGCGATCGCGCTGGTGATCGGCACCATCCCCGGCGCGCAGATCGGCAGCCGGATGAGCAAGAAGGTCAACACGAAGCACCTGCGGCTGGCGATTGCGGTCATCATCGCGGTCACCGGAGTGCGGATGTGGTACCAGATCGTGACCGGGCGTTGAGTGCGCATCGGGTTTCCCGAACGCGCCGACTCGTAACGGCAGCCGACAGGTTGTCGGTCCATTGAGAAGGGTCAGGCTATGACGAAGATTGTGGTGTTGGGTGGGTCTTTTGGCGGGTTGACCGCCGCACTCGAGCTCAAACGGCTGCTCGGGGCGCGCGCGGAGGTAACCGTCATCAGCGATGACGACCGCTTCGTGTTTCTTCCCTCGTTGCCGTGGTTGATCATGGGGTGGCGCAGACCGGACGACATCACGCTTTCGGCGAGCGAAATCCTCCGGCCGAAGGGGATCGCATTTATTCACGAGGCGGCGCGGCTGGTGGACCCCGAGAACCACCGGGTGGAAACCGCGACCAGGCACGTGCCGTACGACTACCTGGTGGTCGCTACCGGATCGCACCAGGCTTTCGACGATATCCCCGGCCTCGGCCCCGAAACGGGCTTCACGGACAGCACTTTTACCCTCGATCAGGCCATGCGAACCGCGCAGACCTGGAAGCGCATCCTGGAAAAGCCCGGGCCGCTGGTGCTCGGCGCCTCGCAGATGGTCAGCTGCTTCGGCCCTTCGTACGAGTTGGCCTTCGAGATGGATGCCGAGCTCAGACGGCTCAAAATGCGGCATGCGGTGCCGATCGTCTACCTCACCTCCGAGCCGTACCTCGGGCACATGGGTGTCGGCGGCATCGGCAAGTCGCGACGCTTCATCGAGGACGAGTTTGCCGAGCGCGACATCAAGCCGCTGGTGAACCAGGCCATCGAGGAGATCGCCCCGGGAGAGATCCGGCTCAAGGACGGCACGAAGATCCCCTTCGCGCTGGCCATGATCGCCCCGCCGTTCAAAGGCATTGCGGCGGTCGCGTCACTGGGGAATCCACGGGGTTTCATTCCCGTGGACAGGAACTACCGGCACGCCCGGTACAAGAACGTGTTTGCGGTCGGCGTGGCGATCGCGATCGCGCCGGCGGAGCCGACGCCGGTGCCGACCGGGGTTCCGAAGACCGGCTTCATGACGGTGAAGATGGCGAAAGTGGCGGCAGCGACGCTCGCGGCGGAGATCACGGGGGCGCCTCCCCCCGCGGCTGAGCACCTGGGCGTGATCTGCCTCATGGACATGGGGCCCACGGCCGCAATCATGAAGGCCTACCCGGTCCTCCCGCCGCGGCAGAGTTCCTACCTGAAGGAGGCGATCTGGGCAAAATGGATGAAGCTCGGATTCGAGAAGTATTTTCTTTGGAAAATGAAGCGCGGCCTGAGCAATCTGCCGTGAAGACAACCTGGGCATGATAGCCATCGTCGCGACGTACGCGGTCATCGCGGCGTTCTATCTGCGGCTTGGCCTCCATGCGTTGCGTTGGCTGCAGGCAGCCGTGCGCTTCAAGGCCGGTCCGAGCAGTGGCGCGGCGACGACGGTGCGTGCGGCAGCCGACACGGCTCTGGACATCATGATGCTTCGCAGGCTGCTCATCGTGAATCCTGCCCTCTGGGTCGGCGAGTGGGTGTTTCATGCGTCCCTGTTCCTGATTGTCCTCAGGCATCTTCGCTATTTCTTGGAAGTCGCACCGTTTTGGGTACGCTGGTCACAGACACCGGGATGGATCGCCGGCTTTCTGCTGCCGGCGGCTCTCTTGTATATCTTCGCCGTCCGCCTGCTGAGCGGGCAGGAGAAATTCTCATCAAGAGCAAATCTTCTGATGCTGCTGAATGTTCTCGCCATCGGCGCCACGGGACTCTTGATGAGCACCCGATACCGAGTTGACCTGGTGGCGGTCAAGCTTTTCGCGCTGGGTATCGTCACGCTTAACCCGTCACCTCCGCCGCAGAACGCCATATTCATGGTCCACCTGGCACTTGTTCTCGCACTGATCCTGTATATTCCCGGCCATGTCTTCACCGCGCCGCTCGTCATGCTGGATGCGCGTCGTCGCGATCGTGAACGCCAGGAGGTGATGCATGACCGATAAGCGGTCCTTCGGCGAGGAACTTTCGCCCCGGCAGTTGATCGAGATCGACGCTTGCACGCAGTGCGGCGAGTGCCTGAAACATTGCCCGGTGCAGATGGTCACCGGGAACCCGGCCATTGCTCCACCGGAGAAGATCCGGCTTTTCCGGGAGTTCCTGCGCGCAACGGACGGGATCAAGGCCCGCCTTCTCGGCCCCCAGGCGGTGGACCCGAAGCTGCTTGAAGACTTCACCAAGGCCGTCTACGAGTGCACGACCTGCGGCGCCTGCGGCGAGAGTTGCCCCGTGGGGATTTTCACGCAGCGACTCTGGCCGACGCTGCGCAAGGAATTGGTTCGACGCGGACTCGGCCCCCTCGGGCCGCAGCCGAAGATGCCCGGGGCGATCGAACGCACGGGCAACCCTTATGACAAGCCGGCCGCGGAACGCTATTCCCCCTGGCTTCCGGAGCAGGTCCACGTTGCCGAGCGCGCCGAAATCGCCTACTACGCCGGGTGCACCGGCGCTTACGAGTCCATGCCGATGGTGCGGGGCGACGTCCTCGTGCTGCACGCCACCGGCATTCCTTTCACGATGCTGCCGCCCGAAGAGGAAGTCTGCTGCGGGTTCCCGCTGTTCATCACCGGGCAGCACGAACTACTTGCCGGACTGGTGAAGCGACTCGTCGAAGGCTATCAGGCGCGCGGCGTGAAGACGCTGGTGTGCTCGTGTCCCTGCTGCGTGAACATCATGTCGCGTGACTGGCCGGCACTCTACGGCAAAGAGTTGCCATTCAAGATCCGGCACATCACCCAATTCGTCGTCGACGCCTTCAACCAGGGGAAACTTCGCGTGCCGCGTGCACTGCATGAACGGGTCATCTACCACGACCCCTGCTACCTGAGCCGCGGTGTCGGGGTGATCGAGGAGCCCCGGGAGACGCTGCGGCGCATCCCGGGACTCACGGTGCTGGAGTTCGATTGCCACGGCCTCAACTCCCGATGCTGCGGCTCCGGCGGCGCCGCGCGCAAGGTGTTTCACGAAAACGCGATCGCAATGGGCCGATTGACGATCGACGAAGCGGTGGCGAAGGGAGCCGACCGGCTGATCCTGAGTTGCCCCGCCTGCTATGCCAAGGTCAACGAGGCGATGCAGGGGTACGAAAAGCAGATCCGGATCACGGATATCATGGAGCTGCTGGCCTCCACGCTGCAGTGAAGGAACCGCATGACATGCCGATCCCCCGCGGAGGATGTGAGCCAGATTCTTTCCCGGCATCAAACTCCCACCACCAGGGAGGACGACCATGGCCAAAGCGAAGCAGTGGAATGGAGATGGAAATGAAGATGATGTCTCGGGAGACCGTCTCCCTGCAAGGGGACAAACCATGAGTCGGCGTAACATTCTCGCACGAAAAACTTGCGAATGGACTGCATTCTGCCTCGTCTTCCTCATTCCGGCGCTGTTCTGGACGCCCGAGGCTTTTTCGGCAGCCGGCGCGCCCACGATGGAAGATGTCCGCGTCGAGGCCGTCCGCGGTGGCTACCAACTCATCGATCTCGGGGAATTGCGCGGTATGCTGAAGCGCGGGCCGGGGCGAATCCTCCTCGTCGACACGCGGCAGGACTGGGAGTACCGCACCGGTCACATCCCGGGCTCGATCAACTTCTCCTTTGAGCCGACGCGGTGGTCGCGACTGAAGAACCGTTGGGCCTTGAAAGCGGCGCTTGGCGCGGACAAATCGCGCCCGCTCGTCTTTTACTGAGCCGGCCTCACATGAGTCCGTAGCGACTCGGCGGCCCGGGTGGCCGTACGGCTTGGATACAAGGAAGTCTATCGGTATCCCACAGGTTTTCCCGAGTGGCAGGCAAACGGCCTGCCGGTGGGGAATGCCCCGGCGGGTGAGGTGCATGCCTCTCCGAAATCCCAAAGTGGCCGGGGTCTGATCTGGACGCTGCTCGGCGTATTTCTCGGCGGGATGGCCTTGAATCTCACCCCGTGTGTCTATCCGATCATCCCGATCACCGTCTCCTATTTCGGCGGTCGCAGCGGCGGGAAAGGGAGTGTTCTTGCGCATGGCCTCTGCTACGTGGGCGGTTTGGCGCTCACGAACTCGCTGCTCGGTGTTGCCGCCGCACTCACCGGTGGGCTCATGGGCGCCGCGTTGCAGAACCCAGCCGTACTGGCGGCCGTCGCGGTCGTTCTGCTCGCCTTCGCCGCGAGTCTGTTCGGCTTCTGGGAACTGCGCCTGCCATCGGGCCTGACGCGTTCCGCGTCGCGTTCCTTCGCCGGCTTTTCCGGCAGCGTCTTCATGGGCCTGACGATGGGAGTCGTGGCGGCGCCATGCATCGGGCCCTTCGTGCTCGGACTCCTGACGTGGGTGGCGAGCAGTGGCAGCGCCCTTCTCGGATTCACGGTCTTCTTCACGCTGAGTCTCGGCCTCGGACTTCCCCTGCTCTTTCTGGCGCTCTTCAGCGGCCGGCTGGAGCGACTCCCACGGGCGGGGGAATGGATGGTCTGGGTGCGCCGCCTCATGGGTTGGGTCCTGGTCGGGATGGCCCTGCACTTTGTGCGCCCGGTCTTTCCTCCCGACGTGGGGCCAATCCTGCTGGCCGCCGTCGCTCTGATCGCCGGCATCGACCTGGGGTGGAGAACGACGATTGCCGGGGGATCGCGCGGTTTCGCCCTCTTTCGAACCGTGGTTGGCGTCCTCGGCGTCCTTCTCGCCCTGACGCTCGCCGGTGGCCGGCTCCTCCGCGGACCGGGGATGCCATGGCAGCCTTATTCGGACCGACTCGTCGCGACCGCGCTCCAGGAGGGCAAACCGGTGATCATCGACTTCTCGGCGGCCTGGTGCACACCCTGCCGCAGGCTGGAGGACGAAACCTTCGATGACAAACGGGTGGTGGCATTCGCGACGGCACACTTTACCGTGGTCAAGGTCGACCTCACGAGCAGCGGCAATCTTCTCAATGAACACCTGCTCCGGAAGTACTCGATCAAGGGGGTGCCGACGATTGTCTTCCTGGGAACCGACGGCCGCGAGTTGCCGGCATTGCGCCTGGTCGACTATCTCCCGGCCGATGGCTTTTTGGCCCGCATGCAGGCGGCGCGCGGGAACCAGTAACACGGACAGAGGAGGGAATCCGATGCTCAAGATTCGTGTCTTTCTGAATGAACCGCAAGGCAAGCCCTGAAAGCATTTCATGGAGATGCTGCCCAGGCTGGGCGGCAAGTACGCGTTGCAAATCGAAGCGACGTCGAAACCGAAAGCGGAGTACCACACCGACTCCTATTACGCCCTGGACCTGCCGGTTGCCCCGGCCGTCATGGTGGAGCAGGAGATTGTCGTTGAGGGGAGGGACATCGACGAGGATGTATTTGAAGCGGCGGTCCGCCGCCATCTCGGATTGCCTGAGGAGGGAGGAGGCGGAAAGAAGGGGCTGTTGGACCGGATACTGGGGAAATAGCCGCGGCGGGACGGGGAGCGCCGCTTCCGGCAAACTAGACGGGAAGACGGTCGAGCCGGGCGCCCAGGCCGCGCAGGTGTCCCTTCTCCTCCTCGATCAGCCGATGCAGGGTGGCGCGCAGCGCAGCGAGATCATCGCGGCGGGCCATCTTGAGATAAAGATCGAGAGAATTCGCCTCGATCTGCATCGCAAGGTCGAAGATGTCGCGGACCGAACGTCCCGGCGTCGCAGCCCAGGCCACCGCCTCCTCGATCCGGACGGCTCCTTCCATCCAGTCCGCTGCGGTGTCCCCGTGCGCCTCCCGGCCGGCAGCGGGTCCTCCCGGCAGAGACACTTGCGCTCCGAGGAGCAGCGCCCGGTGCCGCTCCTCGGCCTGCACCAGGCTGTCGAGAAGGGCGCGGGCCTCCGCACCGGGCGCGAGACCGCGCATCCGCTCGTAGAAGACCTGCGAACCCTCCTCGAGGGCGAGCGCAAAAGCGAGCGCTTGCACCGGAGTCGGTCCCTCCCCGAGCAGGAAGAGCCCGTGGTCGTATTCTCCCTGCGCCAGCGGGCCATTCCAGGCGGCGATACCCCCCTCGAGGCTCCTGACCTCGGGGAAGCCCTGGCCGATGAGTATCGAGGCAGCCGACCGGCTGCGCCTTCCGGCGCCGCAGTAGGTGACGATGCGCGCCGCGTGGTCGATTTCCCCCGCGCGGTCGGTCAGCTGGCTCAGGGGGATGTGCCGGGCGCCGGGCAGGTGTTCCCGGGCATACTCCGCCGCCTCGCGAACGTCGAGAAGCATGACATCGCCGACGCCGGCGCGATCAAGCTCCGGTCGCAGCTCCTCGGCGGAGACGGTGGGGATTCTCTGCAGGAACTCCAGGAAGCTCACCTGCTCTCCTTCGTCGTCAGCGCAGCAGTTTTGCCGTGAAGGGCAGCGCCAGGATGTGCGGCAGCATCAGATGACCCGGCTCCCGGTAGTTGGCGAGCCCGATCGTCATCGCCTCGTGCCCCTTCAGCGGCTGCGGGCGGTAGGTGCGGAAGAGGCGGTCCCAGAGCGAGAGATTGAAGCCGTAGTTGCTGTTCATCTCTTTGATGATGACGGAATGATGCACCCGGTGCATGTCCGGCGTGACCAGAACGCTCCTCATCGGTCCGTCGAGGGCGAGGGGGAGCGCAAAATTGCTGTGGTTGAACATCGCCATGGCGTTGAGGATCACCTCGAACGCAACTACCGCCGCCGGGGAGGCGCCGAGGACCGCGATGAAGCACAGTTTGACGACCATGGAGAGGAGGATTTCCAGCGGGTGAAATCGCGCGCCGGTCGTGACGTCGATGTCCAGATCGGCGTGGTGCATCATGTGCAGCCTCCAGAGGAGGGGGCGGAGGTGGAAGACCACGTGCTGCACGTAGATGACGAGGTCGAGGGCGATCACGGCGAGCACGGTCTCGAGGAGGGTGGGGAGGGGGACGTTATTGAAGAGCCCCCACCCCCGCGCCTCGACCGCGGCGGCGAAGGCAACTGCGGTGACCGGAAAGGCGAGGCGGACAAGTGCCGCGCCCAGGAAGGTGACGGAGATATTGCTCAGCCACCGCGCCGCCTTCGGAGTGCGAAGCCGCCGCCTCGGCGCCATCGCTTCGAGCAGCGCCATCAGGGCGAAGACCCCGGCGTACGCACCAAGGCGAATGACAATTTCCCTCTCCATGACTTTATTCTATACTCAATGCCGCCAAGGGTTTCAATCGAGACTTGCTCGTCCTGCGAGATTCCGATGCTACTCGCGGCGAAGGATCGGGACTATAATGAGCCGGCGAACGAGGGTTTTCCGAAGCGATAGGCTCTGAAGGAGTCAACGATGAGTCTGATTGTCGCGGATAACGTCAGCAAGGACTACCGGACAGGCGGCGTCAGCGTCGCGGCGTTGAAAGGCCTGAGCTTCGCCATCGAGACCGCAGCTTTCGTTTCTTTCGTGGGACCCTCGGGAAGCGGCAAGACAACCCTGCTGAATCTGATCGGCTGCCTCGACCGGCCCACGGCGGGCAGATTGACCGTTGCCGGCACGGACGTGGCCGCCCTGAGCCGCACGCAGAGCGCGGCCTTCCGAGGCAGCACCATCGGTTTCATCTTTCAGGATTTCAACCTCATCCCCGTCCTGACGGTCTTCGAGAACGTCGAGTACCCACTGCTGATGGTGCAGAACGTAGCCGCCGCGGAGCGGAAAAAGCGCGTGAGCGCCCTCCTGGAGGGTGTCGGCATGCTGGAGCAGCAGGGCAAATTCCCCGACCAGATATCCGGCGGTCAGAAGCAGCGGGTGGCCGTGGCGCGGGCGCTGGTGACGAACCCGCAGCTCGTGCTCGCCGACGAGCCGACCGCCAACCTGGACCACGCGACGGCCTACCTGGTCCTGTCGCTCATGAAGCGGATGCGGGATGAGTTGAAGACGACGTTCGTCTTCTCGACCCACGATCAGAAGATTGTGGGCGAAGCGGAAATCATTTACACGCTCGAGGACGGGGAACTCAAAGGGAAAGACGTGCGGGGAGGCGGGCCTCATGGGTAACCTGTTCAAGATCGCCCTGCGGAATCTCCTGCGCTACAAGAGAAGAACGCTGCTCACCGCGTCGCTCATCAGCGTTGGCGTGGTCTTCGTCCTCGTGTTCATGGCGGTGTCGGGTTCCTTCAAGAACATGATGATCGGCCAGATCACCGACTCGATGCTCGGGCACGTGCAGGTACACCGCCAGGGCTATGTGGCATCAATCGACAACCTGCCGCTGAATCTGAATCTCAAGGCGGGCGCCCTCCAGCGGGTCACGACGGTCCTGCAGGCGCAATCCGGAATCGCGGCCTGGTCCCCCCGCATCAAGTTCGGCGGCATGTTCAGCAACTTCACCGAGACCACGAGCATCAGGCTCAATGCCGTGGTCCCCGAAAAGGAGTTCGCCGTCGTGCCGCTGCTCCCGTCGAGGATGCACGACGGCGTCAAGGACCTCAAACGGGGCGAGATCCTCATCCCCGACCTTTTGGCCAAGGGCATGAAGGTGAACGTCGGGGACATGGTGGTCGTCGTTGCCACGAACCGGGACGGCTCCGTGAACGGCAAACAGTTCAAGGTCGGCGGCCTGCTCGAGAGCGTGACGGGCCCGGGCGGCCGCGATGGGTATATCCACTTCGACGACGGCGTGGAGATCCTCAGGATGGATGAGCCGGAGGTGAGCGAAATTGCCATCCGGCTCAAGAGCTTCGACGGGCTCCACGACTTCAGGGAGACACTGGGTGCGCAGCTCGTCCAGGAGATGAACCAGGAGGGCGAGCCGATCTTCGAGATTCACACCTGGGAGCAACTCACGCCCTTCTTCACCATTGCCCGGATGATCGACGTGCTGACGTTTTTCATCCGGCTGATGCTGGTCGCCATCGTGCTGATCAGCATCACGAACGTCATGATCATGGCCGTCTACGAGCGGATACGGGAGATCGGCACCATCGCCGCGATCGGGACGCCACCGGGAAGGATTCTGAACATGTTCGTGATCGAGGGTTTTTGTCTCGGCATCGTCGGGGCGGTCATCGGCAATGTTGCCGGGATCGTGGCGGTTTCGGTCATCACCATGTCCAGAATCACCTTCAATTTCGGCATGCAGCAGGGCCTGATCCTGCAGGCGCACGTCAACCTTCGCGACCTCGCCGTCATATCGGCAACGGTCATTGTTGTTTCGGTGATCGCCAGTCTCCAGCCGGCATTCAAGGCGTCGCGCATGGAGCCGATCGAGGCGCTGAGACATGTCTAGCACTTCCGGCCGGCCCGGGTGAGGAGATTCGCCATGCGTACTCTTGTCTTGGTCCTGATGCTGCTTGGATGTGCGCTTCCCGCCTCGGCCATCGACGGAACGGAGCTTCTCCGACAGATCGACCGCAATCTGAACCCGGAGTCGTACGAAACGTACCGGAAACTCATCAACATCGAGCCCGATGGCCGCAAGAAGGAATTCACCCTCTTCACGATCAAGAAGGGGCGGGACAAGGTCGCATCGCTCTTCATCGCGCCGGCGAGCGAGCAGGGCCGGAGCACCCTGCGTCTCGGGGACAACATGTGGTTCTACATACCCAACGTCGGCAAGCCGATCCGCATCACGAGCCTCCAGAGCGTGGTCGGCGGGGTCTTCAACAACGCCGACATCCTGCAGCTCGATTACGGAACGGAGTACACCGTCGAGAAGCTCGAGGAGCAGGGAACCGAGTACCTTCTTCACCTCAAGGCGAGGACGAAGACCGTTGCCTACGACCGGATCAGGATCTGGGCCGAGAAGGACAGAAAACTCCCGACGAAGATCGAATGCCTGACCGAAGCCGGTCTGCTGATCAAGACCCTGTATTTCAAGGACGTGAAGGATTTCGGTGCCGGAGTGGTCCGACCCGCAGTCATCGAGACCGACAGCCCGCTCTACAAGGGCTACAAGTCCGTCATCCTCGTGGCGAAAACCAAGGCGCGGGACTACAAGGACGAGGTCTTCACGCTGACCTTCATGCCGAATCTCGAGTCGTTGCGATAGAAAGCGGCGCTGGCGGATGCCGACAACAGCCTCGAGCCGGCCATGAATCGCCTTCGCTGGCCATCTTTGGCGATTGGCGGCCTGGCACTGTTCCTGGTCTTGTCCTCAAGTTTCCTCCATGCTGAGGAATACACCTTCGACGTGTCGGAGACCGAGAAGAAGCCTTACCACCTCGGCGGCTACGCGGAGTTCAGGCCCCTGCTCTCCGGGCTCGACCGGGACGCGGCCCTGCACAAGCTCCGATTCTACGACCGAAACGAGGGGCGGACCCTCCCGGAGTACAACGCAGCCCTTCAGCTCGAAGGCGGTTATGAAAAAGGCATCGCTGAACTCTTCGTGCGGGGACACGCCGCCTACCAGGACTCGTATCTTGGGTCGAAGTTCACTATTACAGCCTACGAAGCATTTCTTGCGGTCAGGCCCGCACCGTTCCTCACGATAGGCGCGGGCAAACAGACGCTCAAGTGGGGCACGGGCTCTGCATGGAATCCCGTAGCTTTCGTGGATCGGCCGAAGAACCCTGACGAGCCCGAGTTGAACCTCGAAGGTTTTGTCGTGGTGTCTGCTGACTACATCAAGAGCTTTCAGGGTCCCCTCAAGACGATTTCCGTAACCCCCGTGCTGATCCCTGTATTTGCCCACATAAACGACGATTTCGGGGAATCCGACCATCTGAATGCGGCCGGGAAGGTTTATTTCCTGCTGTACGATACGGACATCGACTTCCTGTTCCTCTCGGGGGGGAGCAGAACATCACGCTACGGGCTGGATTTCTCCCGGAACATCACGACGAACCTCGAAGTCCACGGAGAGTACGCCCTCATCACCGATTTCAGGCAGAGTCTGATCGCGAGCGATGGGAGCACCCGTGAGACTGCCGCCGACGTCTCGAACTGGCTGCTCGGATTACGGTATCTCACCGAAAAGGAGACGACCTACATACTCGAATACTACCGGAATGGGACCGGCTTCACGGAGCAGCAGATGCGGGATTACTTCACCTTTGTGCACAATGCGCACGATGCCTATCTTTCGTCGGGAAGCGACGTGCTCCTCAACAAGGCGGCGACGGTCACCGAGAAGAGCTACGGGCGGCCGAACGCCGGGCAAAACTATCTGTATCTGCGCGTCAGCCAGAAGGACCCCTTCGACTTTCTCTACTGGACGCCGGCGGTGACGGCAATCGTCAACGCCGACGACAAGAGCTGCTCGATCGCGCCGGAGATCTCGTACCGGGGGATTACCAACCTCGAGCTGCGCCTGAGGGGAACCGTTCTGGCCGGAGGCCGCTTGAGCGAATTCGGCGAAAAGCAGCACAACTTCCGACTGGAATTTCTGGCGCGCTTTTCTTTCTGACCGGCCGCGGTAACAGCCCACCTGCAAGTTCTCAGCGGCAGGACCCCGACGCTCGGCAGGGACGAGAGTCCTGCCAGGACGACGGGGTCCCGGGGCAAGTGATCCTAAACTCTCTGCTTCACCACATACACGGAACAAGGTGCGTGGCGCACCACTTTCGAGGCCACGCTGCCCATGCGGAACCGCGAACTGGGGCTGAGCCCCCGGGTTCCCATCACGATCAAATCGACCGCTTCTTTCTCGGCGTACTCCACGATCGCATCCGGGATCGAAGCCGCCGAGGTTTCGCTCTTGCACGTCACCGGCACGCCGGCAGCGGCGGCAATGGCGGCCCCTCTCTCGATGACCTTCGCCGCGCGAGCTTCGAATTCGCCGCGGATGGCCTCCCGGCTCCCGGCCGAGAACTCCAGTTCGTACTCCTCGATGGCGGGGGCCACCGAGATCAGGCAGAGTTCCGCACCCTTGATCTTCACCAGGTCGATGGCAACCGCGAGCGCCGCTTCGGCGTACTTCGATCCGTCGGTCGGTACGAGTATCTTCATGGCTTTCCTAGGCCTCCTTCTTCACTTTGGCCTTCGTCATCGTCAGGCCGACACCGTCGAACATGTAGAAGATCGCAAAGCCCCACCACATGGTGTAGATGACGTAGAAGACGAGCAGGGCCGTCATCAGCAGCGCCTTGTCGGCGACATTCTGCGCCTCGACGCCGTAGTAATTGTACGCCGTCTCGACCGCCTTCTTGTTGACGTCGGAGACCATTTTGGCCTCCTCGATCTTGCCGTTCTTTTTCAGGTACTTGTCGACAGAGGAGAGGGACGTCCACCAGGCCCGCAGCGCATCCTTCTCCTTCACGCCGTAGCGCTCTGCGACTGCCTTGCCGTCGTTGCGGTACATCTCGTCGGCGTCGCGCAGCACCGCGGCAAGCACCGCGCCGAGGTCGCCGGAGACCGCGAGCTTTCCGCCGTCGGCCGTCGCCGTCGCGCCGGCGGCCGTGAAGAGCTTTGCGGCCAACTCGGCCACCTCGGGCTTCTCGAGTTTGACCTCCGCGGCAAAGGGCTTCCCGGCGTAGCTCTGCACGCCCTTTTGCAGCTTGGGGATGAAGTAGGACGAACCCTTGGAGAGTTTGTTGAACAGGTCGTCGGCGTAGGTCAGGCCGTTCATGGCCTTGCCGTCCTTGTCCGCGCCGAAGACGGGCGAGAAGATCAACGCCAGCACGGCGAAGAACGAGATCGCCAGCATGACACCGACGGCAAAGGTCTTGCTGTTTGGCTTTGCCATGACTTTACCCCTCCTCTCGCAACGTCTTGATGTTGGTCACGAACTTGCTGATGATCCAGAATCCGAAGAAGCCGACCACGATCCAGAAGATCACATTGCCGACGGTTTCGATGCCGTTGTTCAACGCCTTCGGGAAATTCACCACTTCCAGTTCGGTGAACTTCTTCGGCAGCGTCGAGACGCGGTTGATGAACCCGGCGAGGATCGAGATCGCGTAGAAACCGCGGATGTGGATCCCCTTGACGACCTTCGTGGTCAGCGCGCCGACCTGGATGCCGATCAGGGAGCCGAGGAGCATCCCCATCGCGAGCGTGTAGAAGACGTAGCCGTAGATCGCGTACTGGGCAATCGAGGCCAGCCCGGCGGTGAAGATGATCTGCAGGATGTCGGTGCCGACCGTCGTCGCCGTCGAGACGCCGAAGACGTACACGAACATCGGGAAGGTCACGAAGCCGCCGCCAACGCCCATGATCGCCGCGAGCGCGCCGACTATGGAGCCGCCGATCGCGACCCAGAGCCAGGAGATCTGCCGGCCGCCGAAGTCCTCGTCGAAGGTGATCATCGGCGGGATGTTGATTTTCTGCAGCTTCACGGCCAGCGGGGTCATGCCCGAGGGGCCGCCGTGCGCGCCGTGTCCGCCGCCGGTCTCCTTGGCATTGCGCGACTTCCAGTAGTCCGCGAAAGCGTAGAAACCGAGGAAGCCGAGCAGAACGGCATAGACCGAGCTGATGAAGGCCTCGGAGAGCAGCGGGTCCTTGTTGTAGAGCGTCTTGTTGATCCAGCCGCCGACGAACGTGCCGCCGCCGGAGCCGATCAGGAACGCGATCGCGAGCTTGACCGAGACGTTGCCGAGCTTCTTGTGAACCGTCGTGCCCATGATCGCCTTCGCGAAGATGTGGAACACGTCGGTGCCGACCGCGAGAATGCCCTTGACGCCGGCCGCCATCAGCGCCGGTGTGATGATGAAGCCGCCGCCGGCGCCGATGCAGCCGGTGATCAACCCGGCCGCGAGTCCAACCAGGATCGAGACCATGAAGATCGTCGTCGTGTAGTGCGCCGGCGCATACGCGGTCTTGCTGCCGATCAGGTCGGCCGCGCTCAACGCCGAGATCGCCAGGATCGGCGTCACCAGCGCCAGCAACAACAGCATCTTCTTGCGGTTCTTGATGATGCTCATCGAGACTTCGAAGTCCCACTTGGCGTGGGCCACCGACGCCGCCATGAGGAACTCGTAGAGTTTCCTCGGTCCGCTCATCTTCTTTTTCTCCCCCATTTTCAAGGTTTTCTGCCCGTACTGATCGATTATCTGATTCGCTCGAATTCGGTCTGGAGCTTGAACCGCTCCCCGATTTCGACGATACGGCTATAGGCGAGCGGCTGGTCCTCCGCGCCGATCAACAGCCGGTGCACCGCCAGGGCCGGCTTGCCGGGCTCCACGCCGAGCGTGGCGGCCTCCCGGTCGTTCAGCGTGGTGATCTCGACGGTCTGCCGCATCCTGAAGACCTTGCGCGTCCCGCGCTCCTGGATCGCCGCGAAAAGCGCGAAGCCGCCGAGATCATCCCCCTCGATGCCGGGGAGCAGCCCGACGGGTATGAACGACTCGTCCGAGGAAACCGGCACGCCCTCCGCCAGACGGCGCGTGGCGATCCGGTAGATCGGCCCCTCGCTGACCAGCAATCGGCGCACCTCGGCCGGCGGTTCGACCTCGCCTCGTTCCAGAACTTCCCGTGCCTCCTGCACCCCCCTTCCGAAAAGCCCGTCGGTGAACCCCGTTTTCATCGTCAACCCGACAACCGGCCGATTGCCGGCGACGAACGTCCCCTTCCCCTGGAGCTTCATCAGATAGCCATCGGCGGCCAGATTGGAGAGCGCCTGCCGGATCGTGATCTTGCTGACGCCGTAGCGGACGCCCAACTCGTCTTCGCTGGGGATGCGGTGACCGATCGCCCAGGTGCCTCTGCCGATCTCGTCGACGACGATGCGCATGATCTGGATGTACAGCTTCTCCTGATTCTTGCGGTCGACTATCCCGGGAGTCCCCGCACCGACGTTTTGTATCGTCATGACGTTATATCATCATAATGTTATGACCATGTCAACAGCAAAGTTTTGGCTTTACGGGGCGAAAAGAGCCTTTCGGGATGTGAGATGGGGCACATCTGGAACCAACTTCAGCGCTTATGGTATTTATTGGGGGAGGGTGCGATGAGACTTCTTCATCGGATGGGGCTAATCGCCGCGCCACTTGTTGGTCTGTTGTTCACGCCGGATTCATCGATCGCCGTCAACCAGACGTCGGCACGGGAAACCAACGCCGTTGCTTTGGCAACCGAAGGGCAGCTGCTGGGCGGCTGTCCGCTCTTCCCCGGAGACAACATTGGAATGTCCGGGTGGACACCCTGCCCGTTCACGCCCGCTCCGACGACTGGGTCTCGAGCATCGGCCGCAGCAGGGGTTTCCACATGGATTTCGGCTCCGGCACGTGGGATGGGGGGCCCATAGGCATCCCCGTCAATCTCGTCGCCGGGTCGCAGGTGCCCGCAGTTCGCCCGTCGTTCTACTACCCCGGCGAGTCCGACCCGGGTCCTTATCCGATTCCCACCAGCCCGCTGCGGGAGTGGGGCTCCGACCATCACGTTCTGATCGTGGACACGGAGACCTGCAAGCTGTATGAGCTCTACGATGCCGGCTTCACCGGTGGCCAGTGGTCCGCCGGCTCCGGTGCAATCTGGGACTTGAATTCGCACGCCCTGCGACCCGCCGGCTGGACTTCCGCCGACGCCGCCGGGCTGCCCATCCTTCCCGGCCTCGTCCGCTATGACGAAGTCGCGGCCGGCAGCATCGACCACGCGCTCCGCTTCACCGCCAGCGTCACCCAGCGGTCTTACCTCTGGCCGGCGCGGCACCATGCCTCCAGCAACAGCAGCCCGACAGTCCCGCCGATGGGAGCGCGCTTCCGCCTGAAGGCCTCATTCGACATTGCCGGTTTCGATCCGCGGCTCCAGGTCATTCTGCAGGCGATGAAGAGCTACGGCATCATCCTCGCCGACAACGGTTCGAACTGGTACGTCAGCGGGACGCCCGACGAGCGCTGGGACAACGACCTGCTCCACGCGCTCGACTTGCTGACCGGCGCGGATTTCGAAGCCGTGGACGTCGCGGGGTTGATGGTCGACCCCGGCTCCGGCCAGGCCCAGGTCGCCGCGACCCTGACCGTCGCCTCGACGAACCCGACGAGCGGGGTGACGATTTCGGTGAGCCCGAACGATGGCAGCGGCCAGGGGAGCGGACCGACACCGTTCACGCGTCTCTACGACGGCGCAGTCCAGGTGACCCTCACCGCGCCCGCCGTGTCCGGAAACAACACTTTCAGAGTCTGGAGCGGCTGCACCAGCACTTCGGGCACCACCTGCGTCGTCACCTTGGACGGTTCAAGAACGGTGTGGGCAAACTATCGCGACCCGGCGATCACCCCCCCGGCGCGGAACGATTTCGACGGCGACGGCCGCTCGGACATCGGCTGCTATGACCCTCCCCGGGGGAACTGGTACGGCTTCTCGAGCACGGACGGGTTCTGGCAGACGCAGTTCGGCTTTGCGCGGACGCTGCCGGTTACCGGCGACTTCGACGGGGACGGGAGGTTCGACATCGGCTGCTACCACCCCGCCGGGGGTGACTGGTACGTCTTCAAGAGCACGGAAGGGTTCTGGACGACACGGTTCGGGTACGAGGGGACGGTCCCGCTCGGAGGCACGCTGCGATAGCCAGGAGGGAGATCCGGCGATTGAGCGCCCGGCGCGAATTGCGCCGGGCGCCTGTACGGATCGAATGCTGTCCTGCGCCCCGTTACCGGGCTTTCATTTCCGCGCCGCAGACGCACTTGCCGGGCACGTTGGCCTGCATGAAGCACTTGCAATCCGGGCACGCGCAGGTGTAGGCGCCTTTCTTGGGGAATGACTTGAGCTGCTTGCCGCAGGAGCACTGGGAGGGGTTCTTCGGGTTCAGGGCATCACAGCGGCAGTCCACGCACCCGCAGATGGAGTAGGCGGCATCGTCCTCCATGAGCACCTTCTTCAGAATCATCGGCTTGCCGCAGGTGCAGTTGCCGGGGAGGTTCGCATTCGAGCCGCACTTGCACTCCGGGCCGCAGTTGCAGACGTAGCGGTAACCCTTGGGCGCCTCCTTGCCTGCGGAGCCGGCGCCGCCGCCGAAAGTGGCGCAACCGCCGATGAACAGGGCCATGCCGGCAAGCAGAGTAAGAACGATTCTCTTCATGGTGCCTCCTTTACAGTGGTTGACCTCTTTGACATTCGGCGGGTCGGGTCGAGACTCGCCCGCCACACGACTCTCAGTAAAGCCGCAAGGCCGGGCAATGTCAAGCGCAGCCCGTTGTCTTTCTTGGTGCCGGAGGCGGGAATCGAACCCGCAAGGGCGCAAGGCCCGGGGGATTTTGAGTCCCCTGCGTCTGCCAGTTCCGCCACTCCGGCCTGTTCGTGCCAGTGTACGGTACCAGAGGCAACCCCTGCACGGCAACCCGCAGTCGTTCGGCGGTCGGGGAAAGGGCTTGACATCCAACGATCTAGCGTCTAATTTCAGCCGGTGCCGACCAGGGACGACCGGCGGCGCATTGGGGCTGTAGCTCAGTTGGGAGAGCGCATGAATGGCATTCATGAGGTCAGGGGTTCGATCCCCCTCAGCTCCACCATTCGTTCTTGGCATAGGTTCGGGGAGGTCTGCAAGGCGATGCGACTGGCCGGATTGAGATCGTTGCTGTTCTGGACTGTTGCCATCCTGGCGGGCGGCGTTCTCGCGGGCTGCGACAACCCGTTCGATCCGCTCAAGACCACGGACAAGATTCAGGGACTGACGTTCTTCGATTTCACCGCGGCCCAGGCGCATTGGGATTCGGACCCGGAGTGGGACGGCTTGCAGATCTCCATGAGCTACTTCAATGAGTTCGGCGACCAGCTCAACTTCCACGACAAGCCCCACCAGCTGACGATCGAGCTTTATTCGGAGGTGGCAGGCGACGCCACGGGCGACCCCGTGACGAGGGGCGGCCTCCTCGCCTCGTTCGACCTCGAATACTCCAACTCGGACGACCTCATCAACGTCCCGATCGAGTTCTACGGCGGATCCCTCTCGCTGCCTTCCACCGAAGCCGTCACGGGCTGCGTGCTGATACGCGTCTTCCCGCCGCAGCAATCACCGCAGCGGGAGTTGTTCTTCTTCACCTGCGGCGTGGAATTATTCACGCCTGAGGACGCGCTGCTTTAGTAATCCTCCCCTTCGGCGAGGCCCCGGGGACCATGCCCGGGGCCTTTTCGCGTTTCAGCCCCCGGTCGCTGGGTCGGCAGAACCGCCCGACAGGAACGCGTCGACCTCGCCCAAGACCTCCGCCGGGTCCTCGAGACGCACGACCCGGCGACGGAATTCGTGCGCCCCGGCGCGCCCTCGGGCGTACCAGATCAGATGTCGCCGCATCGTGTGGACGCCATGGCGCGGGCCGAACTCCTCGATCGAAAGCGCGAGATGGCGCGCGATCACGCGCCCCAGTTCGGCGGAGTCGGGTCCCGGCAGCGGCGACCCGGCAAGAAGCGCGGCAGCCTCCCGGAAGATCCAGGGATTGCCGTAGGCCCCGCGGCCGATCATGACCGCGGCGCACCCGGAGTCGCGAAGCGCCTGCACCGCCCGCTGCGGAGTGGCGAGGTCGCCATTGCCGACCACGGGCAGCGCGCCGTCCGCCGCCACGTCCCGGATGACCCCCCAGTCCGCCAGACCGGTGAAACACTGCCGCCCGGTGCGGCCGTGAACGGTGACGGCCGCGACGCCGCACTCGCGTGCGATGCGCGCGATCTCTACGGCATTGCGCTCGTTGTCGTCCCAGCCGGCGCGGATCTTGGCGAGGACGGGCTTGGTCGCGACGGAGCAGACCGCGGTGAGAATCGCCCGCACGCGGGCCGGTTCGCGCATGATGGCGACCCCGCAGCCGGCCCGGACGATCTTGCGGGCCGGGCAGCCGAAGTTGACGTCGATGAACGGCACCGCCAGCGTGTTGACCACCAGCGCCGCCGCCCGCATGTCCTCCGGACGTCCGCCGAAGAGCTGGACGCCGACGCGCGGCGCCTCCGCGGGCGACGGCAGCAGGCTCACCGTCTTGCGATCCCCGCGCGCGAGGCCGGCGGCGGAAACCATCTCGGAGAAGACGAGTCCGGCGCCCATCTCGAGCGCGATCGTCCGGAAGGAACGGTTGGTGACTCCCGCCATCGGGGCGAGGAAGAACGGGTTCGGCAACTCGACGCCGCAGAAGTTGAATGACATGGGAGGCAGACAATAGCCGATTCGACGCCGTAACGCCACCTCTGAACCGCGGCAACTGGGCGTTGGAGTCGGCCTGTAAGCCGAGTTCTGTCCCCCCGGCCTCTCAGCCGGAGGTGGCGGCCATTTCTCTAGGACGCCGATTGCCCGGCGCCTCCAGCGACCGTACCCGCTCCACCCTGCCTTGCGGCAATCCGGGCGGGCAACCCTCTTCCCCCCGAAGGAGGAAGGCGGAGCCTATTTGGTCTTGCTCCGAGTGGGGTTTTCCGGGTCCCCCGATCACCCGGGGAACCGGTGAGCTCTTACCTCGCCGTTTCACCCTTACCCTCGGGAACTTCCCCGCACTGCGCGAAGAGGCCCGGGGCGGTTTGTTTTCTGTGGCACTATCCTTCCCGTCGCCAGGACTCCGCGTTACGGAGCACCCTGCCCTACGGAGCTCGGACTTTCCTCCCGCCGCGGCTTGCACCGCAGCCGGCGGCCGCCCGGCCGGCTCCAACGCCCGCGCGACTGTACCCCCTGCGCCCTTCGAACGCAACTATGACCGTTACGGCCGCTGAAAAGGGCCCATCGGCGGCTCCTTGCCCCCTGCGAGCGAGAGCGAGTGGGGGGAAGCCCTGCGGCGGGCACGAGCCCGCCTCAGTCGCAGCTTCGGGTGGCTGCCTTGCACCTGGACCCTTTTGATCAGCCTCTCCGTTATGTGCCGGACCAGGACCAGCGAGGCGGCGGGGGCATGACTGAGGGAAGATGCGCGAAGACGCCGATCAGCCTGGAGTGCCGCCCGGGGCGGTTTCCGCAGGGACGCAGGCTCGTTGTTTGAGCCGAAGGCGAGCCGGGCGGGGGTCAACCCCGCCCCTACGACGAAATCGTCCACGCGTAGGGGAGGGGTTCACCCCCTCCCGTATGACGGGTAGGCGGCGCAGACGCACGACCGAAGGGACGCCGCCGTCGCCTCGCGCACGGGAACAGTTGCCCTCCAGGCGCGCGACTGGTTACTCATCGACCGCTCGCATTGTCCATTGCTTCGTTCGCGAGCGCGTCCGCTTCCTTATTGAACTCGCGCCGCACGTGCGCGACGTCGACGCGGCCGATCTCGCGCATCAGCCGGATCGCCTCCTGCAGGTACTGCTGCAGATGAGGGACCGTGGTGCGGTAGCGCCCGTTGACCTGATTCACGAGCAGCTCCGAGTCGGAGAACACCCGCAGATGCCTCACTCCGGCATCGCGCGCCCGCGCCAGCGCCGTCAGCAGGGCCTGGTACTCGGCGGTGTTGTTCGTCGCCCGCCCGATGTACCGGGCAATGCTCTGCAGCGGCGCGCCGCTGCGATCCTGAAAGTATACGCCCACGCCCGCCTCGCCGGGGTTTCCCCGCGAACCGCCGTCGATGTGGACCGTGACCTCGGCCGGCCAGTCGCCCACCGCCGCGGCGCAGTCCGCGGCCGTACGCGCCGCCGGCGCCGGTCGGGTGGTCCCGCGGGGCAGCTTTCCCGCAGCCGCGCGGACCATCGCGCGCAGCTCCTCGCGAGCCAGGCCGGGAAAGCGCGAGAGAACCTCACCCGCGTCCAGGGAAGCGGCGAGCGCTTCGAGGACCGCGCGGGGGTCGTGAATCAAGCGGCAGGCTCCGGCGCGCTCGGCGTCGCGGGGCGCACCTCGGGCTTGAGGTAATAGAGGATCCGCTGGCAGTGCGGGCAGTTGTGGATCCGGTCGTTGCGCATGACTTCCATGAAATTCTGGGGCGTGACCTTCGTGCTGCACCCCAGGCAGAACTCGTCGCGCACTTCGGCCACGGCGCTTCCCCTCAGCTTGAGAATCCGCTGGTAGGTCTGGATCGCCGCCGGCTCGAGGGTCGCGACGATCCCGGCCCGGGCGGCCTCGCCGGCGGCGAGTTCCACGCGCAGCTTCTCCTCCGAGCCGCGCAGCACGCGCTCCTTCTGCTGGAACTCGAGCCTCTCGCGGCCGACCTCGACGGTGAGCCCCGGGAGCAGCTGCTCGGCTGCGGCCTGCTGCTCCATCTGCGTGAGAATCCGGTCCTCGGCCGCCGTCTCCTCGAGCTTCAGCGAGGCGAGCTCGCCCATCAGCGCCTGGTACTCCTTGTTCGTCTTGACTTTGCTCTGCTGCTCCTGGAACTTGCGCCGCTTGTCGATCTGGACTTCCAGCTCCTTCTCGGCGGCGCGGCGGTCCTTGCGCGCGCCCTCGATGCGCGCCTTCCCCTCCTCGAGAGCCCGTTCGGCGGCGGCGAGGTGCAGCCGGGTCTCCTCGATCTGCGGGGCGATCCCGGCCAGTTGCTGCGCCAGGCGTTGAACCTCGCGGTCCAGCGCCTGAAGCCGGATGAGATTCTCCAGTTGCTCGTACATGTCGATTCGTTACCTCCCGGCCGCGGTCCGTGCTGCCCGCGGCTCCTTGTAGATGACGACCGGGACGGGGGACCCGGCAGCGGCCAGCCCCCCCCGGATCAGACGCGCAAGCAGGTCGACCGCCGGCATCTCGGTGCGGTCGTGGCCAAGCTCGACGATCGCGATGCCGTGATGCTCGGCCTCGCGCATGTTGTGGTAGCGGACTTCCCCGGTGACGAACACCTCCGCGCCGGCGGCCGCGGCCAGCGGGACCAGCCGCCCGCCGCTGCCCGGGCAGACGGCGACCGTGCGCACCCTTTTCACCCGCGCCCCCGAAACCCGCGCTTCAGCCCCGAGCGAGCGGGCCGCACGGCGGGCGAAGGCGCCGAGACTCGTCGCGGCGGTGCCGCCGACGCAACCGAAACCGCCCAGCGGCTTCGGCAGCAGCGGATAACAATCGACCGCGGGCTCCTCATACGGGTGCACGCGACGGATGGCCGCCAGCACGGCGGGGAGATCCGCCTCCGCGGCGAGCATCTCGAGGCGCTCCTCGGCGACACGCTCGAGTCGCCCCGGCTTGCCGATGAGAGGCCGCGCCCCGCCAAGCGGGCGGAACATCCCCTCCCCGCGGCCGGAAAAGGCGCAGGAGTCATAGCCGCCGATCGCCCCCGCTCCGGCTGCAGTCATGGCCGCATGCAGTTCAGCCACAGCCGCGGCGGGGGCGAAGACGACCACCTTGACGCGTGCCGGACCATTCACCGGGTGCAGGAAACGCGGGTTCTCGAGCCCCAGGAGCCCGGCGACGGCAACCGCGAGCCCCGCCGGCGCGGCGTCAAGATTGGTGTGGGCGGCATACACCGAAATTCCGGCGCCGATCGCGGCGGCGACGGCGGCTCCGGTCGCGGTGCCGGTGTCGATCCGGCGCAGGGGGTCCATGAACAGCGGGTGGTGGGTGACCAGCAGATCGGCCTTCGCACGAACGGCCCGGCGCACCGCAGTCGAGGTCGGATCGAGCGCCACGAGAATGCCGCCGACGCCCGCGTCCGCGCGGCCGGCCTGGAGCCCGGGGTTGTCATCGGGGAGAGCGAGGGCGAGCGGGGCGGCCCGTTCGATGATCCGCGCCACATCCCCGACGCGGATCACCGCTGGTTCCCCTCCCGGGGCGCCCGCTGCTCCCTGAACAAAAAAAGCGCGTCACGGGACGCGCTTGTGGGCCTTCGCCCCAATCCAGCGTGATCAGGGCGCCGCGGGATGCCGGGTTTCAGCGTACCGTACAGCGTCACCTCCAGCAACATGGTGGGCCCACCAGGACTCGAACCTGGGACCAACCGGTTATGAGCCGGTAGCTCTACCAGCTGAGCTATAGGCCCGCATCCTTCAGATTGTACCACATCATCCAAACGACAGGGCGCCCGGGCGGGGATCAACCCCGCCCCTACGAATCAACCAGGCGCGCGCCTTATTCAATAAAGCTCTTGAGGCGCTTGGAGCGGCTCGGGTGGCGCAACTTGCGCAGCGCCTTGGCCTCGATCTGGCGGATGCGCTCGCGCGTGACCTCGAAGTGCTGTCCGACCTCCTCGAGCGTGTGATCCGAACTCGTGCCGATCCCGAAACGCATGCGCAGCACCTTCTCCTCGCGCGGCGTGAGGGTCAGCATCACCGCGTCTGTCATCTCCCGCAGATTGAGCGCCGTCACGGCCTCGGCCGGCGAGGGGGTGTTCTTGTCCTCGATGAAATCCCCGAGGTGCGAGTCCTCCTCCTCGCCGATGGGCGTCTCGAGCGAGATCGGCTCCTTGGCGATCTTGAGGACCTTGCGGACCTTCTCGACCGGCATTTCCATCTTGAGCCCGATCTCCTCGGGAGTGGGCTCCCGGCCGATCTCCTGCACCAACTGGCGCGAGGTGCGGATGAGCTTGTTGATCGTCTCGATCATGTGCACCGGTATCCGGATCGTGCGCGCCTGGTCGGCGATCGCGCGAGTGACGGCCTGGCGGATCCACCAGGTGGCGTAGGTCGAGAACTTGTAGCCGCGCCGGTACTCGAACTTGTCGACGGCCTTCATCAGGCCGATATTCCCCTCCTGGATCAGATCCAGGAAGTGCAGGCCGCGGTTGGTGTACTTCTTGGCGATCGAGACCACGAGGCGCAGGTTGGCCTCGACCAGCTCGCTCTTGGCCTTGCCGGCGCGGAACTCGCCCTCGACCATGATCTTGCCCTGCTCGAGGATCTCGGCGCGCGCCAGGCCCACTTCCTGCTCGATGGTCTTGACGAGCTTGTGCAGCTCGCGCACCTTGCGGTACATCTCGAGCACGGTTTCCTTGGTCAGCGGGCGGCTGCCGACCATGACCTTCGGCTTGCTGCCCTCCTTCGCCGCGGCCACCGCCTTGCGGAAGCCGGCGAGGTCGAGCCGGTACCGCCCGTAGATCTGGTGGGCCTCGGC
>JANOHV010000207.1:0-4796 GCA_031406795.1 Candidatus Rokuibacteriota bacterium
CAGAAATCTTGAAGCGTATGATTGCGCCACCTTGCATTAGTCAAAATCCAACCAGCCAAGAGGCTAAACGCATACTGGTAAGGGGAGTTGTCCACTACTGATATGAGTCTTTGCATGCGATCACGCGCAGCGCCGATCGCATGCTGCGCCTTGTGGGGAACTTTCTCGACGCATCACGCGCCGATAGCGGACGCCTTGAGCTGGCATTGCGTCCCGTGCAGCTGGACACCGTTATCAGGCGCGTACAAGAGGACGGCAAGGTACTCGCGCAAAGCCGCGGCTTGAGGGTCGCTGCAGATCTGCCTGACGAGTTGCCGCCGGTCCTCGCTGATGAGGAACATCTCGAGCGCGCCCTGCACAACCTGGTCAGCAACGCGATAAAGTACAATCGCCCCGAAGGTTCGGTCACCCTCAAGGCCGGGGTTCAGGATGGCCGGGTGTGGATTGCGGTTTCAGACACCGGCGTCGGGATCAGCGAGGTCGACCAGCGACAGCTCTTCGAGAAGTACTTCCGCTCGGGCCGCACAAGGCACATCCGCGGCACGGGCCTCGGCCTTGTGGTGACCCGGGAGATCGTCCGGGCGCATGGCGGCGAATTGGAGGTTGCGAGCCGGGAGGGGACAGGAACGACTTTCAGCTTCGCACTGCAATGCGCACCCCCGTCGGACCATCAGCTGAAGACGTCTGTGCGGGAGAAACCGGCGGCCCTGATGGAGGCCGTCAACGCGGGAGGATGACGCATGCGGAAGAAAACTCTGGGTCTTCTGGTTGTTGCTGCCCTCTGCGCCATTGGCGGTTCCGAGAGCATAAGCTGGGGTAGCGAGAAGGCAAGCGAAACAACAGATCTCTACGAGGTCCTGGAGCGGTTTCATGGGCACGTCTGCGGCGGTTCGCTGATGGGTGCGCGGCTGGGGCTTGCCGCTCGCGCAGCCTTGGAACTGTCCATGAGCAAGGGGAAGTTCAAGGCTCGGTATTTCAGCCTCGCCTGTCCGGTGGACGGCATTCAGGTCGCCGCGGGGACAACCTACGGCAATCGCGCGATCGAGGTTGAGGACCGCGACGAGCAGCGGCTGCTCCTCTCCAACGAGAGAGCGGCCGTGAGATCGAAGTTCGGCTGACCACGACACCCGCGGAGAAGGCCGGCGCATCGCGCGACTTAACCAAAAAGACGAAGTCTCTCCCTGCCGACTCCCCCGAGCGCGCGCGTCTCGAGCGGGAGGTGGAAGGAATTCTCACTTGGCTGCGCACCGCGCCAGAGGTGGAGGTCGTCACCGTCAGGTTTGTGCGCTGAAGTTCGAGACGTGCAAAGGGATCTCAGAATGCCGGCATCGTGCGACCTGCCCCTCAAGTCAGCCTATTGAAGATGGCCTCTCTCGATCCGGAGGTGCCTCGGGCTGAGCCAGGAGGCCATGACCCTGCGCCTCCGGGTGGATCCGGGGCCCTTGGCGAGGTGGGAGCGGGGGTAGAGGATCTTACCGGAGAAAGTTGAGAAGCAATTACTTATGAATTGTTGACGGGCAGTCGATCAAGTGGCATATATTCTCCAGAGACATGAACGAGCGATCTTCTCCAAAGCTCAAGGAGCCGACATGGTGCATCACGCCGTTGAGGAACAAACCCTTCTGAAAAAGATTCGTACGCTGCCGCCGGAGAAGGTCATCGAGGTGGAGGACTTCGTAGACTTCCTCCTCGGGCGAGTCGATGACCGTCGTCTCGTGCGCGCCGCGGCGAAGCTCTCCGAGGAAGCTTTCCGGAAAGTCTGGGACAACACAGACGATGCCGCCTACGACACACTTTGAGTTCGGCGAAGTCCTCCTCGTTCCGTTTCCCTTCAGCAATCAGACCACCGGCAAACAGCGCCCCGCCGTCGTCATAAGCTCGGCTCCCTACAACCGCGAGCGTCTGGATCTCGTCATCCTCGCCATCACCAGCCAGATCCGGCCGACGCTCGGGCTCGGTGAGGCACTCATCGCTGACTGGAAGCAGGCCGGTCTCATCAAAGCGAGTGTTCTGAAACCTGTTCTGACGACTATCGAGAAGGGCTTGGTCATCAAACAACTCGGTCGGCTAGCAGCGGCTGACCAAGAAATACTCCGAAAATTGCTTGGCATAATTCTCGGCTGAGAATCAGAAACACCCAGGGCTGAGGCTGGTTCCAAAGCCGCCCACCCCATGCCCCGGGTCGCCTACGCCGGCTCCCCAGCCGACCTGCATTAACCCATGTGACGCGGCTGCTCCCGGTACTGGATCGACTCGGCGATGTGAGTGATGCCGATATTTGGCTCACCCGCCAGATCCACGCTCGTGCGAGCAACTTTCAGCACCCGCGCGTAGCCGCGCGCGGAGAGCCCGAACGCGCGCATCGCCCCCTCCAGCAGGCGGGCGCCGCCTTCGTCGTGGCGGCAGTGCTCCCGGACCTCGCGCGCACCCATCTGCGCGTTGCAGTAGATCGCCGCTCCCCGCAGGCGCTCGCGCTGCACGGCACGCGCACTTTCGACCCGCGCTCTCACGGGTGCCGTCCTCTCCCCCAGCGGCGCTGTTACGAGTTCGTCATACGCCAACGCCGGCACCTCGACGTGCAGGTCGATGCGGTCGAGCAGCGGCCCGGAAATCCGCGAACGGTACTCGTCCACATCGTGCGGCGTGCAGCGGCACGCGTGCAGGCGGTCCCCCCGGAAGCCGCACTTGCACCGTTGCGTTGCCTTTCTGCTGTTTCACTCTCAAAGCAAAGAAACCTCTTCCCTATCAACAACATGCTCGCTTATGGTCGATCGCGTACCACCTCAGGAAAAGGCGGTTTGAGCTGGGACTCCTCCAGCAGGAGGTGGGGCAACGAATCGGCGTGACGGAGTGTTGCGTTGCCATTTGGGAGGGCGAAAAGGCCACTCCGACATTCCCCTACTGGCCGAAGATCGTCGAATTCCTCGGCTACTGTCCCTTCGACCCGGACTGGACTCCCGGGGAACGGCTGACCTGGATTCGGAGGTACTTCGGACTGAGCCAGGAGGCCATGGCACGGCGCCTCGCGGTGGATCCGGGGACCCTGGCGAGGTGGGAACAGGGGGAGAGGGAGCCAAAGGGGGAGCATCTTCGTAGGATAAGAAGCGTTCACTGGGATACCCGGTGAGGATCATTCATCCCCGTCAGATACTTCTCGCAGGCGCGCCCCTCTGTGAATTCCTCGTTCGGCCCGCCCACCGACCCGAGCAGGTCGCCGCAAACGAACCGAGTCAACTCCTACCGGATGGCAACCTTCGACGGAATCCCCGCCCTATCAATCATTGCCGATATATTTCCGATATTCTTCCGTCAACCCATAGCGCCTGGTCTTTTTCGCAGCCCCAATCGAGACCAGAAAATCGGTGGCAATCCATTCATTGACAAGATTCCGTGCCATCCGGGCCGAGATTCCAAGCGCCGCGGCCATCTCGCCCGTCGAGAGCGTCTCAGTCCTGGAGAACAAACCAAGAATGATCCGGGCGCGGCGATCAAGACGCCGCACCATTGCAGGCTCGGCCGCAGGCTGTTTAACGGCACGTCGCACGGCCTCAGCCCTGACGGCGTCGAACGCCTCGGTGAGTAGCTCGGTGAAATACTCCAGCCACCCGGTCAGGTCGGCAGCGGCCCGGCCTTCGTAGTAGTTGTGGTGGGGATGGGTTGCCACCGCGCGATAGTACCGCTCCAGCTCGCGGGCGTGATATTCCTCGAGTGAGTAGAGTCCTTCGAGGCCATATCCGCCCCGCTGCAGAATGAAGGTCGCCAGAAGCCGCGCAGTCCGGCCGTTGCCGTCGTAATAAGGGTGAATGGTCACGAACTGATAGTGCAGGAGTCCTGCGATGAGCGGTGCGGGAAGCCGTTCCTTCTCCGACCTCTGCACCCATGCCACCATCTCGGCCATCAGGGCGGGAACGTCCCCGGCCTCGGGCGGCAGATACACGATCGCGTTCGTCGACTGATCGCGAACGGCGTTCTGTCCGTCGCGGTAGGGAGTGGGCTTCGCCCGTTTCCCCTTCATGACGAGAGCGTGGAGTCTTCGGATGATCTCCTCGGTGAGCGGCGCCCGGCGATCCGTCATTACTTCCACCGCAAGCAGGGCGTTCCAGTAGTTCCTGACTTCACCGACATCGCGCTCGCGGCGAGGAATCGCGACTTCGTGCTCGATGACTTCTTCGGCTTGAGCCAGCGTCAGCCGGTTCCCCTCGATGCGTGTCGAGTAATGCGTAGAGCGCAGGCGCGCCTGTCGACGCAGGTCCACGGCAACGGAGGGCGGCAGCGGCATCAACTGGACGGCAGTGCGGGCTGCCTCGATCGATTGCAGATGGCGGACAATGGCCGGCGTAATGGTATAAACCGGCTTCCACCTTCCTGTGCTGCCTGAAGAAGTCACCTGATGCCCCCCACGGTAGGCAGGACCCGTACGTATTACCGATATATTGCCGATAATCCCCTGAGAAGCCAAGCGGGAAAAAGATAAGCTACCCAACCCCAGGGCCCTGCCCACCAAACGGTCACCCCGTTTCTCGGCCGCAACCAGGGCGCGAATCCTCTCCAGAGCTTGCTCAGAACATCCCGCGTTCGTCGGAGCCTGCATCGTATGCCGGTACGCATCGCGGACATCCAAATTGGTGATCTCGAAACCATAACCCTCGGCGAGCCACCGCAATCACACCAGATGACGCGGCTGCTCCCGATACTGAATCGACTCGGCAATGTGGGTGATGCCGATCTTTGGCTCCCCCGCCAGATCCGCGATCGTCCGCGCGACCTTCAGCACTCTTGCATAGCCGCGAGCTGAA
>JANOHV010000223.1:0-21377 GCA_031406795.1 Candidatus Rokuibacteriota bacterium
AAAGCCCAGATCGAGGGCGCCTTCACGTCCCGGTCGGATGTGACCGCGGGGGGCAGTTCCGCCGTGGACGGTCGCAACCACACGATCTCCGGCGCACTCGGTGGAACCTGCGGATCGGACATGCCCGGCGTGACGGTGGACGTCGGCGCCACAGCGCCGCCGTGCGGCGGCAACATCGTCAGTTCCGGAGGCACGCCCTGCTCGACGAACTTCGATCCGACGGCGCCGGGGAAGCGGGACCTGGGAACGACACCCTGGGATGTCCTCGGGATGACGGAAGCGGATTTCAATTCCATGTTCGTCAAGGATGCAACCTCCGCCACGATTCCCCAGCCGTGCTCGGCAAATCCGTATTATCTGTGGTTCAAGAAGGAGAGCATTAGCTTCAACAACAGTTCGGGGTGCAACGGCTATTCGGGCATCCTGGTGGTCCACAACGAGGGCTTCAATGCCAAGGACTGGGCCGTGAAGTGCCCAGCGGACTGGAATGTCCCGAATGCGCTTGGCGGGCATGCGAACGAGTACGACCCGGCGTACTGCAGCGACGCGCAGTATCAACCGGCAACGCTCACGATGAACGGAAACGTCACATGGACGGGGGTCATCATTGCCGACCAAGTGATGCTGTTCAACGGGACCCCGGTCATCACCGGCGGCGTTTATACGCTGGCCACCAATCACGACTCGCCCAGTTACACGGTCAAGTCGGGGATTTCAGGCAATATCACCATCATGTACAGCTGCGACGCGGTCGCCGCGGTCACCAAGCGGATCGGCTACAAGAAGAAGATCGGATGGCAGCGCGTCCGGTGATGGATTTCGTCCACGCGCGCCGCAAGGTGGTGTCGGCACTTACCCTTGTTGCCGCCGCCTGTTTGCTGTCCGCGACGCCGGCAGCGTTCGCCGCAGGTGACCCGAAGGTCTGGCGCGCCCTGACGGAAGAGGACCGGCGCGCCCGGACGCCAACTGCGGTCCCGGGAGGGAAGGGCAGTTTTGCCGCACCGGTTTCCCGTGATTCGGTTCTCGTGTCTGTCACCGCCGGGATCATCGTGGCGTTGTTCGCCGGGATCGGCATCGCGGTGCTCGCCTTGACGCGACGGCCCCGGCAGGTCCCCGCGCCGCCCCGACCTGCCAAACTGGAGACAGGGAGTGAGATCGAGCGGCTCTGGAGCCAGCACCTGACACTGAAGCGACGGAAGCGCGGCAGGACGTTTTGACAACGCACGCTACCGAGGTTTTAATGACGCGCTGCTCATTCATATCGGCCGAGGCGGCAACGATCAAGGGGATCGTCTCCTCCACCGTCCCGCACAAAGTCCTCGCCTGGCGGAGGATGTACAATTAACCCCGTTCCTGCCCCGCCGCACCGCCGCCATTTCAGGTGGCCATGCGAGTGACGAGATGACGAAGCCGAACGGGCGCGGCACGCGGAGCTGCCCCGAGTGCGGGGTGGCGTCCCGGGCCGGGTCCAAGTACTGCGAGTTCTGCGGCAGCAAGCTTCCCGCCGCCGTCGAGCCCCGCGCAAGCGAAACGCGCCAGGCGCAGTCGCGGCCCCGGACTGCGAAAAGAATATTCAAAGGGATAGCCGTAGCGTGTCTTGCCATCGGCGTTCTCGTGTTCGTCGGTCGGCGTCCCGGGGAGCGGGAGCCGCAGCCGTCCGCCCCTCCGAGCGCACCCGATGCCAAGCGTCAGGCCTCGGCGGCCTGCGAGGCCGCTCTGCGGCAGCAAGCGCGGGGGCCGTTCAGAGTCATCTCGTTCCGCTCAACCCTTGTCGCCGAGGAGCGGGGAGGGTATGTGGTTTCGGGCTCCGTCGAACTGCAGTCTGTCGCTGGCGAGGTGCAACTGCGGCCGTACTACTGCCGGTTTCACGGCGACATTCAGGCCGGGATGGTCCTCGACGAGGGCAAAATCCACTGACCGCGGCCTGACGGTTTGACAACGCCCGGCGCCGGAGGTTCAATGGCGCCGTGATTTCTTCCTCCCGTCGATTTCGTGCCGGTTGCGCACTGCTGCTTCTCGCTCTTGCAGCCGCCCCCGCGCTCGTTCGCGCGCAGGGCGCGGCGGTCGTGCCGGTCGTCTCCTATCCGCTCGACATGACGCTTGTCGAGCGGGCCGATCTCCCCGTCGAGGGGTTCGTGTCCGGTGCGGGTGTCGAGGAGATCGACATCGTCGTCAACGACGGACGGCCCGTGATCGTCCCCGTGCGCGACGGCCTCTTCGCGGAGGAGGTCAGCCTCGATGACGGGCTCAACACGCTGCGGATCGGGAGCGTGGTGCGCACGGTCTGGCTCGCTTCCGCTTCGGCGCAGCCGCCGGCGGGCTACCGGCCGGTCTATGGTCACTTCGGTCTCAACGACAGCTGTCTGGAGTGCCACAAGACCGCAGGCGCGGGAGTTTTGGTGCTCGCCGGCGAGCGCGAGGAGATCTGCGGCTGGTGCCACGGCGACCTCACGCGCGGCCGCGGCGGTGTCGCCTGGGCATCCGTGCACGCGCCGGTGGGCGCCGGCAAGTGCCTCACCTGTCACTCCCCCCATCTCTCGGTGAAAAAGGGGCTTCCCGCGGAGAACGCGCCGACGTGCGTCGGCTGCCACGCCGCCGTTACCGACCGGCTGAAGACCGACCGTTTCGTGCACGGCCCGATGAACCTCGGGGATTGCCGCCTCTGCCACGCGGTTCACTCCTCCGCGGAGCCGAAACTGCTCGTCCGGCCGGCGACCGCCCTGTGCACCGACTGCCACAGCGACGCGCTCCCCCCCGCGGGGACTCCCGCCGCCCTGAAGCCACACCCGATGATCCCCGAAGGTCAGTGCGGCCGCTGCCACGAGCCGCACTCCTCGGCGAACCCGCGCATGCTCCGCCAGCCCGCGGGGCGGCTCTGCCAGGGGTGCCACGAGGGGAAGACCCGCAGCTTTCACGAAGCCAAGGGCTTCTCGATCTACATCTGCGCCAAGTGCCACGACCTGCACCGCCCGACGCAGCCACACCTGATCATGGAGGCCAGCCGCTCGCTCTGCACCGAGTGTCACGACTTTCGCGGGGAGGCCGTGTTCACGCACTCCTTCGTCGCCGAGGGCAAGTGCTTCCTCTGCCACAGTTTCCACGAGGCGCCGCTCTCGAGCGACGTCGCGTCGCTCTGCCTCGGCTGCCACCGCGACAACCCGCGTCTCCAGGAAGCGCACCGCGGGGTCTCCATCGAAAAGTCGCGCTGCACGAGCTGCCACCTGCCGCACCAAGCCCGCCGCGGCAAGCTGCTGCGCGCCGAGGAGCACACGCCGTTCAAGGCGCGCACCTGCGAGGTGTGCCACCGGGACCGCGCGGCGAAGATCGGGCCGATCCTGGCTCCCCTGTGCCTCGATTGCCACCGCGACAGGCAGGCTCCCGCAGCGTCCGCGGCGGTGACGGTCCACCCGCCCTTTCGCGACAGCGATTGCAGCAGCTGCCACCGGAGCCACAATGCGGAGGCGCCCAACCTGCTGCGGGAGTCCGAGGGTGCGCTCTGTCTCGGCTGCCATCGCAAGATGCGCAAGACGATGCTGATCGCGCCGGTTTCGGCGCACTCGGCGGTTCGCGACGGGCGTTGCGGCGTTTGCCACGATCCCCACTACTCGGCGGACCCGGCACTGCTGCGCCAGCCGCAGAGCAACCTGTGCCCCTCCTGTCACGCGACGCTCGTAAAAGCCCCCGGCGGCGGTCCGTGGGCCGTCGGGCACAAACCGGTGGACGAGAACAAGTGCCGCCTCTGTCACCGCAGCCACACCGCGCCCAACCGACGGCTGCTCAAGTCACCGCAGGCGCAGTCCTGCCGCCCCTGCCACGCGGGATTCTTCGCCGCGATCGAAGCTGACGACATGCGTTCGCTCCACAAGCCGGTCAAGGAGGGAGCGTGCGGCGCGTGCCACACACTGCACGGGGGGACGCTCGCCAAGCTCCTCAAGGACGGTGTGCGCGGGCCGGTCTGCGGCGGCTGTCACCCGAACCCGCCCGGAGCGCATCACCAGTTCTCCGCCGATCAACTCAAGGTCGCGGGGGATCCTTCGCAGATTGAGGCCAGCGGCTGTCTGCTCTGTCACCTGCCGCACGCTTCGGCGCAGCGCACCCTGCTGCTGGCGACCGCGTCAGCGGTCTGTAAGGGCTGCCACAACTCCTGACCCCCGGGAGGAGGACAACGCCGCAGGTGGGCCGTTTTCAGCGGACTGAGGACGGGCCGGCTGCTCAAAAGGGTCCAGATGCCAGGCGGACGACGATCCGGCGACTGAGGCGTACGAGTGGTACGCCGCAGGGAGCCGGGAGGAGGACAACGCCGCAGGTGGGCCGTTTTCAGCGGCCGGACGGTAGATAGGACTGGGTGATGTGGCAGCCGCCGAGGCACTTGCCGCCGGCGCCGATCTTCTTGAATTCGATCTGGAGGCAGGGGACCCCGTTGCAGTCGAGCACGCGGCGGATCAGCCGCGGCGACTCGGTTGCGTGCGGGACGTGGCAGTTGCGACAGGTGACGCCGGGTTGTACGCGCGTCCCGAGTTCCGAGCGCGACACCCGGTCGCGCAGATGCAATGCGTGCAGATTCCTCGCTCCGTCGGCGAACCCGGTGTCGCTCCCGCGGTCCGGGTCGGTGAGCGCACTCTCGTCGTGGCACTCCAGGCACAGCCCGTAGCGTTCGGCGGCGAAGCGGACGTACTGTTCGATCGGATAGGGACGGACGAGCAGGTGCTCGTTCGCCGCCCCGTGCGCCGGGTGGCAGGCGCCGCAGTCGCCCTCGCGCACCGGATCGTGCACGGTCTGCTGCGCGAAGCGCGATTGCGGGTGGCAGGTGAAGCAGAGCGCCGGGCGCACGGCGCGCAGCAGCGCCTGCTCCCGCGCCGCGTGGGCCCGGTGACAGCCGAGGCAGCCTTTGGCGGCGAGTACCCCGTGCGGTTGCTTCTCCCGGCCGATCTCGTCGTGGCAGCCCCGGCAGACCTCGACGATGTTCCCGGCAACCCGCCAGCCCCCGGCCGGCGCGCCGTGGCAGGAACCGCAGTCGCCCTCCGCATACGGCGGATGGCGCTGCTCGTAGACGAAGCCCGCGGTGTCGCCGCCGTGGGGGTCATGGCATTCCGTGCAGCGACTGCCCTCGAGGGCGTAGCCCCCGTGCGCCGCGAGCGAGGCTTCCGACCCGGTGTTGTGGCAGCGGGCGCAGATGCGATCTTCGCGGCCGAGGAGGAGCAGCCGGTTCTCCGGACCGTGGTCGAGATGGCAGAAGCTGCAGGCCCCGGCGCGGACGGGGGCGTGGAGGCGGGCCTTGGCGAAGCGCTTCACCGCCTTGGCGTGGCAGGTGACGCAGCTCTTGTTGATGCTGCGCTCGAGCGCGCTCTGCTCGGGCAGGGCGGCCGTCGCCCGCGGCGGGGCGACCGAAGGCGACACTGCCGGGGGGGCGGCCGGATCGAGGGCGCCGGTGAACGCATAGCGCTGCGGTGCGTGGCAGCCCGACAGACACTGCCCGCCGCTGTCCGTGCGCCGGAAATCCAGCTTCAGGCAGGGGACCCCGCCGCAGTCGAGTTCGCGCCGCACCAGACGCGGTCCCTCGGAGGAGTGCACCTCGTGGCAGCTGCGGCAGGAGAGGCTCTGCTGCGGTTGGCCGCCGCCGGCCGGGCCGGAGGTGTCGACGTGGAGCGCGTGCAGGTTGTTCTCGCCGGAGCGAAACAGAGTGCCCTCGGCTCCCGCGGTAAAGAAATTCCGGCGGTCATGACAGCCGAGGCAGAGCGCGACATCGCTCTCGCGGGCGACCCAGCGGCCGGGAGTGTACCGCGCTTTGAGCAGCGAGGGCCGGCGCGAGGCATGCGGGTCGTGGCAGGCCAGGCACTCGCCCCGCTTGACCGGGGCATGAGCGATCCGGCGGGTAAACTCCTCGCCGGCATGGCAGCCCAGACACAATTCGCGGGCCGGCTTGAGCAGCTTGCCGTCGAAGCGGTGGCAGGGGTCGCAGCGGCCGAAGGCGAGCGGCCGGTGGCGCCGCGGCAGCAGCAGGTGTTCCTCGCTCGAGCGGTGCGGGTCGTGACAGGAGATGCAGAGGACCTTCGGGCCGCGAACACCGTGGTGGGCTTTCAGGAATGCCGGGTCAGCGCTCGCATGGCACTCTTCGCAGAGCGCGTTGCCCGCCGCGGCGAGGACGAGGCGCCCCTCGTCGCCGTGCTCGACGTGACAGGCGGTGCAATCGTCCTCGTCGAACGGCGGGTGTACGCTGCGGGAGCCGGCGCCAATGTCCCCTTTTTCGTGGCACTCGCTGCACGGCTCGGCGGCGAGCGGGGCCGGCGCGCCAAGCGACCCGCCGAGAAGCAGCGCGAGGAGCGCAACGGCGGCCCGCCGTGCGCTCACGAGGCTTTCGCGCCGCCGGCCGCGCTCACGCTCGCCCGCCGAACAGGAAGGGGTTGCGGCTGGCCCCGGTGTCGAGGGCGGTGAGGCGCAGGACCAGGTCGCAGATCTTCCCGGCGGCGGCGATTGTCCCGTTCATGGCGGCGCATTATGCCACAGTGGGGGCGCGAAGCGGACAGGCGCGATGCCGACGGTTGACAGCGCCGCGGGGGCGACCCTACAATCCAGACCAACATGGCTGACTTGCCGATCATCAAGAAACTCGAGGCCGAGGTCGAGGCGCTCGACCGCGAGTTCCGCATCACGCTGCCGCGCCTGATCCGCGAGGCCGCGGCCCAGGGCGATTTGTCGGACAACGCCGAGTACCGCGCGGCCAAGCAGCGCCAGGAGTTCGTCAACGCCCGCATCACGCAGCTCAAGCAGCGCCTCTCCGGGCTGGCCATGATCAACCTGGCGAGCATCCCGAAGGACCGGGCGGGTTTCGGGAGCCGGGTGACGCTCGAGGACGCCGACACGGGCGAGGAGAAGTGCTTCCGTCTGGTGCTCCCCGAGGAGGTCGACGCGCCGGCGGGGCTGATTTCCGCGGGTTCGCCGGTCGGCCAGGCGCTTGTCGGCAAGCAGGAGAACGACGAGGTCGTCATCCGCACGCCCGCCGTGACCCGCACCTACCTGGTCATCAAGCTCCGTACGATTCACGACCCGGACGAGTAGCAGCGCCGGTCGCATCCGGGAAAATCAACGTGGTGTAGGGGCGAGGTTCATCCAGGCCCGGCAACCTGCGAAAACAGCGGGGAGGCGACCAGGAAGAGGCTGAGGAGAATCAGCAGCACGACGACCGTGATCCCCGCGATGTTCGCCCAACGGCCGTTGGCGTACTCGCCCATCAGCTCGCGGTCGTTCACCAGCACGAGCATGAAGATCAGGATGAAGGGCAAGACCAGGCCGTTCAGCACCTGGGAGAGGAACATGATCTTGATCAGCGGCATCCCCGGCAGCATGATCGCCGCCGCTGCCAGCACGATGATCAGCGAGTAGAGCCCGTAGAACTGGGGCGCTTCGGCGAACTTGCGGTCCACGCCGACCTCCCAGCCCATCCCCTCGCAGACGGTGTAGGCCGTCGACAGCGGCAGGATGGAGGCGGCAAAGAGGCTGGCGTTGAGCAGGCCGAAGGCGAACAGATAGGCATTGTACTTCCCCGCTATCGGCGCCAGCGCCAGCGCGGCGTCTTTGGCGGTCTCGATCCGGATGCCGCTGCGGAAGAGCGTCTCGGCGCAGGTCACCATGATGAAGAAGGCGACGACCGTGACCATGATCGAGCCGAGGATCACGTCCCAGCGGGAGTAGCGGTACTCCTCGATCCGCACGCCCTTCTCGACGATCGAGGCCTGCTGATAAAACTGCATCCACGGCGCGATCGTGGTGCCGACCAGTGCGGTGAGCATCACGAGATACTCCGTCGAGAGCGTACCCTGCGGGCGCGCCACCTCCCGCAGCAGGCTCGGCCAGTTCGGCGCGACCTTCACGCCGGCCACTATGTAAGCCAGGTAGAAGACGCAGGCGCTCAGAAAGATCTTCTCGACCGTGCTGTAGGTGCCCTTGACGACGAGCCACCAGACGAAGAAGGCCGCGATGGGGACCGCCGCGTAGCGACTGACGCCGAAGATCTCCATCGCCGAGGCGACCCCGGCGAATTCCGCCACCGCGTTGCCGAAGTTGGTCACGATCAGGCAGAGCATCAGGTAGAAGGTGATCCGCACGCCGAAACGCTCGCGGATCAGGTCGGCGAGGCCCTGGCCGGTCACTACGCCGAGGCGCGAGGTCATCTCCTGCACGAGCACGAGGGCGAAGGCGATCGGCACGAGGGCCCAGAGCAGCGTCTGCCCGAAGTGGGCACCGGCGAGCGAGTAGGTCGTGATGCCGCCGGCGTCGTTGTCGACGTTCGCGGTGATGATTCCCGGGCCGACGACCGAGAGGAAGATCAGCAGTCCCCGCCAGCGCGCCTGCAGCCAGGAGCGGGCGGCCGCGGGCGGCCGTGGCAGCGTGGGGCGCGCGGCGCTCACCGGTTGAGCTCCGGGGCCACGTCCTCGAGGACGTCGTCGATGGTAATGAGGCCCTTCATGACGCCGTGGTCGTCCACGACGGGGAGGGCGCGAAACCGGTACTTCGCGAAGAGTTCGGCGGCGGCGCTCTTGTCCTCGCCGGTCGTCACGGAGATCACGCGGGTGCTCATCAGGTCGGCGAGGCGGCGCTCCGGGCTGGCGACGATCAGGCTGCGCAGCGTGACGACGCCGACCAGATGCTCGAAGTCGTCGAGCACGTAGAGGTAGTAGATGTTTTCGGCCTCGCGCGCCTCCTGCCGCAGCACGGCGATCGTCTGGTCGACCGTATAGCCGGTCTTGAGGGCGATGAAGTCGGTGGTCATGATGCCGCCCGCGGTGTCCTCCTCGTGGGTCAGCAGTTCGCGCACTTCCTCGGAGCGCTCGCTCTCCATGCCGTCGAGGATGTTTTCGGCCTTCTCATCTTCGAGTTCGCTCAGCAGGTCGGCGGCGTCATCGGTGGCCATCTCCTCGACCACGCGGGTGGCGTGCTCCTCGCCCATGCCCTCGATCAGATCGACCTGGGTCTCGGTGTCCATCTGCTCGAGCGCGTCGGCCGCGACCTCGGGCGTCAGCGAGCCGAAGAGCGCCTGGCGCTTGTGCATGTCGAGATCCTCGAGGACTTCGGCCAACTCCGCGGGATGCAGCTGGGCGAGCGGCTGGTGGCTGGCCGAGAGCCGCAGGACCTGGCGCTGGCCGGCCCGGCCGAAATGCCCGACGGGCTGCACGAATTTCCAGGCGATGAGGTGGTCGCGGAGTTCGTAGTCGAACAGACCGCGCGTCAGGGCGTTCACGGCTGGAAGCCAGCCGAGCCGGCGGAAAAGGCCGCTGGCGCCGACGTCGACGTGGATCAGCCGCAGCCCGTCCTCCATGCGCAGCAGGTGCAGGTCGTTGACCCGCACCACGCGGGCGCCGGAAGTGTCGATGATCTGGCGGTCGAGGACGTGCCGGCGCGCGTAGAGCGAGCCTTCGGGCGGCGTGGTGGCCCCGGGCACCTCGGGCGTTCCCCGCGCGAGGATCTCGCCCGGCTCCACCGAGGCGATCTGCGACCAGGGCAGGTAGAAGGCCGGGCTGCGGCCGGCGCGCACCATGAAGCCGACGACGGCCGGATAGACCTCCTCGGCATTGGCGACCAGATCGACCGGGTGCCCGAGCAGGCGGCCGTCGTCGAGCCCTCGCACCCGCTTCGCGAACAACTCGGTGAGAAAAACGAACATTGCGGCCCCTCCGCCCCCGCCCGAATCGCAGTTGGACCCTTCTCAGCGGCCGCTATGGCGGGCACTGGGCGCAGATCGATGTGAAGAGATTGGTCGAGAGGTAACGGTCGCCGCGGTCGCAGATGATCACCACGACCGTTCCCGCGTCGAGGTCGCGCGCAACCTCGAGCGCCGCGACGACGGCGGCGCCGCTGGACATGCCGACGAACAGGCCTTCGTGTTGCGCCAGGCGGCGGGTCATCTCGAATGCGTCCTCGTCCTTAACCGTGATCTTGCCGTCGAGCTTCGCCGGTTCGTAGATCGCCGGCACGATCGACTCCTGCATGTTCTTGAGCCCCTGGATCTTGTGCCCGACCGTCGGTTCGACGGCGAAGACCCGCACGGCCGGCCGGTGTTCTTTCAGGCGCCGACCAACCCCCATGACCGTGCCGGTGGTGCCGAGGCCCGCGACGAAGGCATCGACGGCGCCGCCGGTCTGTTCCCAGATCTCCCGGCCGGTGTGGCGGTAATGGGCGAGCGCGTTCGCCGGGTTCTTGAACTGGTCCGGCAGGAAGTAGGCGTCGGGGTCGGCCTCGTAGATGCGCTCGGCCATGCGGATCGCCCCGTCGGTCCCGAGGCAGCCCTCGGTGAGGACGAGCTCGGCGCCGAACGCCTCCAGGGTGCGCCTGCGCTCGAGGCTTACGCACTCGGGCATTGCCAGCTTGACCGGGTATCCGAGCGCTGCGCCGACCATCGCGAGCCCGATCCCGGTGTTGCCCGAGGTCGCCTCGAGGATCGTCTTGCCCGGCCGCAGCTTTCCGCGCTCGAGCCCGTCGCGAACCATCTCCAGGGCGATGCGGTCCTTCACCGAGCCGCCGGGGTTCGAGCCCTCGAGCTTGGCCAGTATGCGGACCCGGGGGTTGGGGTTGACCCTGCCGAGTTCCACCAGCGGCGTGTTGCCGATCGCGTCCAGTATGCTCATGCTGCCTCCGGGGGCCACGCGCGGGGGAGCAACCGTCCCGCGTCACCCGTGCTGTTATAGGCAAAGACGGCGGCCGTGTCAAAGACGGCTGCGGGAGCGGGGCGCAGCCGGCCTTCTTGCCAAGCGGGCGCCCCGGAACCTATACTGACGGCAAGGCCGGTCATTGGTCGGGCGCTTCGACTCCCGCGGGGGGCTGGCGTTCGGAGTCCAGGGAGCAGGGAGGAGTGAGCATGGCGCTCGGGAAGGTTCGCAATCAGCGTGGTGCCGGGACGATCGGCTGCCTGCTCATGGTCGCGATCGTCGCCTTCGTCGTGTACGCGGGGTATCAGTTTGGTCTGCCGAGACTGCGGCACAGTTCCTTCGACGCACGGATCACCGAATCCATGACCAGTCTGCGACAGCGGCCGGCAGCGGATGTCCGGCAGGAGATCATCCAGATCGGCAGGGATTTCGACATCGAACTCAAGCCCGAGCAGGTCCAGGTCACCAACAACGGCGGCAGGCTGCAAATCGACGTCAGCTACGAGAAGCTCATCGACCTCAAATTCTGGCAGACGACGGTGCCCTTCCATCTGAGCCGGAATCCGGCGCCGTAACCGATCCTGAAGCGCTTGGGGTGGAGTCGCGCTTGAAGAGCGCGACGGTTTCGGCGTGCGCCGTCTGGGGGAACAGATCGATCGGCCGCGCGGTGACCAGGCCATATCCCGCAGCGCCAAGGACGGCGGCATCGCGCGCGAGGGTCGCCGGGTCGCAGGACACGACGACGACGCGCTCCGGGCCGAGCGCGGGAATCGCCGCCACCGCCTCCCGCGCCCCGGTGCGCGGGGGATTGAGCAGTACGAGCGGGAAACGCCGCCCCGCTCCGGCCAGCGCGCGGACGGCGGCGCCGGCGTCATCGCGGAAGAACGTCGCCGCGCGACCGAGGCGACGGGCGTTTTCCCGCGCCTGGGAAATCGCGTTGTCGTCGAGGTCGATGCCGGTCACCCGTCCGCCGCGGGCCGCCGCGGGGAGGGAGAGATTGCCGAGTCCGCAGCAGAGGTCGAGCACCTCCTCGCCCGCAGCGGGCGCCGCGAGTGCAATGGCCAGTTCGACGAGTCTCAGGTTCTGCCGGAGATTGACTTGCGTGAATGCCTCGCCCGTCGTGACCAGCGCATCGAATCCCGGTCCGAGAGCGAGCGGTTCCTCGCTGGCCGCGGTGAGGAGCCTCAGCCCGCGGGCCGCAGCCGCCTGCTCCAGGGTGCGCGCGGCCGCCCCCGCGAGCACCGCGGGTTCATCCCGCGCCCCGCGCAGCAGCACTCGCGCCTTCGCGGCGTCCCAACCCGCGTCGATGCGCACTTCGTTGCAGCACGCAAACCCGGCCGGATGGCGACGGCCGGTTTCGGCCAGGGCGCCGAGCACTCCGTTCAGCGCCGGGCTCAGCACGGGACAGGACTCGATCGCCACCGTCTCGTGGGAACCGGCGCGGTAGAAGCCGAATACGGCAGCGCCGGCCCGCCCGGCCCGATGCAGCCGCGCCCGGTGCCGGTAGCCGAACTCGAGCGGGGAGGCGATGGTCGGGGCGATCGGCGGTGGGTCGAGACGACCGATGCGTCGCAGCGCGTCCTCGACGATCGAGCGTTTGGCGGCGAGCTGGGCAGGGTAGCTCAGGTGCTGCCAGTCGCAGCCGCCGCAGGCGCCGAAAGCCGGGCAGGGTGGGGCGGCGCGCCCGGGCCCGGGCGCGAGCACCCGCAGCACGCGCGCCCGGCACCAGGTCCGGCGCTCCTCGATGATCTCGATCTCGACCTGGTCGCCGGGGGCGGTTCGCGGCGCAAATACCACCTTGGCGCCGATGCGGCCTACCCCGTCGCCGCCGGCCGCGAGCCGGTCGATGCGCACGACCGGCGCGCCGGTGGTTGTGCTGGCGCTGCCTCCGGGTCTCGACATGCCGGTATGGTAACCGAAGATGTTGGTATATGATGCCGACGGGAGGTTGGCGGGATGATCGCGGATTCACGGTTGGTGCGCCTCGAGGAGAGCATCGGCGCTCTCGGCGGCTGTCTGGTCGCCTACTCCGGCGGCGTCGACAGCACCTTGTTGCTCGCCGTCGCCCGGCGGGCGCTCGGCGAACGCGTCGCCGCGGCCACGGTCCGCACGCCCTTTCTGGAGCGGGCGGAGGTCGATGACGCCCACCGCCGCGCCGTCGCGATCGGCGTGGCGCACGAGATCATCGACGTCGACCTCTCCGGGGCGCCCCAGGTGCTCGAAAATCCGCCGGACCGCTGCTATCACTGCAAAAGCCTCGTGTTCGCGGCCTTGCGGCGGCGCGCCGATGAACAGGGGCTTCCGGCCCTCCTCGACGCCACCCACGCCGACGATCTGCTGGAGCGCCGCCCCGGCGTGCGCGCCCTGCGGGAACTCGGCGTGCTGAGTCCGCTCGCGGCCGCCGGCCTCGGCAAGGCCGACATCCGCGCGCTTTCGACTGCATTGGAGCTCGAGGGGGCCGACCGGCCCTCGAGCCCCTGCCTGGCGACGCGCATCCCCTACGGCGAGCTGATCACGCCGGAGCGGCTGCGCCGGGTCTCGGGCGCCGAGCACGTGTTGCGCGCCCTCGGGTTCGAGGGCACCCGGGTGCGCGACTACGGGGATCTGGCGCGGATCGAACTGCGGCCGGCCGACTTGGAGCGGGCCGCGGCCGGGCCGGTGCGGCGCGGGATCGTCGAGCCGCTTCGCAATCTCGGTTACCGCTTCGTGACGCTCGATCTGGCCGGCTACCGGTCGGGGAGCATGGACGAGGCGCTTTCGGCGGCGGACCGTGCGCTGCCCGCCCGGGAGAAGGCCTGATCGGCGCCTGGGGACTGATTTTAGCTCACGCCAAAGACGAAAAATACCTTGAAATTTCACACGGGAGGGTCTGAAACCCTCACCTACAACCCGATCATAGTCAAAGGTGTAGGGGCGGGATTTATTCCCGCCCAAACTATCGAACTGATTCCGTGCACGACTTGCTGGGGATGAATCTAACAAACCGACGTCGCGCAACAGGAGGTTGTCCATGACCCACGACTACGAAATCATCATCATCGGCGGCGGCCCGGCGGGGCTGACCGCGGGGATCTACGCGGCGCGCGCGCGCCGCAAGACCGTCTTGCTCGAAAAGCACGGGACCGGCGGGCAGATGGCCCTGACTTGGGAGGTGGAGAACTACCCCGGGATCGAGAAGATCAGCGGCTACGATCTTGGCCAGATCATGGAGCGCCAGGCGCGCGGATTCGGCCTCGAGATCCGCTCGGTCGAGGTGTCGGGCGTCGCGGCCGACGGCCCGCTCCACCGGGTGAGCACGACGGAAGGCGATCTTACCTGCCGCTCGCTCGTGATCACCTCGGGCGCGCGGAGCAATCGCCTCGGGGTTCCCGGCGAGGCCGAGTTGACCGGTCGCGGCGTGTCGTATTGCGCGACGTGCGACGGCGCTTTTTACCAGGACGTGCCGGTTGCGGTGGTCGGCGGGGGCGACACCGCGCTCGAAGAGGCGCTCTTCCTCACGCGGTATGCCAGCCGCGTCTATCTCGTTCACCGCCGCAGCGAGTTCCGGGGGACGAAGCTGCTTCAGGAGCGCATCGCGGCGAACCCGAAGATCGAGCCGGTGCTCGATGCGATCGTGGAAGGCATCGAGGGCAAGGACGGTGTGACCGGGCTGGTGCTCAAAAACGTCAAGAGCGGCGCCGCGAGCAGCCTCGCCGCCCAGGGGGCCTTCATCTTCGTCGGCACGACCCCGAACACGGAATTCCTGCGGGGTTTCCTGCCGCTTGACCCCAAGGGATTCATCGAGACGACGACGAACCTCGAGACGACGATTCCCGGGGTCTTCGCCGCCGGCGATGTCCGGGCCAAGGTGCTGCGTCAGATCTCGACTGCCGTCGGCGAGGGCGCGCTGGCCGCTACCATGGCCGATCACTTCATTTCACTTTAGCACGCTGCGGAAACAAGCCTTGGGCAAACAGGCTGGGGGCCTGTGCACTACGCGTGGGTGATCGTCGTCGGCGGGACGCTGACCACGTTCGCCGCGCTGGGCCTCGGCCGTTTCGCGCTCGGGATGCTCCTGCCGTCGATGGCCGCCGACCTCCACCTGGGTTATGCCCGGATGGGGCTGATCGGCACCGCAAACTTTGTCGGCTACCTCATCGCCGTTCTCGTCAGCGGGATCGTCGCCTCGCGGGTTGGCCCGCGCCGGATGGTCGTCGGGGAGCTGCTGCTCGCCGGGATCTCGCTCGTCGGGGTCAGCCGTGCCGAATCCCTCGAGGCGCTGCTCGCCCTGTACTTTCTCACCGGGCTGGGCAGCGGCGCGGCCAACGTGCCGATGATGTCGCTGGTCGCCGCGTGGTTCGGCAGCCGTGCGCGGGGCCGGGCGGCCGGCTTCATCGTCAGCGGCAGCGGTTTCGCGATCCTCCTCACCGGGTGGCTGGTCCCGCTGCTCAATCTGCGACTGGGCGCCGCGGGGTGGCGCGCCAGCTGGCTGGTCATCGCCGGAGTCATGCTGTGCGTCGCGGCGATCAATGCCGCGATCCTGCGCGACCGGCCGGCCGACCTCGGGCTGGCGCCCCACGGCGGCGAGGCGGCGGCCTATCTGCCGCCGGCGCACCATCCGCGCGGCATCGGCGCCGTGCTGCGTCGCGGCGTCCTCTGGTATCTCGGGCTGCTCTACTTCCTCTTCGGCTTCACGTACGTCATCGCGGCGACCTTCATGGTCACGGCCCTCGTGCGCGATCGCGGCTTCCCGGAGTCGGTGGCCGGGACGTTCTGGTCGACCGTCGGCGCGCTCAGCCTGCTCTCGGGTCCGATCTTCGGGACGCTCTCGGACCGGATCGGGCGCCGGGGCGGGCTGGCGATCGTCTTCGGGCTCCAGTCGCTCGCGTACGCGCTCTTCGCCTCGGGGCTGCCAGGCTGGTCGCTCGTGGTCGCCGTCGGGTGCTACGGGCTCACGGTCTGGAGCGTCCCCTCGATCATGACGGCGGTGGCCGCCGACCTGGCCGGGCCGCACAATGCCGCCGCCGCCTTCGGGTTCATCACCTTCATCTTCGGCCTCGGCCAGATGGCGGGGCCGGTTGCCGCCGGGGCGCTCGCGGAGGCTTCGGGGCATTTCGCGTCGAGCTTCGCGCTGGCCGCCGCCCTCGCCGGGCTCGCGGCCATCCTGTCGCTGTTGCTACGGGTGGCGGACCGGGTGTAGCGGATCGGCGAAAACCGTTCATGGGCGGGGGTGAACCCCGCCCCTACGATGGGCGTTTGGATTGTTGTTCGGGCGGGGATGAACCCCGCCCCCTCGACGGGCGTTTGGATTGTTGTTCGGGCGGGGATGAACCCCGCCCCCACGGTGGACATTTGGATTGTTGTTCGGGCGGGGATGAACTCCGACCCCACGGTGAATGGTTCAAATCACTGTAGGGGAGGGGTTCACCCCCTCCCGCCATCTCCCTCAAACCCAATCCCGCCGATCCGGCCACGTCCCCGACCCGGACCACCGGTACTTCGCCGCTTCCGCGACAATCCCCGACCTCACCGGGTTGCCGAAGACATATCGTGTCACGTCTACAAGCCGCTCCCCGTGCCTGGGCGCATGGTCGTGAAATCCGCGCTGCCAGAGCCGGCGGTGGGGATCGATGCGGCGCGCGCGAGGCGTCAGGCTCCCCTTGAAAACACGGACATAACCGGTCAGATCGGCATCCTCCAGCAGGAAATGCACGTGGTCCGGCATGACACACCAGGCGTGCAGCGTGGTCTGGCGGGCGTCGGCGAGCCCGACAATTATTGCGGCGGCATCGTCTGCCAGGGTTGGATGCAGGGAGAACCAGGGGTGACGGTTGTCCGTGCAGATCGTGACGAGAAACACCCGTCCCGGGGCATGGTACGAGGCAGAATCAAGGCGGATTCGTTTGCGGTGAGGGGTGACGGATGTCGTCGAGCGCCTGGTCATGGACGAATGTAATGCAGGATTCGTTCCCTAGATGGATGGCATGCACTTCGGCGGGCGGGGATGAACCCCGCCCCTACGATGGACATTTGGATCGTTGTTCGGGCGGGGATGAACCCCGCCCCCACGGTGGACATTTGGATTGTTGTTCGGGCGGGGATGAACCCCGCCCCCACGGTGGGCATTTGGATTGTTGTTCGGGCGGGGATGAACCCCGCCCCCACGACGGGCGTTTGGATTGTTGTTCGGGCGGGGATGAACCCCGCCCCTACGATGGGCGTTTGGATTGTTGTTCGGGCGGGGATGAACCCCGCCCCTACGATGGAGGGTTCGAATCTCCGTAGGGGAGGGATTCGATCCCTCCCGAGCGGCGGGGCGTCCGGCCGCGCCGAACGGTGACTCCGCGCGGGACAGGTCGCCGATCTTCGGTTATACTGTGCTGAAACAATGACCACGGAACGACGAAGGGGTGACCCGATGCGCAGCGACATGATGAAAAAAGGGATCGAAAAGGCTCCGCACCGCTCCCTGATGAAGGCCGTCGGTCTCATCGACGAGGAGATCGCGCGCCCGCTCGTGGGCATCGCGAACTCCTGGAACGAGATCGTCCCCGGCCACACCCATCTGCGCGACCTGGTCGATGCGGTCAAGGCCGGCGTGCGCATGGCGGGGGGGACGCCGCTGGAGTTCGGCGTCATTGGCGCCTGCGATGGCCTCGCGATGAACCACCCCGGCATGAAGTACTCGCTCCCGAGCCGCGAGCTGATCGCGGATTCCGTCGAGGTCATGGTCACCGCCCAGCCTTTCGATGCGCTCGTGCTCGTCCCCAACTGCGACAAGATCATCCCCGGCATGATCATGGCCGCGCTGCGCCTGAACATCCCGGCCATCGTGATCAGCGGCGGGCCGATGCTCGCCGGGCGCCAGGGCGGGAAGAAGATCGACCTGATCTCGGTCTTCGAGGGGGTCGGCGCGGTGAAGGCGAAGAAGATGGGCGCCCGGGAACTGGCCGAGATGGAGGACAACGCCTGCCCGACCTGCGGTTCCTGCTCGGGCATGTTCACCGCCAACTCGATGAACTGCCTGACGGAGGCGATCGGCCTCGGCCTGCCCGGCAACGGCACGATCCCCGCGGTGACCTCCGCGCGCCGCCGCCTGGCCAAGCACGCCGGGATGCAGGTCATGGAGCTGCTGCGCAAGAACATCCGTCCCCGCGACATCGTGACGAAAAAAGCCATGGCCAACGCCATCGCGGTCGATATGGCGCTCGGTGCCTCCTCGAACACGGTGCTGCACCTGCCCGCCATCGCGCACGAGGCCGGATTCACGCTTGAACTGGAGACTTTCAACAAAGTCAGCCGCACCGTGCGCCGGCTCTGTCACGTCTCGCCGGCCGGGCCGTGGCACCTCGAGGACATCGACGCCGCCGGCGGCATCCCGGCCGTGATGGCCGAACTGGCCAAGGGCGGGCAGATCAACCGCTCGACGATGACCGTGACCGGAAAGCGCACCGGGGCGCTGCTGAAGGAGGCTCGCCTGCGCGACCCCGAGGTCATCCGCCCCTGGGACAACCCCTTCGCGAAGGAGGGCGGCCTCGCGATCCTCTTCGGGAACCTTGCCCCCGCCGGCGCGGTCGTCAAGCAGTCCGGCGTCGCCCCCGACATGATGAAGCGCACGCTCACCGCGCACGTCTTCGAGAGCGAGGAGGAAGGCTCGGCCGCGATCCTCGGCGGAAAGATCAAGAAGGGCGAGGTCATCATCATCCGCTACGAAGGTCCGCGCGGCGGGCCCGGCATGCGCGAGATGCTCGCGCCGACCTCCGCGGTCGTCGGCATGGGCCTCGACCACGACGTCGCGCTGATCACCGACGGCCGCTTCTCCGGCGGCACGCGCGGCGCGGCCATCGGCCACGTCTCCCCGGAGGCGGCCGAGGGCGGGATGATCGCGCTGGTCAGGAACGGCGACCGCATCGAAATCGACATCCCCGGCCGTCGCCTCGAACTGCTGGTTCCCGAGGCCGAGCTTTCCGCGCGCCGCAAGAACTGGAAGGCGCCGAAGCCGAAGATCACCACCGGCTACCTGGCCCGCTACGCGCGCATGGTGCGGTCGGCGGGCACCGGCGCGATCCTGGAGGACTAGCGTGACCGACCTCGTTGACGTGCAGGCCGCGCGTGATGAGCGCAAGCTTGTCGAAGGCTGCCGCCGCGGCGACTTCGACTGCTTCGAGCGGCTCATGGCCCGCTACGAGAAGAAGATCTACAACCTCGCCCTGCGGATGCTGCGCGACCCGGACGACGCGCGCGAGATCCTCCAGGAGACCTTCCTCAAGGTCTACGACAACCTCGAGAAATTCCGCGGCGAGGCGCAGCTCTCGACCTGGATCTACCGCATCGCGATGAACGAGGCGCTGATGCGCATCCGCAAGGACACGCACCGGCCGCGCTCGCTCGAGATCGTCGACGAGGACGGCGAGCGCCGCGAGATCGACGTCGCGGACTGGAAGCCGCGGCCCGTCGACCGCGCGCTGACCAAGGAACTCGGCGGCGAGCTCGACCGCGCTGTCGCGCTGCTGCCGGAGGACTATCGCGGGGCTTTCCTGCTGCGCGACATCGAGGGGCTCTCCAACGAGCAGATCGCCAAGGCGATGAAGCTCTCGGTCCCGGCGGTCAAGTCGCGGATACACCGGGCGCGGGTCTTCCTGCGCAACGAGCTGGCAACGTATTTCGCGAAAGGCCGCCGTGACAACTAAGCGCGTGAAGATCTGCAACACGCCCGAATGCCGCAGGATGCGCGAGCTGCTCTCGGACTTCATCGACCACTCGCTGCACTGGCGCACGGCCCGCAGCCTGGAGACGCATCTGGCGGCCTGCCCGCCCTGCCGCTGCTACGTCGCGACCGTCGAGCGGACCATCGTGCTCTACCGCGAGCGCCCCGTTGTGGACGTGCCGGTCGCCGTGCGCGGACACCTGCGCGCGGTGCTGCGCGAGCGGCACGAGAGCGCGCCGAAGCAGCCCGCGGGGCGCTGCTGCGCCGGGAAGGCGGCCGTCAAGCGCGTCGTCCCGGCAGCGGCGCCCAAGCCGCGCGTCGCCGGGAAGGCATGACCGGCGTCTCTCAGGAGTTGGCCGCCCTCGGCCTGGACCTCTGGGAGGGGCTGCGGCACATCTTCTGGTACTTCCTGGCCGGCATCATGCTGGCGGGCTGGATCCGGACCTACAAGTTCCACGTGCGCCTGCGCAAGCGGCTGCCGTCGCTTGGCGGCTGGGCGGTCTTCGTGGCGGTCGGCGTCGCGATCGTCAGCCCGCTGTGCGCCTGCGGCGTCCTGCCGATCATGGTCTCGCTGCTCACCGCCGGCATGCCGCTGACCCCCTGCATGGCGCTGCTGGTGGCCTCCCCGCTGATGAGCCTCGAGGGGTACGCGGTCACCGCGGGGCTCCTCGGGACGACCTGGGCCAACGCCAAGCTGGCGGCAGCGATCTTCATGGGGCTCTGGGCCGGGCTGGTCACGCACCTGGTCGCGCGCCGGGGCTTCGCCGTCGGGGAGATCTTCCGCGGGCCGCTCCCGGTCGGGGACATGCACGACCACGACTGCGACCCCCGCATCGCCTGCGACTGCCCGGACCGCTGGTCCAACCGTCTGGCCCGCAAGTATCCGAACAAGTTCGTCATCTTCCTGGCCAAGTCCGCGGAGACCGGCTGGAAGGTCGGGCGGTTCATTCTCTTCGGGCTCGTGATCGAGGTCCTGGCGACCCGCTACATCGACCCGGAGTGGATCGGCGCGGTCTTCGGGAGCACCCGCTGGTACACCACGGTCCTCGTGACGCTCGCGTCGGTGCCGCTGCACGTCAACCAGTTCACGGCGGCCGGCATCCTCTACGGGCCGGTGAACCTGCTCGAGAAGATGGGGAGCACCGTCTCCTGGAGCAGCGGCATGGCCTTCCTGATCGGCGGCCCCGTGACGGCGCTGCCGGCGATCGCGGTCTTCCTCTCGCTCTTCAAGCCGCGCGTCTTCTGGCTCTATCTCGGGATCTGCCTCTCGGGGACGTTGATCGTCGCCTTCGCGGCGCAGTTCCTGCTCGGGTAGTCGCCCGGGCCGCCCCGCGCACTTGACGGCAGTGCCTTGCAGGGACTAATCTTCCGCTCTTCCGCAAGGGTCGCGGGTCGGCACGAGCAAAGGAGACGCACATGAAGGAACTCTCGGAGGGCGGGCTTGAGCAGCAGGGCGGTCATGTCGCAGTCTGGTACGATGCCCAGGAGGATACCGTCGTGATGCAGTGCGACTTCGTGGACCTGAACTTCTACCGGGACGACTTCATGGATCTGGTCGAGGTTCTCAAGGAAGCCGCCGACCGCCTGATGCTCGAGAGCCCCGCGGAGCTGTAGCCGGCCGCTGAAAAGGGCCCCTCAGCACTCCATTTCCTCCTGGGTGTCGGCATTGAAGGCCCTGGCGCGCGTTCCCGGGGCGTTGCCGCGCAGCCCGTTCACCGCCCCGAGGGTCACCTCCGCCAGTTCCGGGGCGTCGTCGCGGCACTTGAGGTGGATCTGGATGCGCGGCGGGAAATCCAGCCGGGCCGTGAGATCCGGGAAGTAGGAACTCTTCCCCCAGACGACGTAGATCTTGATCGGGATGGTCGGGCTGGTGAACAACCCGCCCTGATTGGACTCGAGAAAGCCGCAGGACTTCAGGATTGATGACGCTTCGGCGGTCGTCGCGTCGGAGTAGATAACTCGAGTCTGTCCCATAGCCCTGATCGCAGCCCCCCTCGCCGACTGCGGACTATAATCCCTAGCACCCCGGGGCGCAAGTCCGGCGGGCACGC
>JANOHV010000276.1:0-22588 GCA_031406795.1 Candidatus Rokuibacteriota bacterium
CGCCGACGACCGGTATCGTCCCGGCGTAGCCGAATTGCGTCTGCCAGATCCCGGCCGTGCTTTGAGAGACGTACCAACTGCCGCTCGCGGGATGGTAATACCCGAGGTCGCTCAGGCCGTCACCGTCGAAATCGCCGGTGATCGGCAGCGTGCCGGCAAACCCGAACTGCGTCTGCCAGAACCCGTCCGTGCTCCTGAACTCGTACCAGTTGCCGCCGGCCGGGTTGTAACAGCCGATGTCGGATCGGCCGTCGCCGTTGAAATCGTTGGAAACGGCGGCGACGGTGTTCAGATTGCGGTAGTAGGCTCTCACGGTCTTGGCGACGTCCATGGTGACGACGCAGATCGCCCCCGAGGCGCTCGTGCACCCGATCCAACTGCTGAAGGGATTGCCGCCGGCAGTCAAGGGGGCGGTCAGCGTCACCGCGCCCCCGGTGGGGTACGAGCGGCTGAACGGCGTTGTCCCGTCGCCCTGGCCACCGTCGTCGGTCGGGGTGGCGACGATCGCCACGCCGCCTGCCGGATTGGTCGAGGCAATCGTCAGGACTTGAACCGGGGTTCCTTCGCTGAGCACGACATCGTTGAACGGGAATTTTCTGATTCCCCCCCGCTCGAGCCACGCAAAATTGCGGTCAACGTCGTAATTGGTCCGGCCGGCGTGAACGTACCACCCCGAGAGCGGCGTGCCGTTGATCGCGACATACGCCCCGTTGAATTTGAGGGCGAAATGAACATGTGGGCCGGAGGCGCTACCGCCGCTGCACGTCGCTTCCGCGAGCGTATTCGCGAGCACACCGATCCTGTCGTTCCGGTTGATCGTACCGGAATAGTTCTGGATGTTCTCGAGGTGATAGTAAGTCGTCTCCCACCCGCCCCCATGGGTGACCTTGAAGCCGCAGGCGGAGAATTTCGTCGGGGTTCCCGGGGCGCTGGCGACCACCCACATCGCGCTGGTGTCCGCGCCCCAGGATACGCCGGCAGGGTAGAAATCCAGCGCGGAGGCATCCGTCAACGGGCTGCCGACGCCACCGCCGCCGCTATTGTCATGCACGCCCCCGAATCTCCAGGACAACCCCTGCAAATACGGGAGCTGGAACAAACCGTCGGGAGCGGCCAACGCGCTGGCCATTCCCCGCGCGACGATCTGGTTCTGTTCGTCGCGCGGGTCGTCATCGGCGAACAGCCGCAGATAGGTTTGATAGAAACCGTCGGCGCGGTTGTTGTCGATCAGCAGCGAGATGTCCGGCTCGCCGAGGGCGGCAAGCGCGGCGATTATCGCATAGGTTGCCGCGTTGGTATCCGGTCCCACCAGCACCGTGTCGCCGTCCGGAGCGACCAGCGGCGCCAAGCTGCGTGCGGAAGGCGGCAGCGAAGCGTAGGAATAACGGTGCCAGTAGTAAGCTCGCACCATCTTCTCGGACAACTCCTCGACTTGAGCATTGAAACTGCCGCCGCTCAGGCCGAAGGGGTTCTCCGCGACTGCGGCGTCGGGGCTGGAGATCGCCCGGGAACGCAGTTCCAGCAGGGTCAGATAGATTTTCGGGTTGATGCTGTAATACTCCGCGCGACCATACAGGTCTTCGGCATGCCGCAGCAAGTGCGGCGCCCGAGCGGCGAGATACGTTGCGACGTTGAAATCGCCGACATTCGGCCCGTAGACGAACTGCCCATCCGAAATTACCGCGTCGCCCGCCGTGACGATCACTTCCCGGGCAGCGGCGGACGAGCCGCCGCACAGGCAGCAGGCGACCAGCAGGAATGCCGGAAATACCAGCACACGCACGGCTCTCGAGTTCATCACGAGGCCGATTCTCCGGGGAGGAAATACGGAAGTCAAGCGAACGGCACCGGGCTATCAGGAGGGGGGCCGCCGCGCGGAGGCGGCGAAACCGCTGGCAAGACGAAGCCCCCGCCGGGACGAGCGCGGGGGCTTGACTGCTACGCGGTGAATGCTTTCAGCAACGCCCGATCAGGGCGTTCTGCTGACCCGCTGCGCGGCCCAGCACCCACGCCTGCCGCTGCCGGCCTGGGTGAAAGATCCAACCATGCTGTCGCCGTCGACTTCACCGCTGAAAACATTCCCGGAGTCATACCGCAAGGTGATGTCCGAGTTGTCCACCGACCAGGTTCCGCCATCGCCGAAATCGTCGATATACGTTCCCCCGCTGGAGATGAACCACAGGGCGGAACCCGCGCCGCCGTCGCATTCAAAGTCGAAACTCAGCACCCAGGAGCCCACGGGGTCGGCATCCTTGTTCTTGACACACCCCACCATCGCGAAGGCCATCACGATCACGACGAGAAACAGCCCGAGCCTCTTCATGCGCTACCCTCCCCCTTGGGTCGACAACAACGCCGCTTTCCCCAGCGGCCTGCCACACACTCGCGGGTCAGTTTAGCACGGTTCCCGAGGAATCATCCAGCCGGGCAGACCGCGGCAGAAACCGCCGGGCCGCGGTTACCGCTGGTTCTTCTTCTCCAGGCCGGCCTTCAGCAAATCGCCGAAGGTGCCCATCGAGGCCGCCGGCCGGGAGACGTACCCGGCCGTGTCCGCATCCCCGGCATCCTGCGACGCCAGCGCCAGCGCCAGCCGCCGTCGCTCGGGATCGATCTCCTCGATGGTCACCGCCAGCTGCTGCCCCTCCTGCAGGACCTCGCGCGGGTGATTGATGCGCCGCCCCTGCCCGATCTTCGAGATGTGCAGCAAGCCGTCGACACCCTCCTCGAGCGTGACGAAGGCGCCAAACGGCGTCAGTCTCGCCACCGTGCCGGTGTAGGTCGAGCCCCGGGTGTAGAGCGTCCCGACCTTGCCCCAGGGATCGGTCAACTTGGCGCGCAGGCTGAAGGAGAAGCGGTTCTTCTCCCAGTCGAGACTCAGAATGGCGACTTCGACTTCCTGACCGACCCGCAGCAATCCGGCGAGATCTCCGGTGCGCCCCCAGCCGGCCTCCGAGATGGGCAGCAGCCCTTCGAGCCCGCCAATGTCGATGAACGCGCCGAAGCTCTGGACGCTCGTCACCGTTCCCCTGACGGTCATCCCGACCTTGAGCGTCTTCCTGAGGGCTTCGCGCTGCAGGCGCTGCTGCTCCTCGAGGATCGCGCGGTGCGAGACGACGATCGTGCGGCCCTTCTCCTCAAACTTGGTGATCTTGAACGCCAGGTTCTGGCCGAGCACCTCCGCCGGGTCTTCCTCCCGACGCAAACCCAGTTGCGAGAAGGGGCAGAAGGCGCGGACGCCGCCGGCAAGCTTGACCTCGTAGCCGCCCTTGATCTCCAGCTCGAGCCGTCCGTCGACGGGGATGCCGCTCCTCCAGGCCTGCTCGAGCTGGACGGTGCCCGAGGCGCCGCCGCCCATGCGGGTGGTGAACAGCAACTCGTCATCGTCCCGCCCCAGGAAATAGGCGTGCACGGTGTCGCCCTTGGCGACGGTCAGCACGCCGTCCGCGTCGAGCAACTCCTTGACGTCGAGGACCCCCTCGCCCTTCTGGCCGACGTCGAGGAAGACCCATTCGGCGCCGATCTGCAGCACCGTCGCTTCGACCTTGTCGCCAGGTTCGAGGCGCGGGGAGCCGGCCAGGCTCTGGGCCAGCATCTCCTCGAAACTCTGTTCCGCTGCTCCCTCGGTAGGGTCGTCCAGATGCTCTTTCATGAAACCTCGTGGGTGAGAGATTGTCCGCTGACGCCGCCCGCAGCCGAGTCGGGGAAACGCACCCCCCTACCGGGCCACTTGGAACGACCAGGAGAAGTCATTTTCCAACCCGATGCCGTCGGGGTTGACGACGCCGTCGGCGCCGACGGTCACCGTCACCGTCTCCCCGGGGAGCAGATCGCGGGCGGGCGTGAACCGCAACAACCCGCGGTGCACGGTGGTGGCGCCGGGCACCAGGCCCGAACGCGAACCGAGCATCCGGATCGTGTCGGGGCCGAGCCTCGTCTCGTCGAGCGGCTGTGAAAGCGTCATGGTCGGCAGGATGCGACGGGTGGAAACGACCGAACCCGGCTCGGGGAAGACCGACGTCACCCGCGGCGGCGCACTGCGCTCCCGCGGGTAGGGGCCGCCGACCGGACCGATCCAGAGTTCCGGCGCGATGACGATGTGATGGAGCAGCCCCGGCGGTGGCGGCGGCGGCAGATGAGCCAGCACCTGACCGGGCAGCGGCGGACGGATGTCGTTCTTGGCCATGATGATGGCCAGGGCCACCACGAGGACGATCACGGTGACACTCACGGCTACGATCAGCCCGGTGGGGGTCTTCTTCAGGATGATCTTCACTTCCGCGGTCTGGCCGGACTTCACCGAGAAGTCGGTCTCCCGGTCGCCGGAACGCGCATCGCGAATGTGGCCGCCTTCGTCCAGAACCGCCACCACCCGCAGCCGGTACTTGCCGGGAGCAAGCAGGCTGACCCCCCACTCGCCGGCGAGTGAGCGCTGCAGGAAGGTCTCGTTGCCCCGCTTGTCGACGCTGAACAACTCGACGAGCGTTCCCGACGACTCCGTCCGCCCGGCTTTCGCCGCATCCGCGTCGGCGAAGACCCGCACGAGCACCCCGGCGCCTTCGGTCGTGCCGTCCGATCGGACATTGACCTTCGTCGAGAGACAACCGGCGAACGAGAAGAGCAGCAGTGCGGCCACCAGCGGCGGCACCACGCGGGGCGCCAGGATGGCGCGGACTCGGGGAAAAAACATTGTCGGACGTCGCATCTGAGTCATCGCTCCTCTCGAGTGATCGACCGGGAAGTCGCCGCGGCGCCCCGGCCCGTGTCCAACCGCCCGGGGTCAGCCGGCTTCGAGCCCGGCCCCCTCGCCGCTCGCGAGCGCCGCACTCTGCCACTCCAGATACTCGTCGAAGCCCATCCGCCGATCGACGAAACCGTCGGGCTTGAATTCCACGATCCGGTTGGCGAGCGTCGACATGAACTCGTGGTCGTGCGAGGCGAACAGCATGACCCCGGGAAACGCGATCAGCCCGTTGTTCAGCGCGGTGATGGTCTCCAGGTCGAGGTGATTGGTCGGCTCGTCCAGGATCAGCGCGTTGGCGTTGGCGAGCATCATCTTGGAGATCATGCAGCGGACCTTCTCCCCGCCGGAGAGGACCGAGGTCTTCTTCAGCGCTTCGTCCCCCGAGAAGAGCATCCTGCCGAGGAATCCCCGGGCGAAGCTCTCCCCCTCTGCGGGCGGACTGTACTGGCGCAGCCACTCGACGAGGTTGAGTTCGCTCTGGAAGTATGCGCTGTTCTCCTTCGGGAAATAGGCGGTCGTGATGGTCACCCCCCAGCGGAAGTAGCCGCTGTCGGGCTCGACTTCGCCGGCCAGGATCTGGAACAGGGTCGTGCGCGCCAGGCCGTCGTCGCCGACGAAGGCGATCTTGTCGCCCTTGTTCATGGTCAGGCTGAAATCGTCGATGACCGCGACACCGTCGACCTTCTTGCAGAGGTGCTTGATCTCCAGGATGATGTCGCCGCAGGGACGCTCCGGCGTGAAATTGATGTAGGGGTATTTTCGCGAAGAAACCGGCATGTCCTCGAGGGTCAGTTTCTCCAGCAGCTTCTTCCTCGAGGTGGCCTGTTTGGACTTCGACGCGTTGGCGCTGAAGCGCTGGATGAACGCCTTCAGGTCATTGGCCTTGGCGGTGATCTTCGCGTTCTCGTTCTGCTTCTGCCGCAGGTGCAGCTGACTCGCCTGGTACCAGAAGTCGTAGTTCCCGACATAGACTTGGATCCTTCCGAAGTCGATGTCGGCGACGTGCGTGCAGACCTGGTTGAGAAAGTGCCGGTCGTGGGAGACGATGATGACCGTGTTCTTGAACCGGGAGAGGAACTCCTCGAGCCAGGTGATCGACCTGAGGTCCAGGTGGTTCGTCGGTTCGTCCAGCAGCAGGATGTCCGGGTTGTTGAACAGGGCCTGGGCGATGAGCACCCGCACCTTGTCGCCGCCCTCGAGGGACTTCATCAGCCGCGGTCCGTACTCGGTCGGGATGCCCAGGCCGCTGAGCAGCACCATCGCCTCGGACTCCGCCTCGTAGCCGTTGAGCTCGCCGAATTCCGCCTCCAGCTCCCCAACGCGGTTCCCGTCCGCCTCGGAGAACTCCGGGTTGGCGTAGATCGCCTCGCGCTCGGACATCAGGGTGTGCAAGCGAGGGTGGCCCATGATGACCGTGTCGAGAACCGTGTGCTCGTCGAAGGCGAAGTGGTCCTGGCTGAGCACGGCGATCCGCTCGCGGGCGCCGATGGAAATTTCACCGTGGTCGGCTTCGATTTCGCAGGCGAGGATCTTCAGGAAGGTCGACTTACCGGAGCCGTTGGCGCCGATCAGCCCGTAACAGTTCCCCGGGGTGAACTTGATGCTGACGTCTTTGAAGATGACCCTCTTCCCGTAGGAGAGGGAGATGCCCGAGGTGCTGATCATGGCGTTGCCGATTCCTTTTCCACAGAGGCGACGCGTTACTTCCCGCGGCCCCGTTCCCGTTGTCCAAAACAACAAAAACCACAGGGACGTTCCCCGTGGTTCTACCCGCTGAAATATAGCACCATCGACGCCGGATGGCAAATCGCCCGCCGGCCTCAGCCGCTCAAGGCGGCCCCGGGCCGGGCGCCCCCTGCCGGCCGCTGCGCAGATGCGCCTGCAGATCCTTGAGAACGGCTTTCGTGAGCGCGAGCATGGCCTCGTGGATGGCCGGCCCGGGAGAGGGGTCGCCGGTGTGGTCCACGACCTCCTCGGCGAAGTCCCCCTTCCAGAGCACCTCGCCGGTGCGGGTGTCAGTCAACCGCAGATCTTTCACGGAAACCACGCCTTCGTTGTGATAATAGCCCAGCGGCAGCGGGAGCAGCGCCTGGAACATCAGCCCGACGAAGCGCAGGACGAGCTGCCCCGTCAGGTCGCCTCCCGTGACGCACGTGGTGCCCAGGCAGCGAGGCACGTTGCCGGTGAAGACGGCATCGTACCCTCGCTCCGCCAGCCGCGCGAGGAATTCCGGCGCCGGCGGCGACCCCGAGGCTTCGACCACCGACGCGGAGAGGAAGAGGTTGACGCTCTCGAAGCGCTCGACGAGGTGCCGGGCCAGGACCGTCGACATGTCCTGCGCCAGATCCTCGGCCACCGGATACGGCCGTGACGGCGGCGTGCCGATCTCCACGACGGGGCGATCGTCCCGGAACGCCGCGACCCCCACCGTCAGGGTCTCCCGGCACCGCTCGCTCAGGCAGGGAATCGGACCCTGGATTTCGCGTGAAGCGCAGCCCAGCGACGGGAGCAGGAGGGCCGCCATCAGCAACCGCCTCATGCCCATGGCGCTACAGCCCCCCCCCGGTGTCGGCTTCGAGGGTGCGCACGAGCAGCACCGGCACGGCTGACCGCTGGGAGACCCGGTGCGCCGTCGACCCGAGCAGGATCTCGCCCATAGCCGTGTGTCCATGCGAGCCCATGACGATCACGTCTGCGGCGATGCGGGCCGACTCCCGCAGAATCACTTCGTCGGGCCTCCCCGGCAGGATGCGCATGTCCACGATCATGCCATGACCGGCGTCGTCCGCACACCCCTCCCCCTCGCACAGAGACTGCAACCGCGCCCGCAGCGAGCGCTCCAGTTCCGGCCAGCGGCTCGTCTCGGCCTCGTCGAGGTCCTGTCGGCCGGTGTACAGTTCGACCAAGTGCCGCGCCGCCGCGCCGAGCGGCTCGACGGCGTGGACGATCACGACGCTGCCGCCGTAGCTGCGGGCGAGGCTCAACGCGTAGCGCAGCACCCGGGGCGCGTGGCGCCCGAGGTCGGTGGCGTACAGGATGCTCTTCAGGCTCGGGAACATGCGGCCCTCCTCATTGCATGAACGTGTCGGGCAGCCAGAGGGAGATGCCGGGGACCAGCAGCAGGATGATCAGGCAGACGGCCATCCCGAGGATGTGCGGGTAGATCCCCCGGTAGATCGTGCCGACGGGCGTGCCCGTGACGCCGGCGACCACGAAGGCGTTGATCGCCACCGGCGGCAGGATGATGCCGATCATCGTCACCACCGAGACAATCACGCCGAACCACACCGGGTCGTAGCCCAGTTTGAGCACCAGCGGCAGGAAGATCGGCGTGGCCAGGATCAGGAAAGCCAGGTCTTCGATGAACGAGCCGCCGATCAGGTAGACGGCGACGATGATCAGCATGATGACGAACCGCGGCAGATCGAGCCCCCCCAGCCAGTCGGCGACGGTGGCGGGGATGCGCGTGACGACGAAGAAGTGGCCCATGATCGTCGCCCCGGCGATCAGCGTGATGACCATCGTGGCGATGCGCAGCGCGTCCAGGACGGCCTTGGCGAAGCGCCGCGGCGTCATGTCGCGCTTGGCGACCGTGAGCAGCAGCACCGCAAAGCTGCCCACGCTGCCGGCCTCCGTCGGCGTGAAGAAACCCTTCATCAGGCCGCCGACCACGAGCAGAAAGACCAGCAGCACCCAGAAGATCGGCCCGAGCGAGCGCAGCCGCGCGGGCCAGCTCGAGCGCTCGCCGGCCGGGCCGAGCGCGGGGTTGATCCGGCACCAGGTGTACAGCGTGACGACGAAGGATCCGGCGATGAGCAGGCCCGGAATGATCCCGGCCAGGAAGAGCCGGCCGATCGACGTCTCGGTCAGGATGCCGTAGACGATCAGCGTCACGCTCGGCGGGATCAACACCCCGAGCGTGCCGACGGTCGCCACGGTCCCGCAGGAGAGCCGCTTGTCGTAGCCGTAGCGGTCCATCTCGGGCACCGCGACGGTGGCGAAGGTCGCGGCCGTCGCCGGCGAGGAGCCGCAGATCGCCTTGAAGCCCGTCGCCGCCGCCACGGTGCCGATCGCCAGCCCGCCGGGGATATGCCCGAGGAAGCGGTAGGCGCAGTCGTAGAGGCCGCGCGCCACGCCGCCGCTGGCGCCGATCTGGCCCATCAGCACGAAGAGGGGGATGACGGTGAAGCCGTAGGAGGTCAGGACGCTGAAGACGTCCTTCGCGAGCAGATTCATCGCCGCGTGGGTGTTGACGACCGCGGCGAAGCCGATGAAGCCGGCGATCGCCATCGCGAAACCGATCTCGATGCCCAGCGAGAAGAGGCCGAAGAGCAGGCAGATGACCAGGCCGCCGATGGCCGCGTGGCTCACCGCGCGCCCCCGTCTCCGGCAAGCCCTTCGGCGGCGAGGACCAGGCACTCCACCGCGCAGGCGGTCGCGATCCCCCAGGCGAGCAGGAAGTGCGGCAGGTGCAATAGCGGCGTCATGTCGCCGGTGCGCCGCAGGTCGGCGCCCATCGCGAAGAGGTTCCACGCGATCAGCGCGAAGAGGCCCGCGCCGATCACCCGGGTCAGCGCGCTCAGCGCGCGGCCGGGCGCCGGGGGCAGGCGCCGCGTGAGAAAGTCCATCAGCACCTGCCCCTTGTCGAGCGAGGTCTGCGGCAGGGAGAAGCCGATCGCCACCGCACCGAGAAAGCCGACGAGTTCGTAGGTGCCCGTGATCGGGGCCTTGAACGAACGCAGCACGACGTCCGCCACCGTCACGAGCATCATGCCCACGAGCGCCGCGCCCCCGGCCCAGTGCATCCCGCGCGCGAGCGGGCGCACGGCCTCTATCGGCTTCACCCGCGGCATGAGCCTAAGGATTGGCCTTGAGCCAGTCCCTGCAGAATGCTAGCGCCTCATCGCCCGGAAGACCCTTGCCCTTGGCCGCCGTGGCGTAGTCGGCGAGGATCGGCTGAACCAGCTGGGCCCAGCGCGCGTCCTCGGCCGGCGCAAGTTCGATGATCTTCACGCCCTTGCCGATGGCGAACTCCGTGCCGGCCTTGTCGAAGTCGTCCCACGCCTTGCCGGCGCGGTCGACGAACTCGCGGTTGACCGCCTCGATCGCGGCCTGCGCCTCCTTCGGCAGCGACTCCCACTTCTGGCGGTTGATCGCGACGAAGAAGCCGAGCGAATACGAGGAGCCGATGTTCCGGGTCGTGAACTTCACGACTTCAGCGAATTTCCACCCCTTGAGCGTCTCGATCGGCGAGACCAGTCCGTCGACGACGCCCTTCTGGAGCGCGTCGTACGCCTCGTTCTGGGGCATCGCCACCGGCGTCGCGCCGAGGGCCGCCACGATGCGCGAGCTGCCGCCGGTGCAGCGGATCTTCAGCCCCTTGAGGTCCTCGAGTTTCTCGACCGGCTTTTTCGTGTGCAGGATCCCCGGGCCGTGGGCCATCAGGTACATGACCTTGACGTCGGCCAGCTCCTTCGGCTGGAACTTGGCGTAGTAGGCGTTGGCGAGCCGGGTCGCCTGCAGTCCGCTCGCATAGCCGAGCGGCAGATCGAGCACCTCGGTGAGCGGGAAGCGTCCCTTGGAGTAGGCAAGGACCGACATCCCGATGTCCGCGATCCCGTTGACGACCCCGTCGTAGGTCTGGTCCGCCGGGGTCAGCGTCGCCCCGGGGAAGATCGTGATCTTGACGGCGTTGTTCGAGCGCTTTTCAACCTCGCGCGCCCACTCGGTCGCGAGCAGCGTGTGCCCGTGGGTCGCGGGGAAGAAGAGCGAGTAGTTCAGCTCCACCGGCTTGCCGGCGGCGCCGGCGGCCGGGACCTGCCAGGAAAATCCAACCGCAAGTACAACTGCCAGGACGGACAGCGCCACTTTCTTCATCTCAACCCTCCTTGAGTGCATTTATCTCGTTCTGCGGGCGCTAGTATTTGCCCGGTTTGGCCGTGGTTTGTCAACGATCTGATTTCCCTGTACCCGTTATCAGCCCGCTATTTCAAGAAAGGACTGATCTCGCCGGTCTCGTTATTTTCGCGTCCTGAGGAAGTCCTCAACCCCGCGACGCACGTGCCCGCTCACGGTTGACAAGCCTCCTTTCGCCGCATTAGTATTAATGGTCATAATGACCAACTGGACCATCTGAACTGGGAGAGACTCCATGCCAACGGTTTCCGTTGCCGAAGCGAAAAGCCACCTCTCCGAGTTGATCGCAAAAAATGCCCACAGCCACGAGCGCTTCATCATCACCCGCCGTGACAAGCCGGTGGCAGCCTTAGTGAGCATCGACGACCTGCGGATCATTGAACAGCACCAGCAGCGGCAGGGGTTGGCGGCAGTCGCTGGAAAATGGCGCGGGTTCGAGGAAGTTGCTGCCGCCCTGGGAAACCTGGCCTCGTTACGCCGGAAAGGCGGCGGAGGCCGCGATGTATCTCTTTGACACGGATGTCATCACCAATGTCTTCAAACCGAAACCCGCCCCGAAACTCCTGAAGCGACTGGCAGCCGTTGAGCGGCGGCACCAGTATGTCGCCACCACCACGGTGGCCGAGATCGTGTATGGCGCCTGGAAAAGCGAACGCCCTCAGTATCACCTGGATAATCTGGAAAAGATTCTGCTTCCCGCCGTAAGTATCGTGAGCCTGGACGGCAAGGCCGCCTATGTCTGCGGCGCCCTTCGCGCGCGTCTCGAAAAAGCGGGCACGCCGCTCGCGTTGGCCGATCTCGAAATCGCCGCTATCGCCATCTCCAACCAATTCACTCTGGTAACAGGCAACGTGCGGCACTTTACCAGAATCCCGGAACTATCCGTTGAAGATTGGCTCGCCTGACGGAGACGATACAATGCCGGTTCAATCACTTCCCGCCCTGGGACTGCAGGTGACATCTCTGTGCTCCTACGGCCTTGCGGGTTCCGAAAATTCTGGCTCGCGGGATTCTTTTGTGGAGATCGCAATGGGGGGAGATTGCATTCAGCCTGCGGATCGAATCTGTCGGCATCAGCTTCCGCGGACCGCCTCGAGCTCCTCCCAGCGACGGTACGCCTCCGCAAGCTCCTGATCGAGCTGCGCGAGCCGCGCGGTCACTTTCGCCACGGCGTCCTTCGCGGTGCGGTAGTAGTTCGGGTCCGCCAGGGTCAGGTGCAGGGTCTCGCGCTCCATCTCCAGTTCGTTGATCCTCTCCGGCAGGGCCTCGAGCTCGCGGACTTCCTTGTAGGATAACTTTTTCGGCTTCGCGGGCTTTCCCGGCGCCGCCGCGCCGGCCGGCAGGACCGCGCTCTTCGGCGGCGGCGCGCTCCTGGCCGCCTGCTGTTTCTCGCTCTCCGCCACCGCCGCGGCCTGCCGGATCCAGTCGTCGTAGCCGCCGACGTACTCCCGCACCTCGCCGTCGCCCGCGAGCACCAGCGTGCTGGTCACCACGTTGTTCAGGAACTCCCGGTCGTGGCTCACGAGCAGCAGCGTCCCGGCGTACTCCTGCAGCAGTTCCTCGAGCAGGTCCAGCGTCTCGACATCAAGGTCGTTGGTCGGCTCGTCCATCACCAGGACGTTGGAGGGCCGGGTGAAGAGCTTGGCCAGCAGCAGGCGGTTGCGCTCACCGCCCGAGAGGATGCGCACCGGACTGCGCGCCCGCTCCGGCGTGAAGAGGAAATCCTGCAGATAGCCGATGATGTGCCGCGGCCGGCCGTTGATGGTGACCGTGTCGTTCCCCTCGCCGACGTTCTGCTGGACGGACTTGTCCAGATCCAGCTTCTCCCGCAGCTGGTCGAAGTAGAGCACCTCCAGCCGGCTGCCGAGCTTCACCGTCCCGTGCTGCGGCGCCAGCTCCCCGAGCAGCAGCCGCAGCAGCGTGGTCTTGCCCGAGCCGTTGGGGCCGATGATGCCGACCTTGTCGCCGCTGATGATCGTGGTCGTCAGGTTGGCGATCACCGGCCGGCCGCCATAGCCGAACGTCGCCCCCTGCGCTTCCACCACCACTTTGCCGGAGCGCTCGGCGTCCTGGATCTGGATCCTCGCCGTGCCCACCCGCGTCCGCCGCGCCCGCCGCTCCTCCCGCAACGCCTGCAACGCCCGGACCCGTCCTTCATTGCGCGTGCGGCGCGCCTTGATCCCCTGGCGGACCCAGACCTCCTCCTCGGCCAGCTTCTTGTCGAAGAGCGCCTGCCGGGTGATCTCCGCGGCCAGCAATTCCTCCCGCCGCGCAACGAAGGCGTCGTACCCGCAGTCGAAAGCGAAGAGACTCCCCCGGTCCAGTTCGGCGACCCGGTTGGAGATCCGGCGCGCGAAGGCGCGATCGTGCGTCACGAACATCAGCGTCCGGACCTGCTTGAGCAGGAAGCCCTCGAGCCACTCGATGCTCTCGATGTCCAGGTGGTTGGTCGGTTCGTCGAGCAGCAGGATGTCCGGGGCCGACGCCAGCGCCCGCGCCAGCATCGCGCGGCGCTTGGTGCCGCCGGAGAGCGTCTCGAAGGGCGCCTCCCCTTCGAGCTTGAGTCGGGACAGGACGCGCTCAACCGCCTGGTGGTGACGCCAGCTGTCGGCGTTCTCGGAATGATCGTGGCCATCCCCAGTCCCGCCGGCCACGACCTCGAAAACCGTCCCGGTCAGTCCCTGGGGAATCTCCTGGGAGACCAGCGCCACCTTCAACCCCTGCTGGCGAAAGATCTCGCCGCCGTCGGGGTTGATCTCCCCGGTAATCAGCTTCAGCAGCGTCGATTTCCCGGTGCCGTTGCGCCCCATCAGGCAGAGCCGCTCGCCCGCCTCGAGCTGCAGGTTGATTCCATCCAACAGCGGCGGCCCGCCGAAGGCCACGCTGACGCTTCGCAAACTGATCAAGGCCATCGAATCACCCCCGCGGGAACAATTTTTCGGTGATTGTAGCCTAGTGCGGGCTTTTTGCCCGCAAGACTATGCAGGCTTGTCAATGAGAACGTTTTTGATTCGGCATTTCGATCGGCACTGTTTGAAAAGGTTGTTTGAAATCGTCGCGCCGCGCGATGATTTCCGGGAGTAGTAGACCAGACGCCTCTGAGGCGCACGGAAATCACGTACCGGTCAGCGGGTGGCGCGGCGGGGATGTCGGACGAGTTCTGTTACCGTCTCACCGGAAGCTTGTCGCGCATCGTGTACTGGGGTCCCTTGAGCAGATACCGCGTGTCCGACTGGTGCGGGTCGTGGCAATCCACGCACCCCTTGCCCGGCGCATTGCAGGCCACGGCCGCAACGGTGTCGCGGGCGGCGTGACATTTCCCGCACAGCCCCCCCTGCTCCAGCCGCAGATGCGCGCTGCCGTAACCGCCGTGGGGGTCGTGGCAGGCGAGGCAATCCCCCACCGCAAGCGGGCCGTGGACATAGCGCTTTCCGCCGATCAGGTCGTGGCACCCGTAGCAAAGCGCCGTTTCGGTGCGCTTGCCCGCCGAGTTCAACTCGGTCATCTTCCCATGGCACTCGAGGCACTGCGCCCGATTGCCGGTGAGGTGGCCCGAAGAGGCGCGTTCGTAGCCGTCCATGGCGCTCTCCCCGTGAAAGACCTCGCCTTTCCAGAGGAGGAGTTCGCCCTGCGCGATTTCGACGCGATTCACGCCCTCCTGAAGCCTGAGCCACGTGGAGAAACCGCCATCCTTGACATGGACATGGAACTCGGACCCATTGAGGCGCACCGTCAACTCCGACCCCGGGAGCAGCGCGGACCTGCCAATGAGGGCGAGATGTTCCTCCTGGATCAACGCCCCTTCGAGCGGCGAGACGATTTCGATGCGCGGCGCGGATTCAGCGTCGTGTCGATGGCAGGCCAGGCAGAGTTCGCGTCTGAGATTCGAGATCCGCAGACGGCCGCCCGCTTCACCCCGTTGGTCGTGCCGGCCGGGATCGTGGCAAGTGGCGCAGGTGGCGCGGCCCTCTTCGTCGAGAGGCAGCCCGGCGGTGCGCCGCTCGTCGACCGGCTGGCGGCCTTCGTGGCTCCTGCCGTCTTCACAGGCACTGTGGCATTTTCCGCAATTCGCGTGTTTCTCCGTGAGGCTTCCGCCACCATCGCCTGCAGCTACCCTCGCCGATGCCAGCGGGCGCTGAACACCAGGCACCTCGCCGCGCGGGTCTCGTTGACCCGCTTTCGCCTGCCCGGAAAGCAAAAACAGCGCACTTGTCAAGGCCGCCACTGCCGCGGCCGCGAATTTCACTCCGCCAACTCCTGTCCGCATCGCCTTTCTCCTCACGATCGTTCGTTGTTCCACGATACGTTTCAGAAGCAAGTTGCGTGCCGGAAGAGAGTGGCGCGGCTGATGGCCACAAAAAAAGCGGTACCGGGAAGTCTTCATACAAGCGCCCTTCGACCGTTCGACCGTTCGACAAGCTCACGGCTCACGGCTCAGGGCTCAGGGCGAACGCTACTGATGGGGCCACCGTTCATTGAACGGTTACACAAAGCGGGGACAACCGCCGGGCGTCAGGGAAAGGGACGGTCGGCCGCCGCCGTCACCGCCAGCAGTCGACGCTCGACATCGCGTCGCGACTCCTCGAAGGCGGCGGCGCCTTCGGCGAGCGGCGGGGTCACCGGCTCTCCGAAAACGAGCCGCGCCCTCGCGAAGGGCCAGGGGAGCTGGAAGGCGTCCCAGCTGGCGAAGACCTTCTTGCGCGAGAACCCGAGGCCGACCGGCATGATGAGAGCCCCGGCGAGCCTGGCCGCGAGCAGCGCCCCGGACTGCAGGACATAGCGCGGCCCACGCGGACCGTCAGGGGTGATCCCGCCGCAGAGGCCGCGGTCCTTCATCGCCCGCGCCAGCGCCCGCAGCGCCGCCGTGCCGCCGCGCGACGATGACCCGCGCACCGAGGCGATCCCCTGATCGTGGGCCACCCGTGCGATGATGTCGCCGTCCCGGCTCTGGCTCACCATCATTACGAGCCGCTCCCGGGCGAGGCGGTAACAGGCGTGGAGCAGCCGGTTGTGCCAGAAGACGAAGAGGATCGGCCGCCCGGTGGCGCGGGCGGCGGCCAGGTGCTCGCGGCCCTCCTCCTCCCACCGCAGGCTCCGGCCGATCAGCCACGCCAGCGACCACCCGGTGTCGGCGAGGATTCGGTCGCGGGTTCTCACGGCCCCGGCCGGTCAGACGAGTCGAATCAGCAGGTACTTCTTTTTCCCGGCCCGCAGCAGGATGCGGCCGTCCTTCGCGTCGGCGACCGTGATGCGCTCGGCGCACGCGGCCACCGACCGCCCGCCGACATACGCGCCGCCGCCCTCGATCAGGCGTCGGGCCTCGCCGCGGGATTTCGCGAGGCCGACCCGGTGGAAGAGGTCGAACGCCTCGACTCCGTTCAGCAGCTCGGCGGCGGGTATCTCGAAGCAGGGGTGGTTGTCGCCGTACTCAGCCTGATTCACGGTCACCGCCGGCATCGCCGGGTCCCCCGGAGCGCCCTGGCAGCGGAAGTAGGACGCCGTTATTTCCTCCGCCCTCCGGGCCTGATCCTCGCCGTGGGCCAGCCTCGTCGCCTCGAAGGCCAGGCGCCGCTTGGTTGCCCGGATGTCGGCGCCGGTCGCCTGGGTCATCGCCCGCACCTCGTCCATCGGCAGCAGCGTGAACAGCGCGAGAAAACGCGCAACGTCGCGATCGTCGGCATTGATCCAGAACTGGTAGTAGTCGTAGGGGCTGGTGCGCTCCGGGTCGAGCCAGACGGCGCCGGCCGCCGTCTTGCCCATCTTCGCGCCCGCAGCCGTCGTGATCAGCGGGAACGTGACGCCGAAGGCGGGCGGGCCGCCCATGCGGCGGATCAGGTCGATCCCGGCGACGATGTTCCCCCACTGGTCGCTGCCACCCATCTGGAGGCGGCAGCCCTGGTGCTGCTGCAGGTAATGGAAGTCGTAGGCCTGCAGCAGCATGTAGTTGAACTCCAGGAAGTTCAGGCCGTCGGCCGACTCGAAGCGGGTGCGATAGGCCTCGGCGGCGAGCATGCGGTTCACGGAGAACTGGCGCCCGATGTCGCGTAGAAACTCCAGGTAGTTCAGCGGCGCCAGCCAGTCGGCATTGTTCACGAGCACCGCGCGATCGCCGGTGAAGTCGACAAAGCGCGCCAGCTGCCCGCGGATCGACGCGGCGTTTGCCGCCACCTCTTCGCGCGTCATCACGCGGCGCAGTTCCGTCTTGCCCGACGGGTCGCCGACCAGCCCGGTGCCGCCGCCGACGAGGGCCACCGGGCGATGGCCGGCGCGCTGCAGGTGCACGAGAGCCATGATCGGCACCAGACTGCCGACGTGCAGACTCGCGGCCGTCGGGTCGAAGCCGATGTACGCGCAAGCCGGGGAACAAAGCAGCGTGCGCAGATCGGCCGCCGGCTCGGTCACCTGGTCGATGAAACCGCGCTCGCGCAGGGTGTCGAGAAGATTCTCCGCCGTCGTCATGGCCGTGATTGTATAGCCTGCGCGGGCTGCGAGGTCAATCTCCGCGGTTCAGCTCTTCAGCAGATCGTAGAGCAGGCGGGTGCCCATGACCAGCAGCAGCAGTGCGAACACCCGCTTGAGCTTCGCGACGGGCAGACGGTGCGCCAGCCGCGCCCCGAGCGGGGCGGTTGAGACGCTCGCCACGACTATGCCGGCAAGCGCCGGCAAAGAGACGAACCCCAGCGTGTGCGGGGGCAGATCGGGCGCGCCGAGACCGTTGATCACGTAACCGGCGCTGCCGGCCAGCGCGATCGGCAGGCCGATCGCCGCCGAGGTGCCGATCGCGCGGTGCACCGGGACGTTGCACCAGGCCATGAACGGCACCGAGAGCGACCCCCCGCCGATGCCGACAAGGCTCGAGATCATGCCGATCAGGCCGCCGACCGCCCCCGTTGCGGCCGGCCCGGGAATCTCGCGCGAGGGGCGCGGCTTACGGTCGAGCAGCATCTGCACGGCGACCAGATAGAGGAAGACCACAAAGAACCACTTGAGATACGCGCTCGAGAGTCGGGCCGCCACCCAGGTCCCGATGAACGTCCCGGCCAGGATGCCGGGCGTGATCCGCCGGAGGATCCTCCAGTCGACCGCGCCGCGCCGGTTGTGCGCCCGCAGGCTGGAGATCGACGTGAAGACGATGCTCGCCATCGACGTGCCCAGCGCCAGGTGCATCAGGCTCGCGGCCGGAAACCCCTGCCGGGTGAAGGTCAGGACCAGCAGCGGCACGATGACCAGCCCGCCGCCGACGCCGAGCAGGCCGGCCAGCACACCGGCGCCGGCGCCGATGCCGAGGTACGCCAGGGCGACGGCGAGGGAAATGGCCCGCTACCCCTCGCGCCGCGGGTCGTCGCCGAGCGCGTAGATCTCGTCCATGATGGCGTCGACGACGAATTGCTTGCGGTCGGCCGTCGCGTCGGGCTGGCGCCGGGTCAGCTCGGCCAGCCACTCCGCGATGTTTCGCACTTTCCCGAAGGAGTAGACGACCTTGTCGCGGCGCGGGAACTCGTCGATCATGTCGACGTCGTCCCGCGGCGGCAGGATGTTCCCCCGGATGCCGCAGACGACGCAGTACTCGAACTTGCGCAGGTAGTTGTAGACTTCCCGGAGTCCGTGGTGCGTCCGCGGCACATCCTTGCGGCTCCTCGTGCCGGTCGGATAGAGCAGGAACACCTTCCCCTGGCCCTGCAGCTCGGCGATCTTCCGCTGGGCGGCCTTGTTGATCGCCATCGCCACGGAGATCTCCTGCTCGCTCATCTTCGCCGACTTGGCCGAGATCACCACCCTCGAGAACATCTCCGCCATCGACTTGATGGACTTGCAGCCCTCGGTGAGCTTGCGCCCCGCGATGAAGATGATGTCCTCGAACAGCGCCTCCTCGCCCCGGTGTTTGAGCAGCGTGTACAGCGCGGGGACGTCGAGGTTGCTCACGTGCGCGCTGAGCACCAGCGCCGGGCGGCCCTGGGCGGCCAGCGAGTGCAGGCTTCTGAGGTTCTCGACGCCCTCGACGCCCGAGCCGGGGAGCAGGAGGTCCTCGATGATTGCGGCGAAACGTCTGCGGTTCTGGGTCTGGGCAACCTGGAAGACGATTTCCGGCGTGGTCACCGCGAACAGTTCGGGATCGGAATGGCTCAGTATCTTCGCGAGCTCCCCGCCGTAGACCGCCGTCATGTTCGCGCCCGCTGTCAGGAGCGCGCTCCGCCTTGCCGCGTTAATCACCCGCACAATTTATCATAACTCCGGCGCCGCGCGCCATTGTGCGCGGCGGCCCGGGAGTGCTAGGATACCTCCCATCGGGTCAACACCAACAAACACAGAAGGAGAACCACATGCGGGGATTCGTCAAGTTCGCAATTGCACTCTCGCTGCTCGTCGCGCTTCCGGCCGCGGCGGCCGGGCCGGAACTCAAGACCGAGGAAGAGAAGACCGTGTACGCGCTTGGCCTGAGCATCGCCCAGAGCCTGGTATCGTTCGCCCTGACCCCCGCGGAGATCGAGCTGGTGGCCTCGGGGCTGCGCGACGGGCTGGCCAACAAGCCGAAGGTGGACGTCGCCCAGTACAACCCCATGGTCAAGACGCTGGCCCAGGAGCGGGCCGCGGCCGCCGCCGAAATCGAGAAGAAGGAAGCCGTCAAGTTTCTCGAGAAGATCGCCAAGGAGAAGGGCGCCGAGAAGACCGCCTCCGGCCTGATCTACATCCCGGTGAGCGCCGGCACCGGCGTCGCCCCGAAGGCCACGGACACCGTCAAGGTCCACTACAAGGGGACGCTGCGCGACGGGTCGGTGTTCGACAGCTCGATCGAGCGCGGCCAGCCGGCGACCTTCCCCCTCAACCGCGTCGTCCCCTGCTGGACCGAGGGTCTGCAGAAGATGCTCGTCGGCGGCAAGGCCAGACTGGCCTGCCCCTCGAATCTGGCCTACGGCGATCGCGGCGCCCCGCCGAAGATCAAGCCGGGCTCGGCGCTGCTCTTCGAGGTTGAGCTGCTGAGCATCGAGCCCCCGCCCACGCCGATCCCGGGCGCCCCGACCGGCCCGCCCCCCTCGCCGTTCTCCGCGCCCAAGCCCCCGTCTGGCGCGCCCGCGGGACACAAGTAATCGCTCGCGCCGCACCGGCCGCGGCGCCCTTCACGAAAAAGCCCCGCCTCCCCGGCAGTCACGGGGGGGCGGGGCAGCAGTTTGAGCTTGATGATTTCAGCCGGGATTCCCGCCGGTCACCCGCAGCCGCAGCCGCCGCCGGAACCGCCGCCTGAACCGCACCCGCCTGAACCGCGGGATTCCCCGCCCGCGCAGCCGCACGCGCTCTGTTCCTGCGGGCCGCAGCCGCACCCGGAATCCGTGGCGGGAATCTCGTGGGCCAGCGGCTCGCGAACTTCCTGAATCTTGACGTCGAAGGTCAGCCGCTTGCCGGCCAGCGGGTGGTTGAGATCGACGTTGACGACCTCCTTGTCCGCGGACAGCACCGTCAACGCAACGGGTCCGCGCGGGCCGCGGGCGTTGAACGACATGCCGGGCGCAATCTCGATATCGGCGGGGAAGCGGTCCCGGGGGATCGCCTGGAGAAGTTCCTTCTGCACCGGACCGTACCCGTCTTCCGGCTCGACGGTCACCTTGAAGCTGTCCCCCACGCTCTTGCCGGTCAGCGCCTGCTCCAGACCGGGGATGATGCTGCCGGTCCCGGTGACGAAACCCAGCGGCGACCCTTCCGCCGAGCGGTCGAACTCCACTCCCGAATCGAGGGTCAACCGGTAGTCCATCGCGACGAAGAGATTGTCGGCTATTTTCACGTTCGCTCCCGTCCTGTTCCGCATTGATATTCCCCCGGCGAAGTCCGGAACATCTCCTCCCCCGGGCCGACGTTGTGGCGACAAGATAAGCAATGCGCCAGGAAAGTCAAACCTGGCGTATTGGATTGATCCGGGGCGAATTCGCTTCAGCTCTCAAACAGGCCTCACATTCCGCACATCTCGAGAGCGATATCTCCGATTATCCCTGACTCGCGCTCGGGCTCAGGGGGCAGCGCGATAGATGGTTTCCGGGATTTCCAGCAGTCTGAGCACCTCGCGTTGAAGGTCGGTCAACTGGGGTCGAACCGATGGATGCTCTGCCCGTCGATCTGGAACTGATGACGTTCCAGCAGCGAGAAGAGCCGGAAGATCTGCTCGGCGGTCGGTCGCGAGGTTGACCGTTCCTCCGGATAAAACGGCAGGTGTGAGTTCTGCTGCTGTTGCATGGCGCGGCGCAACTCTCGTTCGATGAGCGCCTGCACGAGCAGGGCGAGGAAGTACACGAAGAAGAGCGCTTCGATGTGCCCTTCGTTCTTGAGCAGGACCGGCGCGATCTCAAAGACGGTCTTGATCTGCTCGAAGCGTTTCACGATCGTCGGCTGTCGTTTGTGCGCCTGCAGGACCTGAGCCGAGGTGAGTTGGACATCGTTGGTGAGCAACGGATACATTCCATCGCTCTTGCGGTCGTAGGCGATCTTTTCCTCATCGATCGTCCACTGCAGTCGCCAGCGTCGGCGCGCCTGGCGCCGGTAGCGGGTTTCCGGGCCGGGCCGGCCAGGTCCGGTCGGCGTAAAGCGGTAATCGGGCTGAGAGACGGTTTTCACCCGCTGATACCGAGCGACCTTGTTGCGCCGAAGGATGCCCTCCACCCGCTCGAGAATCTCGTGGCGGGAGCGCCGGCGAGGTCGCTGACCGGCGAGCTTGCCTCTAAATGTTGGGGGCTTCGATGTAACGACCCGCCTCAAAGAAGTCCTGGATGAGATCGCCAGGAACCCCGCTCACAATCCTTCCCACTCCTGTTCCCAAGAGCCGGCCCGTGAGCAGTGCCAGACCGGTGCCCGGTACCCGAACCTGAGCGGAGCACGCCGCCGCAGTCGTCGCTCAAGGTTGACACCGCGCACTTCACTGAAGGATTACGACTTCTCGAAGAAAACGCTTGACAAACGTATTTCCGCACTTTAGTTCTATCAAACTTAGCGTCTTCCCGAAGGGAGTTCTTCCCCGAGAGGAGAACGCGGCTCCTTCTGCTAAGTGACGGGGACGTACGCAGCGTCTCCGCAATGTCTTGAGCAGTCTTGATTCGCAGAGCAGTAGCACTGTATGGCCAAGGAGGATCTATGTCTTGCGCGTCGCATCGTCATGCGCGGGGGCATGGCGCTGAACCAGAGCGTCAGTGGCAAGATCGAGTCCTGAAGATGGTTCCTGCGGGCAGTCCAGCGAGTAAGATTTCCACCGTCGGAATGATGGAGGTTGCATGAAGAGGCTGCTCGAGGTTGTTTTCTGTGCCGTATTCCTGTCAGTCGTTTCAATGGCTGGGGTGGGTGCAAGTGCGGCGACAAGTCCATCGCAACCGGCGGCGATCAATGCGGAGAATACCGGCCCGCCCGTGGTGTCCTACTCCGGCGGTCTGCTGTCGGTCACGGCAAAGAACGCCGAGATCCGCGAGGTCCTGACCAAGATCGGTGCGGCAGTCAACGCCGAGGCCCGAATCTCCGAGGAGATTTCTGGAAGGGTCACGATTTCATTTCAGAATCTCGGTCTTGAAGAAGGCCTTGCCAGGCTTGTTAGTGGGGAAGGGACCGGGATCGTGCTGGGCTACGACAAGAAAGGCACCGTGAAGCTGATCATGCTCTCCAGGAGAGCCGCGGGCCAGACGGAAAGTGTCGTCAAGGTCAGAAAGGTGAGGGACTACTTCTCGCCAGCAGATCAAGCCTCGAGCATGAGTTTGGACGAGGTCAAGGACTTGACGAAAGTGCTTCGAGACCCAAAGAAGAAAGACAAGTGGGTGCGAGCGGCGAAAAAGATCATCAATATTAAAAAACCAGAGGCCAAGCCGTATCTCAAGGAATTGATGCAGCACGAAGATGATTTTGTCCGGGATCAGGCGATGAACGAATATGCAATGTTGGTCGACGTCGAAGATGCCGATTTCATCC
>JANOHV010000056.1:0-22509 GCA_031406795.1 Candidatus Rokuibacteriota bacterium
CGGGCCCGGGCATCAGCGACTACGGCGTGATCAAGGGCACGCGCATCGACGAGCGCACGTTCCTGGTGACCGATCTGGTCGAGAAGCCCCCGGCCGCCGAGGCCCCCTCGGACCTGGCGGTGATCGGGCGCTACATCCTGACGCCGGCCGTCTTCCGCTACCTGGACCAGACCAAGCCGGGGCGCGGCGGCGAGATCCAGCTGACCGACGCGCTGCGCAAGATGGCGCAGGACTACCCGCTGTACGCCTATCTATTCGAGGGCACGCGCTACGACGCGGGCAACAAGCTCGGTTTCCTGCAGGCGACCGTGGAGTTCGCGCTGGCGAACCCCGAGCTCGGCCCCCCCTTCCGCAAGTATCTGCGCGCGCTGCTGACCAACAACCTCCGGACCAGGGTCTGAGGAGCGCCATGGGATTCCGTCGGACGTGCGATCTATTCGGAGAATTGCCGGAGGATGTCATCGAGACCTCATTGCGGCTGCTCGCGGGGGTGAGTCCGGCGTACTCGACGATCGAGGAGACCGCGTTCCCCGCGATCGACGTCTTCGAGACTCCCGTCGACGTTGTCATCGAGGCCGAGTTGCCGGGGGTCGAGCCGGAGGCCGTCGTTGTGATCGCCGGCGAGGGGCTGATCGTGATCGAGGGGACCAAGCAGGAGGAGCCCGGCCCGGGCCGGGTGAACTTCCTCTGCATGGAGCGCAGTTTCGGCGTCTTTCGACGGGTGGTGCTTCCGGGCGCCTCGGTCGACATATCGCGCGCGACCGCGGTCTGCCGTGACGGCATTCTGCGGGTGCGGGTGCCCAAGATTGAGGAGAAACGGGGGCGGGTCCGGGTCATCCCGGTGACCGCCGCGCCGAGCAGCGAGAGGAGCGAACCGTGACCAAGAAGGAAAAGGAAGAGGTCCTCAAGATCCCGAAGGAGCTGCCCGTGCTGCCCGTGCGGGACATCGTGGTCTTCCCGTACATGATCATCCCGCTTTTCGTGGCGCGGGCGCTTTCGATCACCGCGATCGACGAGGCCCTGGGCAAGGACCGGATGATCTTCCTCGCGACGCAGAAGGACCAGACGGTCGAGGAGCCGACAGCCGAGCAGCTCTACAGCGTCGGCACCGTGGCGCTGATCATGCGCATGCTCAAGATGCCGGACGGCCGCATCAAGATCCTCGTCCAGGGCGTCGCCCGGGCGCGCATCGAGAAGGTGCTGCAGACGGAGCCGTTCCTCAAGGTCCAGGTGCGGCGCATGCGCGAGCACGAGCCGGCCAAGGGCGATCTGGAAGCCGAGGCCCTCGTGCGCTCGGTCAAGGAGCAGATGCAGAAGGTCGCCACGATGGGCAAGGTCGTGCTGCCGGACATCATGCTGGTGGCCGAGAACCTCGACGACCCCGGCCGGCTCTCGGATCTGCTCGGCTCGAACCTCGGCCTGCGCGTGCACGACGCCCAGGCGATCCTCGAAGTGGCCGACCCCGTCGCGCGCCTGCGCCGGGTCAACGAACTGCTGGCCAAGGAGCTCAACCTGCTCGAGATGCAGGAGAAGATCAGCTCACGCGCCAAGGGGGAAATCGACAAGTCGCAGCGCGAGTACTACCTGCGCGAGCAGCTCAAGGCGATCCAGAAGGAGCTCGGCGACACCGACGAGCGCTCGGGCGAGATGGCCGAGCTGCGGCAGAAGATCACCGCCGCCGGGATGCCCGAGGCCGTGCAGACGCAGGCGGTCAAGCAGCTCGACCGGCTCGCGCACATGCACCAGGACGCCGCCGAGGCCTCGATGCTGCGCACGTATCTCGACTGGCTCGTCGAGCTGCCCTGGAGCCGCTCGACCACCGACAATCTCGACATCGCGGCCGCGGAGCTCGTGCTCAACGAGGATCACTACGACCTGGAGAAGGTCAAGACGCGCATCCTGGAGTATCTCGCGGTGCGCAAGCTGCGCGAGCAGATGAAGGGGCCGATCCTCTGCTTCGTCGGCCCCCCCGGCGTCGGGAAGACCTCGCTCGGCCGCTCGATCGCCCGCGCGCTGGGCCGCAAGTTCGCGCGCATCAGCCTCGGCGGCGTGCGCGACGAGGCCGAGATCCGCGGCCACCGGCGCACCTACGTCGGCGCGCTGCCGGGCAAGATCATCCAGGGGATCAATACCGCCGGCTCGAACAACCCGGTCTTCATGCTCGACGAGATCGACAAGCTCGGCGCCGACTTCCGCGGCGACCCCTCGGCGGCGCTGCTCGAGGTGCTCGACCCGGAGCAGAACAACACCTTCGCCGATCACTACCTCGGGCTGCCCTTCGATCTGTCCAAGGTGCTGTTCATCGCGACCGCGAACATGATGGACCCGATCCCCGGCCCGCTCAAGGACCGCATGGAGGTGCTCGTCATCCCCGGGTACACCGACGACGAGAAGCTGCACATCGCGCGCACCTACATCCTGCCGCGCCAGCTGCGCGAGCACGGGCTGGCGCCGGACGCGGTGGTGCTGCCGGACAAGGTCATCCTGAAGATCATCAGCCAGTACACGCGCGAGGCGGGCCTGCGCAACCTGGAGCGCGAGGTGGCCGCGGTCTGCCGCAAGCTGGCGCGCAAGGTCGCCTCGGGCGAGCCCGGACCCTACGCGCTGACCCCGAAGATGCTCGAGCAGATGCTCGGGCCGCAGCGCTTCCACCACGAGGGCGAGCAGGAGAAGAGCGAGTGCGGCGTGGCCACCGGGTTGGCCTGGACGCCGGTCGGCGGGGAGCTGCTCTACGTCGAGACGACGCTGATGAAGGGTGGCAAGGGGCTGACGCTGACCGGCCAGCTCGGGGACGTGATGAAGGAGTCGGCGCAGGCCGCGGTGAGTTACACCCGCTCGCGCGCCGAAAGCCTCGGCATCGACCCGGACTTCCACGCGAAGCACGACATCCACATCCACGTGCCGGCCGGGGCGATTCCCAAGGACGGCCCCTCGGCCGGGGTGACCATCGCGACCTCGCTGATCTCGGCGCTCACGAGCACCCCGGTGAACAAGGGCGTCGCGATGACGGGCGAGATCACGTTGCGCGGGCGCGTACTGCCGATCGGCGGCCTCAAGGAGAAGACCCTCGCCGCTCACCGCGCCGGGATCCGCACGATCATCCTGCCGGCCAAGAACCGCGCCGACCTCGAGGAGCTGCCGCCGAAGATCCGCCGCAGCATGACGTTCGTGCCCGTCGAGTCGATGGACGAGGTGCTGGCGACGGCGCTGGTGCCGAAGGAGAAAGGCGCAGGGGCGTCGTGCGGCGAGGGCGATCCGGCGGCCGCAGCCGCGGTCGCGACGCCCGGCCCGCACGGCGATTCGTAGGGGCGGGGTTCGACCCCCGCCCGGACCGAGGACGAGCGCCGGAACGACGCGCTCCCCGTTGCTCCGCATCCGCCGGGGTGCTACGCTTCCCTCCATGAAGACGCACGAGGAAGTCGACCGCAGGAGCCTCGCCCTCGCGCGTGTGGTGGTCGAGGTCATCGACCGGGATGCTTCTCTGGCAGGCCTCTCCCGGGCACGGTGTACGTGCGCGCGCTGGCTTCACGACGCCCCATCGCCGGCAATCGCGGAATGGCACGGCATTCTGCAGCGGGAGTGGCCGGAAATCCGGCCTATCCTGCTTGATCCGGGGGAGCGCGGACGGCGCCTGCGCCAGAGCAACCCCTTCTGTGGCATCCTATCTCCCCGGGAACGCTGGGAGATCTACCGGCGATTCGCGCGTGAACATCAAGCAGCTTGAACACGTTCTGCGCGCCAGCGGCAGCATCACCAAGTGCCGCGAGATCGTCGTCATCGGCAGCCAGTCGCTGCTCGCGTCCTTTCCCGGCGCTCCCGACGCCCTGCTCGGTTCGATGGAGGTCGACTGCTACCCGCTTGACAACCCGGCCCTGGCGGATCTGATCGACGGTTCGATCGGCGAGCTCTCGCCGTTCCACGAGACCTTCGGCTATTACGCGCACGGGATCGGGCCGGAGACCGCAGCGCTACCCTCTGGCTGGGGCACGCGGGTCGTCCGTCTCCAGAACGAGAACACCGGCGGGACGATCGGCCTGTGCCTCTCCCCCGCCGACCTCGCGGTGAGCAAGCTTCTCGCCGGCCGGGAGAAGGACATCGACTTCGTGCGCGCGATGCTCAAGGCAGGCGCCACAGACGAGCCGGCGCTCCGATCGTTGGCGTCCGAACTGAATCCGGAACAGGCCGCACGACTCGACGTGGCGCTGACAGTCGGCCTGCGCCCAGACTGAAACCTCACGTTGAAAGTGGAGTCGGCGCAGAACCTCGCCGACCTCGAGGAGCCGCCGCCGAAGGTCCGTCGGAGCATGACGTTCGTGCCCGTCGAGTCGATGGACGAGGTGCTGGCGACGGCGCTGGCGACGAAGGAGAATGGCGCGGGGGCGCCGTGCGGCGAGGGCGATCCTCCAAACCAGCCGGGCGCCGGCGAGACGATCGTCCTGGGAATCCGGAAGAATGAGACTCGACCTGGCGGTGATCAAGTCCTTTCCCCGTGACGGAGTTACCGGTTCGAAAGAACCTCGGTAAGTCGATCCGAAAGGAAGTGCTTTCGAGCCAAGGTCCGCAGCTTCCGCCGGTCCGCCGCCAAATAGAGTTCCCGGATGTCCAGAGCGTCCTGCGCCGCCAGGGGAAGCAACTTGAGAAGTATCAGATACTCAGGTGTCACAACCTTAACGCGCTTGCGGAAGACCCGTGCCGTGGCGGCAGCGCGGATGGCTTCCTCGGCAAGCGGGAACCCCGCCGTGCCGATGAGATCGACCTCGATCTGTCCGAACCGAAATGACAACTTTTCTTTGATGTTGGTCCGGGCGCTTCCCCTCTTGACGGCAATCCGCTTCCGGAGTCGGGAGGTCAGAAACGCGGCAACTTCCACCCACGTTTTTTCCGGGGCGAGCATGACGGCGAGATCGACGTCGCGAGTCGTGCGCGGTCGGACCCACGCCGAGAGGGCAAGGCCACCGAGGAGGGCATAGTCCGCGCAGAACTTCTCACGCCGGAGATCCTCCATCAAGTCGATTGCCTTGACGAAGGCTTCGACTACCGGGAGCATCACCCAGCGCGGCGTCCGGCCAGGGACTTCTTCAAGAGGAGTGAAAGCTGAAGCAATTGCAGGGCGACCTCAATATTCTTGCCGTTCGGTCGGGGTGCTGCCCGTTGAGGTGTTTCAGCCTGACGTGCCATGGGGCATTGTCACGCCGAAGGCTGCGGCTGTCAACGCCCGCCGACACGCCCGCCGACACGCCCGCCGACTGCCCAGCCGCCCTTGTTCTGCAGCCATCGCCTCTCCAACAACCGGGACGCCATATCCAGTCGCTGCTCGCGTTCTTTCCCACCCCGCCGCTGGAGACGGACGCGTCCCCTGTTCTATCTGAGTTTGACCTCCTTCGACCCGGGGCGTATCTCGTTCTTACCAAGTCTTACGGAGGTGGCGATGGCGACGACGATCCTCTCCAGCAAAGGGCAGCTCATCATCCCCAAGGCGGTGCGGTCGAGGCATCACTGGCAAGCCGGTACGGTGTTCGTGGTCGAGGAAACGGAGGACGGTCTCCTGCTCAAACCGCAAAAACCCTTTCCGACGACCCGGGTCGAGGATGGACTGGGCTGTACCGGCTATCAGGGGCCAACCAGGACTCTCGAGGAGATTCAGGAAGGACTCGATGCCGCCGTCCGATCCGCGTGGCGCGGGGGCCGGCCGGCGTGATCATCCTCGACACCAATGTCTGGGTGCGTTACGTCACGAACGACGACGCGGGCCAGGCTGCAAGAGCGGTGCGTCTGATTACGACGGCGACCGCGATTTTTGTTCCCAAGACGGTGCTCCTGGAGTTGGAGTGGGTCCTCCGGGCGGTCTATGGCCTGCCCGCCGAAGCCGTGGAGCGGCTATCTTGCACATCCTCGGCCTGCCAATGGTCCAGCCGGAACAGCCGGATGCCGTCGCGGCGGCTCTGGCGCACTTTCGGGGAGGACTGGATTTCGCGGATGCCCTGCACCTGGTCTCAGCCGATGGTGTCTTCTACACCTTCGACGAACCATGCGTCAGGAAGGCAAGGGCTCGCGGCCTGAGGGTGACGCGCGTCTAGCTTGGAAGACGACCGCGATGACCGGCGAGATCACGCTGCGCGGGCGCACGACAGGTTTATTTTGATTGCAATTCGTAATATTAGTATTAATATGTGGATCAGTAATGACTACTTTAATAGACAGGTCAATCAAACTAGAATCGTCACTCGTGCCTGGCAAGGTCATGATCATCTACGGGCCGCGCAGGGCCGGCAAGACTACCCTTCTCAAATCGTACCTTGATTCCTGTGGCCTGCGCTACCGGCTTGAGACGGGAGACGATATTCGCATCCGACACCTTCTCGGATCAGGCGACCTGAGACAGATCGTCGCAATGGCCGAGGGCTTCGAGCTGATCGCCATTGACGAGGCGCAACAGATCCCTGGGATTGGCATGGGTCTGAAGATTCTGGTCGACCATCTCCCCCACCTGAGGATCGTTGCCACCGGCTCTTCGTCCTTCGACCTCGCCGCCGCGGTCGGGGAGCCGCTCACCGGACGCAAGCAGACTCGTACCCTCTACCCCATCAGTCAGTTGGAGTTGAACCAGACCTATAACCGCTACGACCTGCGTCAACGACTCGAAGAGTTCTTAGTCTATGGTTCCTATCCGGAAATCGTGGTAACCGCGGGCAGAAGGGAAAAGATCGAACTGTTGGAGGAACTCTCCGGCTCCTATCTGCTGAAAGACGTTCTTGCACTGGATCGGATCCGTTCTTCGCGCACCCTGGTCGATCTGTTGAAGCTAATCGCCTTTCAGGTAGGGAACGAAGTGTCGCTGCACGAACTGGCGACGCAGGTTAAACTGGACGTGAAAACGGTGGGGCGCTATCTGGACATCCTGGAAAAGGCTTTCGTCATCGTCCGCGTAGGAGGCTTCAGCCGCAACCTCCGCAGCGAGGTGACCAGCAAGGCCAAATACTATTTTCTGGACAACGGTGTGCGCAATGCCGTCATCGGACAGTACAACCTGCTCGATTCGCGCAATGACATCGGCGCCCTGTGGGAGAACTTCGTAGTCTCCGAGCGCCTGAAAAAACGATCTTACACGGGGATCTACGGCACCATTCATTTCTGGCGAACCTACGATGGGAAAGAGATCGACTATGTCGAGGAGCGCGACGGCGGATTGTTCGGCTTCGAGTGCAAATGGTCGCCAGACCAGCGGGTCAAGCCGCCGAAAAAATGGCTGGCGTCCTATCCGGGGGCGTCCTTCGAACTGATTACTCCGGAAAGCTACCTCGATTTCGTGGCGTAAACCCGGCCGGTTGACGCACCGCTCCGGCGGGGGGGGGATTCCCAAGGACGGCGTGCGTTTCCATGGATATTCGTCCCTGCGATTGGTCGTTAAACGGACGCTTGAGCGCGCACATGTCGAGGTATATTTTCATTGTGCACGTATAATCACTCGCCAGGAATGGAGCAACAAGTGCCGAAGGTCCTCTGTCGTTCACCGGCCAGCTCGGGGACGCGATGAAGGAGTCGGCGCAGGCCGCGGTGAGCTACGCTCGCTCGCGCAGCTGAGGCCGCGGAGCCGCCCCTTCCGCCGCACCACCGCGTCCCTCTTACTCCACGGCGTGTGGAGCAGACTCCACATCTCTTGTCGCGGACATGGCCGGATGACCCGCGCGACCCTCCCCTGATCGGCGTATAATCCGTCGGAATGCCGCGACGGCGCCCACCGGTCGAGCGACGGGCGCCCGAACAGGCTCTGGCATGATTGATGCAAAAAGGATCAACCGGAGGTTGATGAAATGACCGGATCGAGAAGACAGGCGGGATTCAGTCTGGTCGAGGTGATGATCGCCGTCTCCATACTCGGCATCGTGGCGGCCCTCGGGATTCCCTCGATGATCAAGGCGATGCCCCGCGTCAAGCTCGCGAACAACACCGGGACCCTGGCCAACGAAATCGCGAGCCTGCGGATGCAGGCGATCGCGAAGAGCCTGGAGTTCCGGATGGTCTTCAACGTGGCCAACGACAGTTACACGCTCGAGAAGGCCAACGGCGGCGCGTGGACGCTCTATTCGACCTCGACGACCTTCGGCACGGACATCACGAGCGTCTCCGGGTTCACCCCCGACGCCGACACGCTGATCATCAGGAGCAACGGGACGGCCAGCGTGCCGCTGAGTTCGCAGGCGATCATCGTGCTCGAGACGCCTGACGGTGGGGAAATGGCGAAGCGGATCCTCGTCCAGGCCACCGGGCGGGTTTTCGTCCAAAAGCGCAACATCGACGGTTCCTGGGTCAACGAATAGGAGCATGCGGCCATGAAAACCCTTCTGCGTCGCACGGACGGCTTCACCCTCGTCGAGAGCATGATTGCGCTGTTCTTCCTCTCCTTCATGGTGGGCGAAATGGCGATGGTCGACATCGGCGCCCAACGCTCCGCCCAGCTCGCCAAGCAGTTGACGAAGGCCAACGCGTACGCCGACGAGGGGATGGAGAAGACCCGCAACATCCTGTACGCCAAGCTCCAGCTGCCGAGCGGCAACATGAACGAGAGCTGCGCGACCGCCGGCAACGTCGTGACCTGCACCTCGCTGGCCCCGATCGAGGGGCTCTTCACCCGCCAGCGCATCGTGACGCCCCTCGACGCCAATAACGCCGTGACCACGCTGAGTGCGAGCGGCAAGACCGATGTGGTCGTCACCGTCACGTTCACCGACGCCCGGGGGGCCCCGCAGCGGGTTTCCGTGGCCAGCGTCATGACCAAGTACTAGCCGACCGCCGCCGGCAAGGGGGAGCGACCATGAGTGCTATCGGACGGAAGCAGGGACGGTCGGGGCCGTTGCGCAATGCGCGCGGCTACACGCTGGTCGAGATGATGATCGCCCTCGGCGTTGCGGTCGTCGTCGGCATGGGGCTGTATCAGGTCTTCAGGGCGACGCAGCGCTCGTCCGTCGGGCAGCGGCTGCGCAACGACGTGCAGAGCGGCTGCACGGCCGCGATGGAGCAGATGAAGAGCGAACTGGCGCTCGGCGGCTACCGGGCCATCGATCCGGCGTCGCCGATCACCAACGCCGCCGCCGGCAGCATCACCTTCGAGTACTGGGACGATCAGGCGGAGCCGGTCGCCGGCCGCAACAACAACATCCGGGTGGTCTATCGCCGGGCGACCACCGTCGAGTCGGGGGGCGGTCCCCAGGGCATCAAGCCGGGCGACCTGGTGCGGGAAATCTACCGCTACTCGACCCCGGCCGGCCCCTTCGACGCCACGCCGACCAAGCAGGTGCTGGTCGACAACGTCCTGGCGTTGGGCTTCACGTACATGCAGTCCGACAACACCACCTGGGACGGGATCAGCCTCGGCGCGATCAAGACGATCCGCCCGACGCTGACCTGCGAGTCCAGCCGGCCGGACCCGAGCACGGACAAGATGCTGAGGATCACGCTGACCGGCGAGGTCCGAGCCCGCAACGTCGGCGTTTCGGCCACCCCGAAGGACACCACCCCCCCCGCGACACCGGGCGGCGTGGTGGCCTGGGACGAGGGCCGCTGCGGCCAACTTCAGCTGCGCTGGTACGGGAACACCGATACCGACCTCGAGGGGTACGTCATCTACTCCGGGCTGGCGGCCGGCGCGTATACAAAGCGCACCCGGATCACCCGCCCGCCCCAGTCGGCCGCCAACACGAAGGAGTTCCAGACGCTCACCGGCCTGACCTCCGCCAAGTCCACGGACCTCCCCGCCTCCCAGCCGATGCACTACATCGCCATCCAGGCCTTCGACAAGGCGGGAAACGTGAGCCCCACGTTCTCGACCCCGGTCTACGGCAACCCGACGGGCAGCCGGCGGAGCGAACCCGGGACGGCGGCGGAATCCGACACGACGATTCACCCGCTGCTTCCCGCCGCGCCGGTCCTGACGGCGGCGCCGACCCCCGGCCCCACCGACAGCAGCATCACCCTGACCTGGACCCCGCCGGCGGTGTCGGGGCTGGTCGGCTACCGCCTCTACCGCGGCGAGACCCCCGGGTTCACCGTCAACGACGCGCCGGGCACGGGAAACCGGATCGCCAACGAGACGCAGCTGGGCGCCGACCAGCTCAGCTGGGTCGACGACGACAGCAAGCCCCTCCCCGGCGGCGGGCTCTCGGGCTGCAAGCCGTACTACTACAAGATCTGCGCGGTCATCTGCGACACGAGCCTGATCGCCTCCTACGGGACGGCGCAGTTCAGCGAGGCCACGGCCACGCCGACCGACAACGAGAAGCCGCCGGCGCCGAAGCTCACGGCCGCCCCCGGCTGGCAGCGCATCATCCTGAACCTCACCAACCCGGCGCGGACGGGCATGGACGCGACGCCCGACTTCGACTACACGCAGATCTTCTTCAGCACCATCGCCGTCCTGACGATGGACGCCGGCGGAAACGTCCTGGACGGAGGCGCCCCCGCGCGGCTCATCCCGGACCCCATCAGCACCGACAAGGGGACGTTCCGGCAGGACGGCGCCACGGGGGGCACGATCAACTTCGACGACGAAACCCTTGTCCTCCCCTCCGGCGGCCTGGCCTCGCCCACGCTGACCGCCGGGACCTACTACTTTCTCGCGGTGGCCCACGACCTGTGCGGGAACATCTCGCTGAAGGAGGCCCAGGCCGAAGCCAAGGCGGACCAGTGCAACGACTGCGACGGCGTTTCGGCGGGGCAGGACAAGTGCGTCGACGCGCCCTACCCGCCGCTCAACGTGCGCGTGGACACGTCGATCGCCGGCAACGGCTGCTTCGGCGCGACGTGGATCGCGTGGGATTTCCCGGACAGTTACATCATCGATCACCCAGACTTCAAGGCCTTCCGCATCCTGCGCCGGGAACTCACCGGCGCTAGCACGACCTTCGACGATTCGGTCGCACCGATCAAAGTGGTCAGCGACGGCTGGACCGCCAAGACCATCCTCGACGGCGACTGCCAGGACGGTCTCGTCTACTCCTATCGGGTCGAAGCCTACGACTGCTACTACTTCGAATGGGTCTTCTCCGGCGCATTCAGCACCGGCAACGACCCCGCGAACAACATCTCCGCGGCGAAGTTCCCGGCCGCGCCTTTCGGGACGCCGCCCTACCTGACCGTCGACCTCAATGGCGTCTCGCTCGGCGCGCCGGTGCACGACACGTCCGTGCCGGTGCTGACCGGCAGGATCTCGGGGCCGGACGGCATCCTCGGGAACCCCGACGACACCGGCGATTTCCTCCACGACAAGATCACCTTCGGGATCCGCAACACGAGCAGAGCCGCCGCCGCGAACCGCCTCAGGCTCGACGGCCTCACGGCCGCCTCGATCTGGGACAATACCAACGCCTTCCTGCAGAAGCTCGACGTCGGTGACAACGCCACCTCGCCGATCACTGCCGCGTTCGACCAACCGGACGCCACGCTGAACCACGGGTCGACCGGGAGCGTCATCACCTTCACGACCAGGCCCCCGCTGGACCCCCTGGACGACAAGATCCCGGTCCAGACCGGCTTCATGAATTCCGACCGGAGCCGGGACCGCAACAGCGACATGCGGACCAACTGGATCGACTACACCTTCGCGTACTCGAACCCGAGCACGGGCGCCGAGACGTGCACCGCGCGCAGCACGTACTACACGCCGCTCGGGCCCTACATCTACGGCGTCAGCCAGGACAAGCCCTTCTTCGGCACGCTCGCCTGGGCGGTTCACGGCGAGGAGGGCGGGAATTTCATCGACGCGGTGACCGTGCCCGGAGGGGTCGACGTGACCGTCTTCGCCGAGGTTCTCGAAGACAGCGGCGCCAGCATCCTGCCCAACAACGTGCGTCTCTACAGCTACGTCGACACCGTCAAGGCCCACACCTCGGAGCCGCCGTTGTCGCTGTTCACGTCGGTGCCGATGACGCGGGGACTCGGCAACCAGTGGTTCGCGACGATCCCGGCGACCAGCGATGCCAATGTCTGGTACCACATCATCGCGCAGGACACCCAGGGGAACTTCGACCGCGACCCGGAGCCGTGGGCCGGCTCCTACCAATACTTCCAGCAGGCCCCGAACTTCTGCGAGACCATCCCCAACCCGCCGACGCTCACCAACCTGACCGTCAGCGGCGGCAGCGTGATCCTGACCTGGACCGAGCCGACCACGAACGCGACCCCCGCCGGCTCGACTTACAACGACGCCAAGGGCTACAAGCTCTACCGCAACCGCAACGACGGGACCGGCTGGGTGCTGCACTTCTTCCACGACCCGACGACGAAACTGTTCCCCGTCGGCACCACGACCTACACCGACGGCGGGGTGTTCGCCCTCGACACCCTGAGATACGACTACCGCCTGACCGCTCTCGATCTCTGCTCGCCGACGCCGAACGAGAGCGCGCCATCCAACGTGCTGACCGAAGACGTGGAGAATAACTGCAGCAACACGCCGAGCCCGCCGGTGATCATGCTCGGAACCTCCAGCGACGTCGGCGGCAGCGTCACGCTGACCTGGTCCAAGCCGACGACGAACGCGCCGCCGTCGATTGTGCCGCTGACCGACCTCGCCGGCTACGAGGTCTGGCGCCAGAGAAATACCGAGCCCCTGGTCATCGTGCCGGCCTCGCCGGGCACCACGTGCGGCACGATCACCAACCCGAACACCCTGACCTGCACGGACTTCGGGCCGACCTCGAGCGGCATCAGGAACAACGTCTTCAAGTACTTCGTCAAGGCCTTCGACAGCTGCACGACGAGAAACATCAGCGCCGGGTCGGACGTCTTCACGGAGAACGAGAGCAACAACCCCTGCCTCGACACCCCGAGTGCGCCCGCGATCCTGACCGGGCCCGGCGGTTCGACCTCGTCGTCCAGCGGCGTGCTGCTGAAGTGGAGCGCGCCGACCGTGAACAACGAGGTCTTGCCGATCGCGCCGACGACCTATGGCGACCCCGGCGGGTACCGTGTCGAACGCTGCGCCACGGGCTGCACGTCCGATGCGAACTGGACGCAGATCGGCTCCACGGACTCCGTCACGCTGGCCTTTTCCGACGTGCCCGCGAACATCGGCGAAGTGGCCTACCAGTACCGGGTCAAGGCCTTCGACACCTGCGCCCTCCCCGGCCCGAACGTCAGCCTGCCTTCGACCCCCTTCTTCGAGAGCTTCGTCGGCGCCTGCGGGACAATCCCGCAGCCGGCCGTGATCATCACGGCGGGCGCGGGCACTTCGAGCTTCTCGAAAGACGGCGTGATCCTGAACTGGAACGCGCCGACCGCCAATGCCACGCCCGCGGGACAGCCCTTCTCCGACCCCGGCGGCTACCGCGTCTACCGCCGCCAGCAGACGTCGGCCGGTCCGCCCGCGGCCTTCACCGCCTGGACAAACATCGCCGAGCTGACGAGCCCGTCCTATCTCGGGTCCGGACCCTTCACGTACACCGACACCACGATCGCGGACACCCCCACGATCACCAACATCGGGGATCCCGCGAAGCAGTACTCCTACCACGTGGCGGCCATCGACAACTGCTCGTGCCCGCCGACACCGCCGGCGCCGTTCGCCTGCCCGAACGAGAGCGGCGTCTCCAACATCTTCACGGAGACGTATACCGATGCCTGTGCCCTGCTCACGACGCCCGCGGCGCCGTCCGCTCTGACGGCAACCAAGGTCGGCGGGTGCACCGGCGGCAGCGCCGCGACGGCGATGGACCTGGCCTGGAGCGCGTCTGCGGGAGCCCCGAGCGGATATCGGGTCTACGGCATCAGCTGCACTAACGGCACCTCCTGCACTGGCACGCCAAACATCCGGCTCAACACGACGGACCCGCTCACCGTGAGAACGTTGAGACACAGCATCCCGCCGACCAAGATGAACTCGGTGCAGTGGCGTTACGGAGTCAAGGCCGTGAACAACAGCGCCGGGTGCACGGATTCCAACAAGTGGAAAGAGAGCGCCTTCAGCAACTTCGTGATCGATGAGTGCCTCCTCCCCTAGCCGCCAAGGAGATGACGGCAATGAAAGCACACGGATTGAACGCGAACCTGAAGCGGCTGCTCTTTCCTCCGCGCCTGCGCGACGAGCGGGGGATGCTCCTCGTGATGGTGATGTTGATCATGCTCGTGGTCTCGTCGCTCGCGGCGGCCAACCTGATCAACGCAATGCTCGAGCGCAACCTCGCGAAGAACCAGAACTACGCGAGCCTGTCGCTTCAGGCCGCCGAGGCGGGGATCGCCGACGGGGTCACCTGGTTGAACGCGAACCAGGCGCTCCTCCCCCCGAATGCCCCGTGGGCCGACAACGCCAACTGGCCAAAAGAGGTCGCGAACGGCCGTGCGATTACCCGCGATCTCTCGCGCGACCTCAACGGCGACGGGGACATGCTGGACCCGGGCGAGAAGCTTGGCAGCTACACCGTGTCGATGCGCTTCAAGCGGGAGTGGCGCGATTACAACGGGGACGGCGTGTGCGACGACCCCGCCGACCCCAGCGACGGCGGCGAGGACGGCGGCAACCACGACGGCGACGGCGCCCTGCCGGCCGAGTGCCTCGACCTGGCCAAGAACGACATCGTGCTCTTCAACAGCGCCGCAAATACGCTCCCCGGCGGGTTCGATTTCCCCGGCGCCCTGTACACGACCGCCGGCTCGGGCTTCCCGGTGGTCGAGATCGACGCGGTCGGCCGCTACGGCAACGCCGGCTACCGCCAGGTCCTGTTCGACATCGCGCGCAACCGGATGGATGCCCAGGTGGACGGGGCGTTCACCGCGCGCTCGGGCGTGACCGCCACCGGTTCGTCGAACATCGACGGCACCAACCGCCTGCTCTCCGGCGCGCCCGACTTGAGCGGCAGCTGCGGCGGCAACAAGCCCGGGATTCTCGTCGACGACGGTGTCTACACCAACGACACCAACACCAACGGCGTCTGCGACGCAGGCGAGACCCACCTGCCCTGCGACCTGAACTGCGACGGGGACTGCGGCGACGCCGGCGCCCCGTGGAACGAGACCTGCGGCAACGCAGTGGGCAATCCCTGTTGGGACACACACGACCCGATGGCGACGCCGCTGCAGAAGACCCCCTGGGGTGTGCTGGGTCTGCCGCAGACGGAGTTCGAGACGATGTTCACCAAGCGCGAATTCAAGCCATCCCCCCCCGCGGCGCCGAACACCCCCGACGATGCGATGAACATGCCCTGCAGTACCGACCAGTACTATCTCTGGTTCGCGTCGACCGACGGCGTCAAGTTCAACAACAGTTCAACGTGCAACAACTACAACGGCATTCTCGTGATCCACAATGAGGACTTCGACCCCGACCAGTGGAAAGACTGCCCCGGCACCTACTGCACCGACGATCTGAACGGCGACGGGAAGCTCGACCACGCCCCGGCGGTCTTCGACATGAACGGCAACGTTGGCTGGACCGGGGTCGTCATCGCGGACCAGGTCGTGAAGGTCAACGGCACCCCCGTCATCCGCGGCGGCATCCTGTCACTGGCCTCGGGCGGCATCATCGACACCGCGATCAGCGGCAACATCGACATCGAATTCAGCTGCGAGGCAGTCACCGGGGCCACCAACCAGGGCTACAAGACGCGCCTGAACTGGCACCGGATCCGCTGACCACCGGCCGATCCGTCGCGGGCGCCCGAGGTTCTCCCCTCGGGCGTCCGCCCTCTTATTCTTCCCCCGCCGCGAAGATCCCGTGCTTCTTCAGCAGCCGGTAGAGGGTCTTCGGGTCGATTTCGAGGTGCCGAGCGACTGCGCGCTTGTTGCCCCGGAAACGCGCCAACGCCTCGAGGAGCAGCCGCCGCTCGGTCGCGGCGTGGTCGTGCTCGCGCGCGTCCTTCAACGCGGTGCCCGGTGCCGCTGCGGGTGCCGCTGCAGCGCCCGGCACAGTTCCCGGTGCGGCTCCCGTCGCGGTCCCGCATTCGTCTTCGGCGCCGCCCTCGCCGCCCATCGTGATCTCCAGCGGCAGGTGCTCCAGATCGATGCTCGCCCCGCACAGCAGCACCGCGCGCTCGATCACGTTGCGCAGTTCGCGCACGTTCCCCGGCCAGCGGTAGCGGCGCAACGCCTCGAACGCCTCGGACGTCAGAACGGGCGGCGCACCCGCCCGGTGCTGCTGCAGCGAAATCCTCTCGATGAAGGCGACGGCCAGTTCCGGGATGTCCTCCGCGCGCTCGCGCAGCGGCGGGATCGCAATGTGGAAGCCGCCGAGCCGGTAGAAGAGATCGGCGCGGAAGGCCCCCTGCGCGTCCATCCGGCGCAGGTCGCGGTTCGTCGCCGCGATGACCCGGGCGTCGGCGTGCACCGGCTGCCGGCCGCCGAGACGGTCGAACGTCTTGGTCTCGATCGCGCGCAGCAGCTTGGCCTGCAGCGACGCCGGGGCGTTGCCGATCTCGTCGAGGAACAGCGTGCCGCCGTGCGCGAGCGCGAACTTGCCGACGCTGCGCGAGAGCGCCCCGGTGAAGGCGCCCTTCTCATGGCCGAAGATCTCGCTCTCCGCGAGCGTCTCCGGAAGCGCCCCGCAGTCGACGACGACGAAGGGGCCCTCGCGCCGGGCGCTCAGGTCGTGGATCAGGTGCGCCACCAGGTCCTTGCCGGTGCCGCTCTCGCCGGTGAGCAGCACGTTGATGTCGCTCGTGGCGGCCCGCTCCGCGGCGTGCACGACCGCGCGCAGAGCCGGACTGTCGCCGACGAGCTGCGCCGGGCCCCGCAGCAGCGAGAGCGTCTCCCGGAAGTTGGCGACCTGCAGGCGCAGGTGCGAAACCTCGAGCGCACGGCGGGCGCTCAGCAGGATCTCCTCGTTGTCGATGGGCTTGCTCAAGTAGTCGAACGCGCCCTCCTTGACGGCCGCGACCGCGGTCTTGACGCTCTCGAAGGCGGTGATCAGGATAAATTGCGCCGTGCAGCCCTCCGCCTTGAGCGAACGCATCAGCTCGAGTCCGTTGGTGTCCGGAAGCTGATAATCGAGGAAGATCAGGTCCGGCTCCAGCTCCCGGACCGCCTGCCGGGCCGCCGCCCCCGACTCAGCCGAGCGCACCTGGTACCCGGCGTCGGAGAGGATCTTCCCGAAGATCCAGCGGATGTTCGGTTCGTCATCGACGATCAGGATGCTGGCCACGCCTCTGCCTCCTCTTCTGCCGTCACAAGCCTCATGAGTCCTGCGGGCGAAGCCCCCGCGCTAGGCGGCGCCCGGCAGCACGACCACGAACGTGGCGCCGTGCCCCGCGCGGCTGGTAAACCGGATGCTTCCCCCGTGCTCGCGCACGATCTTGTCGGCGATCGGCAGGCCGAGCCCGGTCCCCGCCTCCCGCGTAGTGTAGAAGGGATCGAAGATGCGCCCCGCGACCTCCGGGGCGATCCCCAGGCCGCTGTCCGCAATGAAGATCATGACGGGGGCCGGCTCCCCGTTGCCGGACACCCGCCCGCGCGCCAGTCGGACCCGCAGCCGCCCGCCTTCCGGCATCGCCTGCATGCCGTTCATCAGCAGGTTCAGAAGCGCTTGGTGCAGCTGCGCGGCGTCGCCCATGACGCGCACCGGGGCGGCCGGCGGCCGGAACTGCGCGGTGATCCCCTGCTCCCGCAGCGAGGCTTCGAGAAAGAGCAGCAGGTGCGCGAGCAGGTCGCCGAGGTCGACCGCGGCGCGCGTCGGCGGGGTCTCGCGCGAGAGCAGCCGCAGGCGCCTGATGATGCCCTCCATGCGCCCGATGCTCTCGGTGATGATGCGCAGCAGCTCGCGGTCCCGGCCCGCGCTCGTCGAGGTCAGGTACTGGACGCTCGAACTCATCGCGGTCAGCGGGTTGCGCAGCTCGTGCGCGACCTGGGCGGAAAACTCCCCGAGCGTGGTCAGACGGTTGAGACGCTGCTGCTCGGCCGCGAGATGCCGCTCGTCGGTCAGGTCATGGAAGAGGACGATCCCCTGCGCGCCGCGGCCCTCCGCCGCGGGGATGCGCGAGAGCACGTAGCCGAAGACCGACTCGCGGCCGTCGGCGAACACCGCGCGAATCTCCCGGCGGTTGGCCGCGGGTTCCCCGCGCCGGAACGCGCCGGCGACCTCCGCGGCGAACGCGGCCGGCAGCGCTTTCTCCAGGGGCCGTCCGGCACTCGACGGCGCCGTGCGCAGCAGCCTCAGCGCCGCAGGGTTGATGCGGGTGATCAGCAGGTTCTCGTCGAAGGTCACCAGACCGCCGATCATGTTGTCGAGAACCGCCCGCTGCTGCTGCTCCAGCTCGCGCACCTGCGCTTCGGCCTGGCGGCGAACCGCGATCTCGCGACCGAGGGCCTCGATGGTCGCCTGCAAATCGCGGGTACGATCCGCGACGCGCACCTCCAGCGCCTGCCGCGCCTCCTCGAGTTCGCGCTTGAGGCTCTCGCGCGAGACAAAGGCGTCGCGGACCTGCTCGGTCAGTCTGCCGATTTCGTCAGGGCCGTCGGCGACGATCCCCTCCGCGGGGGCGCTGCCGGCGCCGACCCGCTGGACGAAGGCGCCCAGACGGATCACGCGGCGCAGGACCGTCCGCTCGATGAGCAGGACGTAGGCGCCGCCGGTCGCCAGGATGACGAGGCCGAACGCTACCGCGAGAATCTTCAGGCTCAGCAGCCCGTTGGCGTAGCCGGCGCGGTCCAGCGTCAGCCGCAACACGAAAGCCGGCCGGCCGGCGATGTCCCGCAGCAGGGCGTACCCGGTCATGATCTGCGCGTTCGGGCGCCTGATGGAGAACTCCTCGCCGGCCGAGAGCGCCGACAGGGCGTCGCGCATGTCGGCGGCGCGCAGCGTTCCGGCGTCGGCGCGAACGAGTTCGGGCGCACCGCCCGAGGTGGTCAGCCGCATCATCACATCGTCCTCGAGAAACCGACCCAGCAGCAATGTCCGGCGGCCGGATCCCACGGCGTTGCCGCCGGCGATCGGGCGCGACACGAGCAGCAGCGGCGTGGCCCCGGACGGGAGGATGCCCCTGACGCCGTCGGGGTGCCCGTCCAGCGCGAACGGACCGCGGTTGTCGCGCAGGTACTCCAGCAGCAGGAGCGGCAGCGGGGCGACCGCCGCGGGCGCCTGGCCGAAGCTGACGCCGATGAGGGGTTCGCCGCGCTCATCGAGGACCGCCGCGAGTGCGATGCGTTCGCTTGCCCCCCGGGCAGCGGCGGCGAAGCGCTCGCGGAAGCCGCCCGCCGACACACCGGGCTCGAAGCGGCGGATCTCCTCCGAGGCGGCGTGGTCCGCCGTCGTCGCGGCCAGATCGTCGAGCAGCATCGCGATCCGTCCGGTGACGCCGCGGAGCGCCTGCGCCATCTCCTGGTCCTCGCTGCGCAGATACCCGTTGAGCACGAACCCGCGCAGCGTCAGCACCAGCACCGAGATGGCGAAGCCCAGCGTCAGCGCGAGCGCGAAGAGCGTCTTCGCGCGGATCCCCATCCTCCCGAAACCCGTCTGGCGCATGTCCCCCTCGTGGTGCCGTTGCGGTAGTCTATCACCATCGAGTGAGGCCACCGGGGAGACTCTCTTCAAGCGTGAAACGACTTTCAAGGACGCACATTTCAATCGATCGCACCAAGGAGGCAGATCCTGGAGGATATCTTCCGGCATCCGGTGTATCATCAGACGTCATGGCTGAATCAGAAAAGGAAGTCCGGGAAAAGTTCGCGAGGCTCGTCGCCGACTGCCGCGACCAGTGTCTCTGGTTCCTGCGCCAGGACTATTGCCCGACCGACCCGGACGAGATGCGGCGAGTGCTTGAATACATCCGCCGCCACGGTAACCGCGAGTCTTTCCGCGCCGCCTCCAGATTGATGCAATGGCTCTCACCGGATTCCAGCGCGCGGTCTGCCGCCTCATAGCCGCCAACCGCGTTGAGCACGGCGAAAGCTACGTCGCCGGCGGCACCGCGCTCAATCTGCTGGTCGGCGGGGCGCGGATTTCGCGTGACATCGATATCTTCCACGACACGACCGCGGCCCTTGAGGCTGCGTGGACAGACGACCGCGCTCTGCTTGTCGCCAACGGGTATGAAGTGCGCCCATTGCGCGAGCGGCCGGCCTATATCGAGGCCATCGTCGCGAAAGGGGGCGACAGTGTGCTCCTGGAGTGGACGCGCGACAGCGCGTACCGATTCTTCCCGCTGGTTACCCACGAGGATCTCGGGCTCGCCCTGCACCCCTTCGACCTGGCGACGAACAAAGTGCTGGCCCTTGTGGGGAGGCTCGAAATCAGGGACTGGCTCGACGTGCTCACGTGCCACGAGCAGCTCCAGCCGCTCGGTTTTCTCGCCTGGGCGGCGTGCGGGAAGGATCCGGGATTCAGCCCCGCCGCGATCCTCGAACAGGCCGGAAGATCCGCGCGCTACACGCAGAACGAACTGGACGGTCTCGCTTTCGCCGGGCCGCCCCCGGACCTCGCCACGGCCGCCCGTGCCTGGCACGCCATGATCGGACAGGCACGGGAGATCGTCGGGCTCTTGCCAGCGGACGAGGCGGGGAAATGCGTCCTCGACCGGCGCGGTCTGCTCTACGTCGGTGCGCCGGAGCGGCTGCGGGCGGATCTCGCCGGCGGCGCGCTCGTCTTTCACGAGGGCAGCATCCGCGGCGCATTCCCGACCCTGGCCGGAGCCTAGGCCGCGCGTGCCACTGGTAATCGAGGCGAAGGGTCTGACCAAGCGTTACGGCGACCTCGCGGCCGTCGACGGCATCTCGTTCACCGTTGAGCGCGGCACCTGTTTCGGCATCCTCGGGCCCAATGGCGCCGGCAAGACCACGACGATCCGGATGGCCTACGGCTTCTCGCCGGTCACTTCCGGCGAGCTGCGCGTGTTCGGGCTGGACGTCACCCGCGAGCTGGCCGCGATCAAGATGCGACTCGGCGTCTGCCAGCAGGGCAATACGCTCGACCCCGACCTGAGCGTCGCCGAGAACCTGCTGGTCTACTCGCGCTACTACGGCATGCCCCGCGACGTGGCGCGGCGGCGGGCCGGCGAGCTGCTGGAATTCATCGCGCTCGAGGGGCGGCGGGACGCCCCGGTGGCGGCCCTCTCCGGCGGACTGGTGCGCCGGTTGATGCTGGCGCGCGCGCTGATCAACGACCCGGAGCTGCTGATCCTCGACGAGCCGACCACGGGGCTCGACCCGCAGTCGCGCCACGCGCTCTGGGAGCGGCTCGGGGAGCTGGGGCGGCGCGGGCTGACGATCCTGCTGACGACGCACTATCTCGAGGAGGCGGCGCGGCTGTGCGCGCGCCTGGTGATCATGGACCACGGGCGTATCCTCGTCGAAGGCGCGCCGCGCGAGCTGGTCCGCGAACACGTCGGATCGGGCGTGGTCGAGGTCCCGGAGCCGACGCCGGAGCTGCGGAGCTTCGTGCGCGAGCGCGGTTTGCGCGTCGACGATCTCGGGCACCGGCTGATCGTGTACACCGACGACGGCGAGGAGCTCTACCGCGAGATCACGAGGCGCTACAGCACCGGCGAGTGCCTGCTGCGCCCGGCGACGCTCGAGGATGTCTTCTTGCGACTGACGGGCCGGGACCTGCGGGAATGAGCGGCCCGATGATCCCGCGGGTCACCTCACGGTGCTGGCGCGTCTGGCAGCGCGACGCCGTGGTCTGGCGCAAGACCTGGGCGATCGGCTTTCTGCCGCCGCTGCTCGAGCCGCTGCTCTACGTGGCCGCCTTCGGGTTCGGCCTCGGGGGGCTTATCGGCGCGCTCGCCTGGCACGGCGCGAAACTCACGTACCTGGAGTTCCTGGCTCCCGGCATCGTCGCCGCCGGGGTGATGAACGCCTCTTTCTTCGAGACGACCTACGCCTCGTTCGTGCGCATGTACTACCAGAAGACCTTCGACGGGATCCTCGCGACACCGCTCTCGCTCGCGGAGATCGTGACCGGCGAGGTGCTCTGGGGCGCGACGCGCGCGCTGATCACGGCCGGGGCCATGATGGCGGCCCTCTCCCCGTTCGGGCTGCTGCGCTGGCCCGAGAGCTTGCTGCTGCTCCCCGTCGCCGCGCTCGGCGGGCTGGCCTTCGCCGCGTTCGGCATGGTCTTCACCGGGGTGCTCCCGACGATCGAAGGCTTCAACCTGCCGGTCTTCCTGGTCATAACGCCGATGTTTCTCTTCTCCGGGACGTTCTTCCCGCTCGAGCAGCTGCCCCTCTGGGCGCAGCGCTTCGCCTGGGCGCTGCCGCTGACGCACCTGGTGCACCTGGCGCGCTCGGCGGCGCTCGGCGTCTTCCCGGCCCAGCTCCTGCTCGCGAACATCGCCTACCTCGCACTCTTCGGCGCCGTCGCCTATCTTCTCGGCGTCCGCCTGATGGTGAAACGCCTGATCACCTAGCAGGCCTCTGAAAACGGCCCCCTCCGCATGGGGACGATTTGTATGGCCGTTACGATGATCGGCGAGGCGGCTGGGGCCGGGCTGAGGGAAGATGCGCGGAGCAGCCGTTAAGCCCGGCGCGGCGCCCGGGGCGGTCCCGCAGGGACGCAGGCTCGTTGTTTGAGCCGAAGGCGAGTTACGAGACTGC
>JANOHV010000057.1:0-2059 GCA_031406795.1 Candidatus Rokuibacteriota bacterium
GCCCGTGCCCGAGGCGACCGCGGTTCCGGCGAAAACCAGGTTCGGGCGCTCGGTCGGCGGCAGATCCCCGCGTTCGGAGGCTTCCTCCGTGCGGGGGGCGGGCATCGACTCGCCCGTGAGCGTCGAGAGGTTGACCCGCAGCTCGCGCGCCTCGACGAGCCGCGCGTCCGCGCTGATGCTGTCCCCCTCGCCGAGCAGGATCATATCGCCGGGGACGAGCTGCTCGGCCGGGATTTTCGCCTCGCGACCGTCGCGCACGACGCGGGCCGTGCGCGGCAGCAGCCGGCGCAGGGCCGCCGTGGCGCGCTCGGCGCGGAACTCCTGCCAGAAGGAGAAGACGGCGTTGATGACGACCACCGCCCAGATCGCCCACCCGAGCTGCGGCATACCGCCGACGAAGGCCATCGCCCCGCCGGCCCAGAGCAGCAGCGCCATCAGGTGGGTGAAGTTGGCGAGGAACTTCTTCCAGAGGGGCCGGCCGCGGATGATCCGGATGGCGTTCGGCCCGGACTCGGCGAGGCGCTTCGCCGCCTCCGCGGAGGTGCGGCCCTGCGGCGTGCTGCCCGCCGCGGCGTAGACCTCCGCGGGGGCGAGACGGTGCAGGGACGCGTCAACGGCCATCGGTTGCCTCCGGGAAGGCGCTCATGCCAGCATCGCCTTGTGCCTCCGGGCCACGCCGCTGGCGAGGTCGGCTCGGGGCGACCTCCCGAGCATCCCGGCACCGACCGTAGTCCCGACGGCCCTGTCGTGTCAACCGCCCGCGGAAGCGGAAGCATGAAGCTCCTCCTTGATTCTTCGGCCTTCGCCAAACGGTTTGTCGAAGAACCGGGGAGCCAGGAAGTCGAGTTCCTCTGCTCTCAAGCCACCGAATTGTGCCCCAGCGTCATCAACCTGACTCCGGATGTCGCGCACTCCGCGGAGAATTGATCATTGCTGAATCGCTGCTCGAGCCGAGACCATGGTGACACTCTATGGCTGTCGGCCATTCCCTTGAGAATCAGGCCGGGTAATGCGCTGATGAGAAACTATCCCATGGTAGGGTTTTGCCCTATCGACAGGTCCATGAATCAGACTCATAGTGCAGGTGGGTGATTGGTTGTCTGCAACTTCAGAGGAGGGGCGCCATGGGCTCAACAGAGTTGATCATCCTGATTGTGGTGTTGGTCCTGCTGTTCGGCGGGGGCGGCGGTTATTACTTTCGCCGAAGAAGGTAGAACGTCGGTCCTCTGCCACCGGCATCTCTTCGGGACGATGCCTTGAGAATCACTTACCGGGGACGCAGATGCATCTTGGTCAGATCGACGCCGGGCGGACCGCTCGACCGGCCGTGGGCGTTCGGCTCGAGGGAAGAATCCTAAGCGCGGGGAGAAACCGATGAGCACAAGAGTTGGCTTGTGGATTGACCATCGTAAGACCATTGTTGTGGCCGTTACTGACAAGGGGGAAGAGACAAGATTGATTATATCTCAGCTTGAGTCACAGCCGCGCCGTGCCAGTGATTCCCCGCCTCAGGGTCATTACGAGGCTCAGCAAATACATGCGGATGATAGCCGCCAGAGAGCGCTGACGGGGGAGCTCAACATCTACTACGATGCTGTAATTGCAGCTATTCGCGATGCGGAATCGATTCTGATATTTGGTCCTGGTGAAGCAAAAGGCGAATTGAAGAAACGTCTTGAAAAGAATGGTCTCGATACACGCATCATTGGTATCGAAACCGTTGACAAGATGACGGATCGTCAGGTTGCAGCCAAAGTTCGCAAGCATTTTTCAACGTAGAAGGAGGCGGCAATGAAGAAGCAGCAGGCTGTCCACGATGAGATTGCACGGGCGGCGTACGAACTGTATGAGAAAAGGGACAGGGCCGACGGGCACGAAATTGAGGATTGGCTGGAGGCGGAAAAGCTGACGATGGAAGAACATGAGAGACATGCCGGGGAAATCGAGCGGGGAGTTGATGTCTTCAACAAGCCGAACGAGGATGGTTTCCGGCAGACGGTAAAGAAAGGCGGGTTCTACAAGAAGAGCTGAGAGATGGGAGGCGCGCGCGAGGCAGATG
>JANOHV010000070.1:0-18769 GCA_031406795.1 Candidatus Rokuibacteriota bacterium
GAGGAGAAACGCTGATGCCGCGCGGACGTCCCAGCAGGAGCTCCGCCGGAGCGACCGCCGCAGCGCCCGCTGCGCCGCGCGGCCGGGCCAACAACCGGCCGCAGGTGCCATTCGCCTACAAGCTGGTCCTCAACCAGTGGCTCCTGTCGCTGTTCAACGTCAAGCGCTTCGAGGATCTGGCCGAGATCCTGCGCAATGAAGCGATGGAGGGCCTGGACGAGAACAACGTCCACCACTTCCACCATGCGCTCACAGCTCAGCTCTTCAACCTGACGCAATTGCCCACCGAGCTGCTGCTCGAATACGACCAGAACATCGTCAAGCACACGCAGCGGCTGAACGAGCGGCGCATCACGCGCGGCGAGGAGCCGGTCGCCTGGAAGTACTTCCAATACCTGACCCTGCTCTTCACGGAGATCTACCTCGACCGCTACTTCCGCGATCCAAAGGCGCTGCTCGCGGCGCTGAACGCGCAGGTGGCCACCTACAACACGGATAAGCCCGAGGCCGACCAGATTGCGCCCTTCGCCGAGGCCGCCGAGGCCTGGCCACAGCTCAACAAGCTGGCCTACTGGAGCGCCACCGGCAGCGGCAAAACGCTTTTGATGCACGCCAACATCCTCCAGTACCAGCAAGCCCTGGCGAAGCACGGCCGGCGGCGCGAGCTGAACCGCATTCTGTTGCTCACGCCGAACGAGGGTCTATCGCAGCAGCACCTGCGCGAGTTCGAGGCGGCGGGCATCGCAGCGGAGCTGTTCAACAAGGACGGTCGCGGGTTGTTCACCGGGCAGGCGGTCGAGATCCTGGAGATCACCAAGCTCCGCGATGATATGGGCGACAAGACCATCGCCATCGACGCCTTCGAGGGCAACAACCTGGTGCTGGTGGACGAGGGGCACCGCGGCGCGAGCGGCGGCGAAGAAGGCGCGTGGATGCGCTTTCGTAACGCACTGTGCGAAAAGGGCTTCTCGTTCGAGTACTCGGCCACCTTCGGGCAGGCGGTCAAGGGTAAGCCCAAGCTCACCGAGCTGTACGCCAAGAGCACGCTCTTCGACTACTCGTACCGCTACTTCTACGGCGACGGCTTCGGCAAGGACTACCAGATCCTCAACCTGGACGAAGGGACGCAGCAGAATCACCTCGAGCTGTATCTGGTGGCCTGCCTGCTGTCGTTCTTCCAGCAGCAGCGGCTGTACCGCGAGCACGGCGCGTCCTTCCGACCGTTCAACATCGAGAAGCCGCTGTGGATCTTCGTCGGCGGGAGCGTGACGGCGACGCTGGCCACGCGGGATGCTTCGGATATCGTGGAGATTTTGCAGTTCTTCGCCCGCTATGTGAAAGACCGGGCGGGGAGTATCGGGCGCATCGACCGGGTGTTGAACACGGGGCTCGAAACCGCGACGGGCAGGAATCTGTTTGCAGGGCGATTCGGGTATCTAAATACCTGCGGGCTCTCGTCGGGGCAGGTCTTCGACGAGACGCTTGCAACGCTCTTCAACGCGCCGGGGGGCGGACAGCTTTATGTCGAAAACCTGAAGGGAGCGACCGGTGAGGTGGCGCTGCGGCTGGGCACCGAGAACGAGGCTTTCGGCGTCATCAACGTGGGCGACGATGCCAAGCTGGTGAAGCTGTGCGAGGAGCACGGCCTGGCCACCGGCGAGCGCGAGTTCTCGGGCTCCCTGTTCCACGAAATCAACAAGCCGCACTCGCCGGTGAACTTGCTGATCGGCTCGAAGAAGTTCACCGAGGGGTGGAGCAGCTGGCGCGTCTCCACGATGGGCCTGATGAACGTCGGCAGGGGGGAAGGCGCACAGATCATTCAGCTTTTCGGGCGCGGGGTGCGGCTGAAGGGCCACGAGCTGAGTCTCAAGCGCAGCGGCAAGACCCGACTTCCGGAGGGCGTCGTGCGGCCCAAGCACATCAGCGTGCTGGAGACACTCGGCATCTTCGGCATCCACGCCGACTACATGGCGCAGTTCCGCGACTTCCTGGAAGAGGAGGGTCTGCCCACCAACGACGACCGCGTCGAGTTCCTGCTGCCGATTATCAAGAACCTCGGCACGCAGAAGCTCACGACGATCCGCCTCAAGAAGACGATCAATGGCGTGAGCACCGAGTTCGGCGACGCGTTCCGCAAGCTCGGTCCGATACCGACCGTGGACAAGCCGGACCCCACCCGCGATCAGAGCACGAACTACCTGCAGAAGAACCAGGTCGTACTCAACTGGTATCCGAAGATCCAGGCGATGAAATCAGGCGGTCTCGTGGGCGGCGATGCGGATGCCGCGCCGAACGAGTCGCATCTGGACGCCCGGCATGTGGCCTTCCTCGACCTCGACCGGCTCTCCTTCGAGCTGGAGCGCTTCAAGGCCGAGCGCGGCTGGTACAACTTGAACCTGACGCGACGGGGGATCGAGGCGTTGCTCGCGGATCAGAACTGGTACCGCCTGCAGATTCCCGCCGCAGAGCTGGCTTTTGATTCATTCGAGAAGGTGCGGCTGTGGGATGAGATCGCCCTCTCGCTGCTCAAGAAATACACCGAGCGCTACTACATCTTCCGCAAGCGCGAATGGGAGTTGCCGCACCTGGAGTATCGCGATCTGGATGGGAACGACCCGAACTTCCTGGGGGTGAAGGAATCATCGGATGCGGGCTACTACCGCATCCTGATCGACAGGTCCCAGGAGGAGATCGTCGCGAAGCTCGAGGAGCTGAAGGCCGCAATCGAGAAAGGCGACCTCAAGCCTTGGGAATTCCGGGGCATGAAGGCCATCTGGTTCGGCAACCACCTGTACCAGCCACTGCTCTGTCTGGATACGAACGTCGTTGAGATCAGTCCCGTGCCGCTGAACAAGGGCGAGCGCCAGTTCGTCGAGGATCTCAAGGCGTTCCACGAGGGGAACGCCGATTTCTTCAAGACTCGGGAGCTCTACCTGCTCCGCAATCTGAGCAAAGGGCGCGGTGTTGGCTTCTTCGAGGCCGGCAATTTCCATCCAGACTTCATCCTCTGGCTGTTGGCGGGCGGCAAGCAGCACATCATCTTCGTGGACCCCAAAGGCATCCGCAACCTCGGGCCGACCGATCCCAAGATCCAGTTCCACGAAACGATCAAGGAGATCGAGCAACGACTCGGCGATCCAAACGTGAAATTGCAGTCCTTCATTGTCTCGAACACGGCCTCGCACACGATGATGATGCTCTGGAGCATGAAGAAGAGCGAGATGCAGAAGCGGCACGTCCTCTTTCAGGATGAGGACAAAGATAGTTACGTCGGAAGTATGCTTGGCGTGGCGGGGGCGTGAACCGCCCTGCTAGAACGTCTTGCCGGCGTTGTACTCCTGCAGGGAAACTGGTTCTCGAAAGCACGACAGACCAGCGTGGCATTGGGCATGAGGAGCACTCGGCGGTGAAAGTCTTCATCATCGGATCTGGCTTTACGAAGGCCGTATTCCCCAACGCGCCACTGAACAAGGACCTCATTGACGCACTCTCCGGGAAATTCATTGCTTCCGCCGCGGCTGTCTTGCGAGAGAGATATAAAACAAACGACATCGAGATCGCGCTTACGAAGTTCGATTCCGACCTCGCCGTATCTCAAAGTGAGCCTGGGTCGCTGGCCGAGAATGGCCGCAGGCTCCGACGACGGATCGAAACTGAGCTCGGCGATTACTTCAGCTCATTCGTGGCCTCCGAAGAACTCCTCGCCCAATCATCGTGGCTTACTCAATTTATTGATGGTGTCTTTGCCTCTGGAGATGTTGTCGTTAGCCTGAATTACGATTGTGTTCTGGAGGGGGCATTAGATTGCCGTGGCAAGTGGTCACCGAACGGCGGATACGGATCTCACTTCGATCTGCCATTCGTTTGTGACGACGACTTCTCGAAAAGCCCAGTTACGGTATTAAAGATCCACGGGTCTGCCAACTTCGCAATTGCACCTTACTTCAATAAACCTGAAGCCAGTGACGTGAACTTCGTTTTTGATGAACGTTTCTTTCCGCGCTCAGCCAAGAATACGCACTTTGGCTATGGTTCAGGGTCGGAAGGAACTTATCTGATCGCACCCAGTTACGTGAAGATTCCAACCGTGAAAATGGTCTATTTGATGCTTGAAGCGCTATGCGCAACGACAATAGCCATGAATCTTGTGATAATCGGAAGTGCACTGCGTCCCGAGGACGGATTCTTGACGGTGCTACACACCAATTTTCTTCACCAGCCTTCCTGGAAGGCGCGGAGAGTATTCATCGTTGATCCGGCGGCGAACGCGATCAGCGACAATATTAAGAAATTTTGGGGAGTGAACGTATCGAGTCAAATCGTTCCAATCGAAGGACATCTCGAAGCTTCCGTTCCGCTGTTGATCAAGTCGCTTTGTGAACGACAGATTTGATGCGGCGTACCCAGGAAGACGTGCTGCCAAGATCAGCCTCACCTGCTCCAGTCGGCAGACCCTAAACGATGTCCTGTTGGAAAGGAGATAGTCATGAATACTGAAAAAGACAACAAACTCGCGGTGTTCGAAGGTAAGCAGGTCCGAAAGATTCTTCACGAAGACAAATGGTGGTTTGTTGTGGATGACGTTGTGCTCGCTCTCATTGAATCGCGAGATCCAAAGCAATATATCCAGCGCATGAAGCAGCGCGACCCGGAGTTGGGCAAAGGGTGGGTACAGATTGTACGTACCCTTCCCATCCCCACCGAAGGCGGTCCGCAAAAGCTCAATTGCGCCAACACCGAGGGCATCTTCCGCCTGATCCAATCCATACCCAGCCCCAAGGCCGAACCGTTCAAACGCTGGCTGGCGCGGGCGGGCAAGGAGCGGATTGACGAGATCGAAAACCCCGAGCTGGCCATGGGCCGGATGCAGGAACTCTACGAAAAGAAGGGCTACCCCAAGGAGTGGATCGACAAGCGGCTGCGGGGCATCGCCGTCCGCCAGGATCTGACCGATGAATGGAAGAACCGGGGCGCGCAAACCACCTCGGAATACGCCATCCTGACCAATGAGATCATGCAGGGTGCGTTCGGTTTGAACGTGGAGGAGTACAAGCAGGTGAAAGACTTGCAGCGGGAGAACCTCCGCGATCACATGACCGACATCGAGCTGATTCTGACCATGCTCGGCGAGGCAACCACCACGGAGCTGCACCGGGACCGGGATTCGCAAGGTATGGCGCCGCTGAAAAAGGATGCCAAAACCGGCGGGGCAGTGGCAGGCAGGACGCGCAAGGACATTGAGGCCCAGACCGGTAAGCCGGTCATCTCGGGCGAGAACTTCAAGAAACTGTCTGCCAGGAAACCGAAAAGGCTGAAGGCGGACGGGGGGAAACGCTGATGCCGAGCCCCTGCTAGAACGTCTTACCGGCGTGATACTCCTGCAGCGATTTGACGGTGAGGGCGCCGCGGGCGAGCGACTCGATCCCGGTCACGGCCGCGGCGGCGCCGGGGATCGTGGTGATCGTGGTGATGTGGCGCACGAGGGCTTCACGGCGGATCGCGAGCTGGTCGTCCTTGCCGCGCCGGCCGAGCGGGGTGTTGATGATCAGCTGGATCTCGCGGTTCTTGAGCATGTCGACGACGTTCGGCCGCCCCTCGTGGACCTTCAGCACGCGGCAGGCGGAGACGCCGGCGGCGTTGAGCGCCGCGGCGGTCCCGGTCGTGGCGCAGATGTTGAAGCCCAGATCGAGCAGGCGCCGGGCGATCGGCACGATGCGCTCCTTGTAGCGGTCGAAGACCGAGATGAAGACGGTGCCCGACGTCGGCAGCGGCTGGCCGGCCCCGGACTGGCTCTTGGCGAAGGCCAGGCCGAAGTCGGGGTCGATGCCCATGACCTCGCCGGTGGACTTCATCTCCGGGCCGAGCGCGGTGTCGACTCCCGGGAAGCGGTTGAACGGGAAGACGGACTCCTTGACCGAGTAGTGCCGCACCGCGACTTCCGTGGTCACCCCGAGGTCGCGCAGCTTCGCGCCCGCCATGACTTTGGCGGCGATCTTCGCGATCGGCAGGCCGATGGCCTTGCTGACGAAGGGCACGGTGCGCGAGGCGCGGGGATTGACCTCGAGGACGAAGACCTCGCCGTCCTTGACCGCGTACTGGGTGTTCATCAGGCCGATCACCTTGAGGGCGGTGGCCAGGCGGCGCGAGTAGTCGCGGATGGTGTCCAGCACGGCTGCCGGCAAGGAGTGCGGCGGGATGACGCAGGCCGAGTCGCCGGAGTGGATGCCGGCCTCCTCGATGTGCTCCATGATCCCGGCGACGACCACCGTCTCGCCGTCGGCGAGGCAGTCGACGTCGACTTCGATCGCGTCCTCGAGGAACTTGTCGATCAGGATCGGGTGCTTCCCGGAGGCGGCGAATGCCTCGCCGGCGAACTCCTCGAGGGAGGCGGCGTCGTAGACGATACGCATCGCGCGGCCCCCCAGCACGTAGGAGGGGCGCACGAGGACCGGGTAGCCGACCCGTTCGGCGACGACCCGGGCTTCATCGAGCGAGAGCGCGGTGCCGTTGGCCGGCATCGGGATGCCCAACTCCTCGAGCAGCGCGCCGAAGCGCTTGCGGTCCTCGGCGAGATCGATGCTGTCCGGGGAGGTGCCGATGATCGGCACGCCGGCCTTCGCCAGCGGCACGGCCAGCTTCAGCGGCGTCTGGCCGCCGAACTGGACGATGACGCCCTTGGGCTTCTCCTTCGCGACGATGGCGAGGACGTCCTCGAGGGTCAGCGGTTCGAAGTAGAGGCGGTCCGAGGTGTCGAAGTCGGTCGAGACGGTTTCGGGGTTGGAGTTGACCATGATCGTCTCGAAACCCATCTCGCGCAGCGCGAAGGAGGCGTGCACGCAGCAGTAGTCGAATTCGATCCCCTGCCCGATGCGGTTGGGGCCGCCGCCGAGAATCATGATCTTGTCGCGGGAGGTGGTGGTGACCTCGTCCTCGAACTCGTAGGAGGAGTAGTAATAGGGCGTGTAGGCCTCGAACTCGGCGGCGCAGGTGTCGACCAGCTTGTAGGAGGGGACGATCCCGGCGGCCAGCCGCCGCGCGCGCACCTCGTCCTCCCCGAGCCCGGTCAGCGTGCCGAGCGAGCGGTCGGAGAAGCCGTTGCGCTTGGCCTCGCGCAGCAGGGTCGTGTCGATTGCCCCGCCGGCGTCCTTGATGCTCCCCTCGAGCGCGACGATCAGGCGCAGCTGCTCGAGGAACCAGGGGTCGAACGCCGAGAGTCTGGCGATCCGCTCGATCGTGAAGTTCTGCCGGAAGGCCTCCGCGACCAGGAAGAGCCGCCCGGGGTTCGGGCGCGTCAGGCCGGCCTCGAGCTGCTCGGTGGTCCACCGCTGCGCGGTCGGGGGCTCCTCGAGTCCGTAGCGGCCGATTTCGAGCGAGCGGATCCCCTTGCCGAGCGCCTCCGGGAACGTGCGCCCGATGGCCATGACCTCGCCGACGGACTTCATCGAGATGCCGAGCGTGTCGTTGGTTTCGGGGAACTTCTCGAAGGCGAAGCGCGGGATCTTGATCACACAGTAGTCGATCGTCGGCTCGAAGGAGGCCGGGGTCAGCCGGGTGATGTCGTTCGGGATTTCGTCCAGCGTGTAGCCGACGGCGAGCTTGGCGGCGATCTTGGCGATCGGGAAGCCGGTCGCCTTGGAGGCGAGCGCCGAGGAGCGCGAGACGCGCGGGTTCATCTCGATGACCACGAGCCGCCCATCCTTCGGGTTGAGCGCGAACTGGATGTTGCTGCCGCCGGTCTCGACGCCGATCTCGCGGATGCAGGCGATGGCGGCGTTGCGCATCCCCTGGTACTCCTTGTCGGTCAGCGTCTGCGCCGGCGCCACGGTGATCGAGTCGCCGGTGTGCACGCCCATCGGGTCGAAGTTCTCGATCGAGCAGATGATGACCACGTTGTCGCGCCGGTCGCGCATCACCTCGAGTTCGAACTCCTTCCAGCCGATGACCGACTGCTCGACGAGGATCTCGGTGACCGGCGAGGCCTCGAGCCCCGCGGTCGCGATCAGCAGGAACTCCTCCATGTTGTAGGCCGTGCCGCCGCCGGTGCCGCCGAGGGTGAAGGCCGGGCGAATGATCACCGGGAAACCGATCTCGCGCGCGAAACCCTCGGCCTCCTCGATCGTGTGCGCGGCGCCCGAGTGCGGCAAATCCAGGCCGATCTTCTGCATCGCCGCCTTGAAGGCCGCGCGGTTCTCGGCCTTGTGGATCGCGTCGCGGTTGGCGCCGATCATCTGCACGCCGAAGCGCTCGAGCACGCCGTTGTCGGCGACCGCCATCGCCAGGTTCAGGCCGGTCTGCCCACCGAGGGTCGGCAACAGCGCGTCGGGGCGCTCGCGCTCGATGATCATCGCGAGGATCTCCGGGGTCAGCGGCTCGAGATACGTGCGATCGGCGAGCGCCGGGTCGGTCATGATGGTCGCGGGGTTGGAGTTCACGAGGATGACCTCGTAGCCCTCCTCGCGCAGCGCCTTGCAGGCCTGGGCGCCGGAGTAGTCGAACTCGCAGGCCTGCCCGATGATGATCGGGCCGGAGCCGATCAGCAGGATCTTCTTGATGTCGGTGCGCTTGGGCACGGTCACTTCCCCCCGGTGCGCAGCGAGTCGAAGGAGGCGACCACCGCCGGGTAGAACTGCTCGAATTGCTCTTCGGTGCCGGCGAAGGTCATCTGGTAGAACCGGCCCTTCGCCTGCACCACCCGGATCAGCGACTGGTAGCCTTGAGCGCCGCGCTGGAACAGGTACACGGATTGCGCGTAGGGCGGGACCGCCTCCGGGTGCTCCGCGATCGCGAGGAAACGCACCCGCTCGTTGTCGAAGCGCAGCTGGCCGAGCAGCGTCTGCCAGCGCACCTCGAGCGTCACGATCCCCGCCGCCTCGTGCGTCAGGTGGATCAGCGGCTCGATGCCGGCGGCGTCCGCCGCTCCCTTGGCGACGAGCCCCGGGCCCATGTGTCCCGAATCGTCCGTGTCCCAGCCCTCCGGGGGCGTGATCGTGAAGTGCCCGGCCGGGTCGGTGTACGGTGTCGGCTCGGCGGCGAGCCAGCCGAAGAACGGCAGCAGGAAGAGGCCGCCGAAGATCAGCGCGGAGAAGAGCCGCTTCGACCAGCGGCCGAGCGCGGACTTCGGCCCGGCCTCCCAGGCGAAGAGCATCCCGTCCGGCGGCTTCACGGGCGATTGCGGTCCATCAGGGCGATGAAGTCGTCGAAGAGGTGGCGCGCGTCGTGCGGCCCCGGCGAGGCCTCGGGGTGGTACTGCACCGAGAAGGCCGGCAGGGTGCGGTGGCGCATCCCCTCGTTGGTGCGGTCGTAGAGATTAACATGAGTCAACTCGACGACCGCCGGGTCGAGCGAGTCCATGTCGACGCAGAAGCCGTGGTTCTGCGAGGTGATGTCGATGCGGCCGGTGCGCTGGTCCATGACCGGGTGATTCGCGCCGCGGTGGCCGAACTTGAGCTTGTAGGTGCGGCCGCCGAGCGCCAGGCCGAGCATCTGGTGGCCGAGGCAGATGCCGAAGATCGGTTTCTTCCCGAGCAGGCCGCGCACGGTCTCGATGACGTAGGGCACGCCTTCGGGGTCGCCGGGGCCGTTGGAGAGAAAGACGCCGTCCGGGTCGGTCGCCAGGATTTCGGCGGCGCTGGCCGAGGCGGGGAACACGGTGACGTCGCAGCCGACGGCGGCCAGGCACGCGAGGATGCTGCTTTTCATGCCGCAGTCGATCGCGGCGACGCGGTGGCGCTTCTCGCCGGGGTAGCTCGGGGTGTGGGCTTTGGCGCAGGTCACTTCGCGCACCAGATCGCGGCCGACGAGGCCGGGGGAGGCCTGCGCCTTGCGCTGCAGCGACGCCGCGTCGAGGTCGACCGAGGAGATCACGCCCTTCATGGCCCCGCGGCTTCTCAGGTGGCGGGTCAGCGCGCGGGTGTCCACGCCGCTGATCCCCGGGACCCCAAAGCGGCCGAGGAAGGCGCCGAGGCTTTCGGCGGCGCGCCAGTTGGAGTGCACCGGCGAGATCTCGCGCACCACGAGGCCCTCGACCCAGGGGCGGCCCGATTCGACGTCCTCGGCGTTGGCGCCGTAGTTGCCGATCAGCGGGTAGGTCATCACGACGATCTGGCCGCAGTACGAGGGGTCGGTGGTGATTTCCTGGTAACCGGACATCGAGGTGTTGAAGACAACTTCGCCGTGGTGCTCGCCGGGGGCGCCGAAGGCCGTCCCGGCAAAAGCGGCGCCATCCTCGAGGACGAGGAGGGCAGGCCGGGCAGCGTTCAAACTCGTCTCCATGGTCGGGCCGGGATGATAGCGGAAACGGGGCGGGATGACAAACCATTTCGGAATCTGTCGAAGGCCCGCGGCGGGAAGAATTCCGGATGTAGGGGAGGGGTTCACCTCCTCCCGGACCGCGGATGAAGCTATCAGCGCCCCCGGCTTACGGGCGGAAGTCCTTGTCGGTGAGCGGCGGGTTGAGGACGACGCGGGTGATGACCGTATCGCCGGTCGGCTGGTTCGATGCGAAGTTCGCCTCCCGGAAGGGGAAGAGCACCCCGTCCACTACGCGGAAATCCGCGAAGTCGGTGGCGAAGTTCGTCTTCATCCCCGGCGCCTCGAGGACGCCGGAGGTGCGCACGATCCGCCCGGTGGCGGTGTCCGCGTAGACGGTCAGCGTAAGACCTTCGCCGAGAGGGATTTCCAGGCCCTGGAGCTTGCCGCCGTCCATGGGCGCAAGCAGCTTGATTGCCGCGCGCCGCTCGTCGAGAAGCCAGGGGATATCGGCCCGGGCGGCCTGAAGGACCATCGAGGTCCGCAGGAACCCGTCGGCGGGGGACATGTTCCCTTTGCCGTCGGAGCGCCAGCCCTGGTCGCCGTCGAGAATCCGCGTCTCGAAGTGGTTCGGGTAGTCGAGCGTGGTCTTGAGCCGGTTCGGCCGGGCGAATGTCCGCGCCAGGGGGCCTTCGCCGCGCATGACGGAGGTGACCGACCCTTCCATCCGGTAGGCCTTGATCTTGCCCAGCGCCGCCTTCCCGCCGTAGGCCGTCAGGACGGTGTCGACCAGGGTGTCCACCGGCGTCGGCCCCGCGGCGGCGTGCGCGGCAGCGGGGAATGACAGACAGGCCCAGCAGAGGAATGCCGCGGGGATCTTCTTCATGACCATGAAATACCCGTTCTCATGCCCGCTCGTCAAGGCGCGAGCCCTGACGCGAGTCACGGAGCGCAAGTTCGCGCTCGATCGCGTTGAGCACCGCGAGCTTGCTGCCGGACCACGCCGGCGCCAGCAGGACGTCGCGGTAGCCGTCGGCGGTGAGCCGCTCGACGAAGACCCCCGACGGGATCAGCTCGAGAAAGTCCGCAACCCAGCCGGCGTACGTCGGCAGGTCGGGGAGCGGGACGCCGCCGCGCCGCCACTCTTCCGCGAGCGCGGTGCCCTCCAGCACCAGCAGCGCGTGGATCTTCAGGCCGGCGATCGGCAGCGCGGCGAGCGCCCGCGCGGTCTCGCGCATCATCGCCGGAGTCTCTCCGGGGAGTCCGAGCATGACGTGCGCGACGACCTCGATCCCGCGCGCCGCCGCCCGGCGCACGGCATCGTCGAACTGTTCGAGGGTGTGCCCGCGGTTGATGCGGGCGATGGTCCGCGGGTGCGCCGACTGCAGGCCAAGCTCGAGGTGGACGCGCACGCGCGAGCCGTAGGACGCGAGCAAGTCGAGCGTCGCGTCCGGAACACAATCCGGGCGCGTCCCGACCGCGAGCCCGACCACGTCGGGGGAGAAGCCGACCGCTTCGTCCCAGAGCGCGCGCAGGCGCTCGAGCGGGGCGTCGGTGTTCGTGAAGGTCTGGAAGTAGGGGATGAAGCGCTCGGCGCCGTGGCGCACGTAGCGCTCGCGCATCGCGGTGAGTTGCTCCGTCACCGAAGGCAGCGGCCCTGCCCGCCGCAGCGCGGAGCCGCGCCCGTCGCAGAAGATGCAGCCGCCCGTCCCGCTGCGTCCGTCGCGGTTGGGGCAGGTGAACCCGGCGTCGATCGGCAGTTTGGCGACGCGCGCGCCGAACGCATTTCGCAAATAGCTCTTGAAGTCATGATAGCGCTTCGCGGCGGGGGCGGGCGGCGGCGGGTCGGTGCGAGAGGGCATGGGTGATGGTACGATTCGCATATGGTTGATTGTCAAGGGGGCCGGTTAGTTGTTCTGCTCTTCGTAGGGGCGGGGATCAACCCCGCCCCTACGAGTGTTCGTTTGCTGCCGGCGGGCAATCCTGAGCGGACCCCGCATCTCTGGTTAGCGTGCATCGGGGCTCGACCGACATGAATTTCGCCCCAGGCTCATTCGATGTCATCGTCGTCGGCGCCGGCCACGCCGGCTGCGAGGCCGCGCTCGCCGCCGCGCGGATGGGTTGCGAGACGCTGCTGCTGAATCTGAGCCTCGACACGATGGCGCTGATGGCCTGCAACCCCTCGGTCGGCGGCCTCGGCAAGGGGCAGTTGGTCCGCGAGATCGACGCGCTCGGCGGCGCGATGGGAAAGCTGGCGGACTTCGCGTGCATCCACGCCAAGGTCCTCAACGCCTCGCGCGGGGACGCCGTGCGCGGCACGCGGATGCAGAGCGACCGGCACGCCTATCGCCTTGCGATGAAGCGCCTGCTCGAGGGGGAGCCGCGGCTGCACCTGCGTCAGGGGCGCGTCGAGCGCCTGCTGCTCGAAGGGCGGCCCGGCGGTCCCGGCGTGCGCGTGGCCGGCATCGAGGTTGCCGGCGGCCTGTGCTTTCGCGCCGTCGCGGTCGTGCTCGCCACCGGCACCTTCCTCAATGGCCTGATCCACATCGGCGACTGGCGCACCGCGGCGGGGCGCGCCGGCGAGGAGGTCGCGACGGCGCTGGCGCTGCAGCTGCGCGAACTCGGCTTCGAGGTCGGCCGCCTCAAGACCGGCACGCCGCCGCGGCTGCGCCGCTCGAGCATCGATTTCTCCGGGATGGAGGCCCACCGCGGCGACGAGCGCCCGCGTCCCTTCTCCTTCGACACCGACCCGGCGGGGTTCGCGCCCATCCAGATCCCCTCCCACATGACGTGGACCTCGCCCGACACGCACCGGCTGCTGCGCGCGAGCATCGACCGCTCGCCGCTGTACGCGGGCGCGATCACCGGCGTCGGCGCGCGCTACTGCCCCTCGCTCGAGGACAAGGTGATGCGCTTCGCCCAGAAGGAGCGCCACCAGGTGCTCCTTGAGCCGGAGGGGCGCGACACCGAGGAGATCTACGCCAAGGGTCTCGGGAACTGCCTCCCGCTCGACGTGCAGGCGGCGCTCGTCGCGAGCGTCCCGGGCCTGGAGCAGGCCGAGATCATGCGGCCGGCCTACGCGGTGGAGTACGACTTCGTGCAGCCGACGCAGCTGGCCCCGACCCTCGAGGCCAAGGCGCTCGCCGGCCTGTTCCTGGCCGGCCAGGTCAACGGCACCTCCGGCTACGAGGAGGCGGCGGCGCAGGGGCTCTGGGCCGGGATCAACGCGGCCTGCCTCGCGCAGGGGCGCCCGCCGTTCGTTCTCGACCGCTCCCAGGCCTATCTCGGGGTGCTCGTGGACGACCTGGTCACGCGCGGCACGCGCGAGCCCTACCGGATGTTCACCTCGCGCGCCGAGTGGCGCCTGCTGCTGCGCGAGGACAACGCCGACCTGCGCCTGCGCCAGGTGGGGCGGGACCTCGGCCTCGTCGGCGACGACCCGTACGCGCGGTTCTGCGCCCGGCGCGACGCGATTACGGCCGAGCTCGAGCGCGTGCGTCGGACGCGGCTCGCGCCGACCGCGGCGGTGAACGAGCGGCTGCGCGAGCTGGGCACGGCGCCGCTGTCGGAGCCGGCGACGATCTGGGCGCTGCTGCACCGCCCGGGGCTCGGCTGGCGCGAACTCTGCCGGCTGCAGGGCGAGCTGCCGGCGCTCCCCGACGACGTCGTCTTCCAGGTTGAAGTGCAGGCCCGCTATGAAGGCTACATCAGCCGCGCCGAGGTCGAGGCGGCGCGCTTTCGCGAACTGGAGGGGCGGCGCCTGCCGAAGGAGGCCGATTACGCGACGATCCCCGGACTCTCGATCGAAGTGCGCCAGAAGCTGGCGGCGGCGCGCCCCGCCTCGCTCGGTCAGGCCGCGCGCATCGCGGGGGTCACGCCGGCGGCGGTCTCGATCCTCGCGGTGTGGCTGAAGGCAGGCCGCTGAAAAGGGCCCATCTGCGGACCGGGAGGGGATGAACCCCTCCCCTACGAGACGGGATCTGCGGACTGGGAGGGGATGAACCCCTCCCCTACGAGACGGGATCTGCGGACTGGGAGGGGATGAACCCCTCCCCTACGAGACGGGAACGGGGTGGTCGTAGGGTCGGGATTCACTCCCGCCCTCTGGTTCCGCCTGCCTTGTACCTGGGCCTGTTTGAGCGGCCTGCCCCGCCGGCGCCGGTCCCGGTTAGGTCGGTGATGAGTCGGTGTTGAGCTTCACGAGGTAGAGGCGGGCCATGCCGCGCCGGTAGCCGCGAAAACCCTTGATGTACCGGTGTCGCTGCGTGTCGTAATTCTCGATCGTCTCCCGGTAGTCGCGTTCCGGCTGCAGAAACAGACTACGCTCGCGGTCCCCGCCGCAGGCGTCCTCCAGGGCTTCGAGCAGGGCGTGTCCGCCGTTGCGGCCCGTCGGGTCGACCACGAAGCAGGCGCCGCAGGCGCAGCGGCCCCCGGGGAGGAGCGACGCCGTGTTCCACGGCCGGCTCCTGGGCCGGGGCAGGGCGGCGCCGCAGAAGCCGCAGGCGGGCGGCTCGCCGTGATGGCGCAGGATCGGCATCGGCATGGGGAACAGGATACGCGTCGCGTCGCGCGCCGGTCAAGGCGCCCCCGCAGACCCCGATCCGCGCGTACGCGCGGATCCAGCAGCAGAGGAGGCATTTCAGCCGCCGAAAAAGCAGGATTTCTTGCAGGAAGCACGGTGTGGCAGAGGTCGAGCATCGCTTGAAGCAGGCATTGCGATCAGATAGGAGCAACGACTTGGATAAACCGGACCAGGGGACAGGCCTGACTCTGCTGATCCGCGCGTAACGCGCGGATTTGGGAGGGGACTTGACAGGGGCGATCCTTGGCGTTAGATGGGGGCGGACCCTGGGAGAAGAAAGGTGATCGATTGACCACGAGACAGAAGAAGGACGGTGCGGGGGACGCCCCGGTCGCCCTCGGCAGCGTGCTCGAGGAACACATCGCCGGTTGGATCGGCCGGGTCGAGCGCACCGGCCACTGGACGCGCCGGAGCGACATCCACCAGCGGCTGATGGCGGAAGTCGAGAAGATCGTCATCAGGGCGGCCCTCGAGAAGACTGATTTCGTCCAGACCGACGCCGCGGACTTTCTCGGCATCAACCGCAACACGCTCGCCAAGAAGATTCGCGCCTACGGCATCCGCCGCGCGTGAGGACTCTGAGCGGGAAGGAGGGTTCGTGAGGCAATCGCACGGCGGGCTGTTCGCCCGCGGCTGGCGTCCGTTCGCGGTTGGGCTATTCGCCGCGCTCCTCTGGGCTTCGCCACGCCCGGCCGCGGGGGCCGACCCGTACCGGGAGGTTTCACTCGCGCTGGGCGAGGAGCTGCTCGCGCTGTTCCCCGCCGTCGAAGGGTATGTGGTCTCCGCCAGCGGCGGCGAGGCCTATCTCGATCTTGCGGCCAAGGACCTCCTCAGGCCGGGTATGGAATTGCAGGTCTACCGGCCGGGCGAGGAGATGGTCCACCCGGTCACCAGGCAGGTCCTCGGCGCCTACGAGAAACATCTCGGAGTCCTGAGCGTGACCGAGGTGCGCGAGAAGTATTCACGCGGGGCGCTCGACGCGGCCGGGGCGGCGGCCGGCATCGTCGCCGGCGACCGCGTCCGCATCTCCGCGCGACGGCTGCGCACGCTGCTGCACGTTTCGGGAGCGGCGAGCGGCATCGAGATCGGTCCCCTGGCACAGGCGCTGCTTGCGCGCGGTGAGCAGTCCGGCCGCTTCGCGATGATCGACGAGCCGGTCTGGGCCACTTCCCTCAGCGCTCTGGGTGCGCCGTGGGAGACCGTTCGCGCAGACCCGGCCCTGCTGCGCCGTCTCGGGGATTCGGCGGGGGCGGACCTGCTGCTGATCGCGAAGACCCAGACCGGCGTCCTGCCGCGGGTCGACATCGAAGTGCGGTCATTGCGCACCGGGACGCTCCTCGGCGAGTTGACCGAACTCTGGCCGGCGGCCCCGGTGGCGGCCTCAGCGGCGGCAGCCCCACTCGCGCCCGGAACGGCCGCGGCGACTCCCGGCCCGGAAACTCCGGCCCCGGCGCCAGCCCCCGACGAATACATCGTGCGCGAACTCGCCGCGCCCGCGAGAGCGCTTGCCGCCGGCAATATCCTGGGCGAGGGGCGGCCCGAGGTGGTGCTCAGCGACGGCTCCCGGCTCTCGCTCTTCCGCTGGGAGGGGGAGGCTCTCGCCTGGAAGTGGGACGAGGACGGCCGGGGGGGGCGGCGCATCCTTTCGCTCGATGCCGCCGATGTCGATGGGGACGGCAAGTCCGAGGTCTTCGTAACGGTGGTCGCGCGCGGGAGAGTCACCTCCGAGCTGAGACGCTGGCAGGGCGGCGCTCTGCAGGTCGTGGCCAGCATCGACGGCGTCTACCTGCGGGCGGCGCCGCGCCCCGGCGCCCCGGCGCTCCTGCTCGGGCAGCGCTCGGGGTTGAACGAGGTGCTCACCGGGCGGGTGGAACAGTACCGCCTGCGCGGCGGGTCGATCGAACGCGTCGAGGGCAGCGCCCTGACCGGCAGCGTGGGCATCTTCGGCCTGGCGTTGGCGCCGGCCGGCGCTCCCGTGCAGCTCTTCTCGCTCGATCGCGCGGGCTACATCTCCGGGCTGACTCAGGCCGGCGTGGTCGCATGGCGCAGTTCGGGGTCCTACGGCGGCTATCCGCCACCGCTGCCGGCACACGAGCTTTTCGGCCCGGGGGTGATCGAGGAGCAGGACTTCATCGAGGAGGCGCGCGCTTTCCAGGGGCGGCTGCTCGCCGAGTCGGCCCCGGGGGGGATCCGGCTCACCGTACCGCGGAATTTCAGCGATTCCCTCGTGTCGTTCGCGCGTCAGCGCACGCACGCGCAGGGCGAGGTCGTGCTCTTCGACGGACTCCTCGCTGCCGCCGGGGAGCCGCGCCGGAGCCGCGTCTTCGAGGGGTATGTGGCCGATCTGGCGCGCCTGGATGTCGATGGCGACGGGAGCGAGGAGATCCTGTTCGTCGTCAACCGCGTTGCCGGACTGCTGCAGGGGGAGCGCGGCAGGCTCGTCGTCTGGCGTCCGGCCGGCGCCGCGGCGCGGGGGAAATAAGCCCTTGACAGCGATAAAGGCCTGCTGATAGTTTCCCTACCAATTAACCAGTGAATGAAATATGGGATCACGTTAGGAGTGTGGAAGCAGCGAGACGCGGCGCACAACAGGGAGGTGATCGGCTCGCGGGAGAGGGTTGTTCAGGCTGTGTGGCAGTGAGGGGAACCAGGCTTTCCCGGACGGCAGGCAGGATGGTGCGGCAGGGTTCATCGCCGACCGGGGAAACGGGAACCGGGTAGGCAACAGGCACAGGAGGAAGAAGATGAAGAAGTTGATGACGATCGGATTGGCCGCCGCGGCGCTGTTTACCCTGGCGGGGCAGGCCAAGGCCACGGCCCTCGAGACCAGCGGCGAGATTCGCGCGCGCGCCTGGTACGTGGACAACTACGTGACCAACAAGAGGACCACCGAGTGGTTCGATCAGCGCCTGCGCCTGAACCTGGTCTGGCCGGTCGCCGAGAACGTCAAGGTGGTCGTCCGGGCCGACGTCCTGGAGGGTTTCTGGGGCGAGAACTCCGAGGCGATCTCGACCAACGTGAAACAGAACCCCGACGGTACCTTCGCGGTTTCCACGACGACGACGGGCACGCCCAGGAAATCGCCGATCGATTTCGATTGGGTCAACATGCAGTTCGCGTGGCCGGGCGCGCCGCTGACCTTCACGGTCGGCCGCCAGGACGTCAGCTGGGGCCCGGGCTTCTTCGCGAAGTCCGACAACCGCGACCGCTTCAAGGTGGTTGCGAAGTTCGCCCCCGAGCTGTCGGTGCTGTTCGCGTATGACAAGAGCAAGGAGCTCTTCAGCGCCGAGGGCAGCCAGGCCAACATCGACGATGCCCGCGGCTTCACGCTGGGCGCCGTCGGCAGCGCGGTCGGCTGGAGCTATGGCGCTCTCGCCGCGTACGTCCTCGACGAGACCACCCCCGCCACCGGCGTCGGGACGATCGAGCGCGTTTTCGGCAGCGCCTACGTGATGGGCAAGGCCGGGCCGGTCGATCTGAAGGTTGAAGCCACCTATGTCACCGGCAACAACCAGCTCAACGGCAAGGCCGAGGTCGACGTCACCGGTCTGGGTGCGTATGCCTACGTGGGCCTGCCCGCCGGCCCGATGATGAACGTCTCCCTCGAGGCGGCGTACGCCGCCGGCGACGACCCCAAGACCGTCAAGAACGAGGGCGGCTTCCGGGCCGACTACCAGAGCCCCTTCTGGTCGGTCATCCTGTACAACAACATGGACTACCCCGGGTACCTCGGTTCGTCGAGCGGCAACGCGCTCACCAGCAGCCTGAGCTCGGACTTCAGCGTGACCAACGCCGTCGCCGGCAAGGCCTCCTTCACGATCAAGCCGACCAAGACGTTCACCCTGATCGTCGCCGGCGTGTACGCGCAGGCGCTCCAGGACGTCAAGACCGCCACGGCCACCATCAAGTCCGATTCGCTCGGCACCGAAATCGACGTGG
>JANOHV010000125.1:0-10682 GCA_031406795.1 Candidatus Rokuibacteriota bacterium
CTGCGGATCGAGCGCCAGGACTTCGCGCAGCTGGGCGAGAGCGGCAGCCTGATCCCCGCGGGAGAGCAGCCAGGCGCCGAAGTGCTCGCGGTTCGGCGCCGAGGCGGGATCGGCGGCCACCGCCGCGGCGAAAGTCCGGCGGGCCGGTTCGGCGTCCCCCCGCGCCGCGAGGAGCGTGCCGAGCTGCATCAGGGCGGAGGCGTCGAGCGGCATCCGGCGCAACGCACTCTTGGTGAAACGCAGCGCCTCGTCGGGCTTCCCGTCACGCAGCGCGATGCGGGAGAGGGCGGCCGGATAGGCCGCGTCGAGGGGCTGGCACCGGGATGCCAGTACGACAAGCCGGGTGACCGTCGCCGGTGTCGGCAGCAGCGGATCGGATCGCCTTTCCCGCTCGCGGGCGATTTCCGCGGCTGCACGCGCGGTAAGGTCGGCAGCGCTGGCGAGCACGACGATGACCGCGAACGCGGCGGCGATTTGCGCGACGCCGGGCGGAAGTCGCCGGCGTTCGAGGTGGGTCTCGGCGGCGGCCTCCGGCCCGGGGGCGTGCGAGGCCGCAACCGAGAGGCCGAGCAGGAAGAAGAAGTACAGCGCATTGGCGCCGATGGCCAGGCTGAAGTCGCTTCCCCCGTGGACAAGGAAAGCGACGCACCCCGCGATGGACCCTGCCGCAAGCGTGGCCGGGAAGGAGCCGTGACGGCGGCTGCAGGATCGCGCCGAACGGAGCAGGACCGCGGCGATGAACCAGAGCGCGAGGCCTAGCCCGAATGCGCCTCCCCCGGCGAGCAGCTCGAGGTAGTCGTTGTGCGCGTGGGCGAATCCCAGCGGACCGGGGACGCTCCGGTAGGCCGGGTAGAGCCTCTCGAACGAGCCGACGCCCGACCCGAAAAGCGGGAAGTCCGCCGACATGCGCAGCGTGTCCCGCCAGAGTGCGGCCCGCATGGTGTCGACGATGTCGGGATTCAGGCGCAGGTCGGCGAAGCGCTCCGCGACTTTCCCCCAACCGAACCAGCCGACGAAGACCGCCAGAGCGCCGCCGAACAGCGCGGCCGAAACCGCGCGCCCCCGGCCGAGCCGGCGGGCGCCGAGCAGGCCGCCGAAGACGAGCAGGGCGGCGGCGAGCGCAATCGTGGCGCCGCGCGAGAGACTGATGAGGAGCGACGCCGCCGCGAGCAGCGCCGCGAACCCGGTGAGCAGCCGGACGCTCGATTCGCGCCGGGCCAGCAGTTCGACGCAGCGGGCGCGCAGGCCTCGCGGCCCCGCGCGCGTTGAGCGGCCGAGGAAGATCCCCAGGAGCACCGGGGTCAGCATCGCCATCAGGTTGGCATAGTGGTTGCGGTTCACGAAGGGGCCGAAGGGGTACTGCCAGGGCGCCGGCCGGAAGAAGAGCAGGCGCAGCGGCGCCGCCAGATGCTGCACGATGGCGGCGAACGAGAGCGTGGCGGCGAAGAGCGGCAGCACGATCGCAACTGCGTGCAGGCGCTCGCGCCGCGCGAGCAGTTGCACGGTCAGCAGATAGAGGGCGCCGCAGGCGCAGAAGCGCACGAACTCCCGCAGCGTCGCGAGCGGGTCGAGCGAGAGCGTCAACCAGGGCAGCGGCCCGACGGCGCCAAGCGCGGCGCTCCAGCGCGCGTGCGCCGCCGGCGAGAGCACGCGCACGAGAGCGGGCGGCAGCGGCGCCGTCTGCACCAGCAGAAACGCGAGAAACAGCAGCAGCGGCACGGCGCCGGGCGTGGCGTACAGCAGCAGGGTTCCCGCGCGGCTGCGGCGGCGCAGGGCCAGGGCGAGCCCGGCGACGGCGGCGCTCGCGGCGATCGCGCGCGACCAGGGCTCGACCGTGCCGAAGGCGAGCGGGCTGAAGCCCAGGACGAAGAGCAGCAGCAGGAACTCGGGGCGCGCCAGAGCGGCGTTCATGGCTCAGCGGCCCTCACAACACCCGGCAGATGAGACCCTTCAGGTATTCGGTCTCCGGGAGGTCGAGCCGGATCGGGTGATCGTAGGGCTGACCAAGCTTTTCGAGCACTTGCACTGCGCGACCGGCGTCCTTGGCAGCCCAGCGGACGATCTCCTGGAAGAAGGCCGGCTCGATGCCGCCGGAGCAGGAGAACGTCGCGAGGATCCCCTCGGGGGTCAACAGTTTCATCGCGAAGAGGTTCGCGTCCTTGTAGGCGCGCGCGGCCTTCGGCGCCTGGGACCGGGTCGGCGCGAGCCGCGGCGGGTCGAGGATGATCAGGTCGAAGGAGCGTCCCTCGTCGCGCAAGCGTCGCAGTTCGGCGAAGGCGTTGCCGCGACGGATTTCGGTGGGGACCGACGCGAGCCCGTTGCCGTTCAGGTGAGCGACGGCGGCCTCGAGCGCGTCGCGGGAGGAGTCCAGCAGCATCAGGGCGGCGGCGCCGGCGCGGGCGGCGTGTACGGAGAACGCGCCGGAGTAGCAGAAGGCATCGAGAACGCGCCGGCCGGGCGCCCAGGCCGCGACGGCGGCGCGGTTCAGCCGCTGGTCGATGTAGAAGCCGGTTTTCTGTCCTTCGCCGAGGCTGACGTTGAACTTCAAGCCGTCGTCGAGGATGCCGACGGCCGGCGCCGGGTCGGGCCCGGGAGCCTCGCGGGTCCCGGCGGTGGCGGGCAGACCCTCGAGACTCCGCTGCTCCGCGTCGCTGCGATCGAGGATGGCCGCCGGCGAGAGCAGTGCGCTCAGCCGCTCGAGCGTGACCGTGCGCATGCGCTCGGCGCCGGGGGTGTGCACCTGGAGCACGAGGTGGTCGGCATAGCGGTCGACCACCAGGCCGGGAAGCAGATCCGCCTCGGAGAAGACCAGCCGGCACGCGCCGCGGGGATCGAGCAGGTACGTGCGGCGCCGGGCGAGCGCCGCATCGAGTTGCCGGGCCCACCATTCCTCGCCGACGGCGGCCTCTTCCCGGCGCTCCAGGATGCGGACGCGGATGCGCGAGGCCGGGCTGTAGTGGCCCCACCCGACGAAGTCGCCGCGGGAGTCGCGGACTTTGATCAGGTCGCCGGCGGCGGGTTCTCCTTCGACGCGGCCGACTGCACCCGAAAAGACCCAGGGGTGCCCATCGCACACGGCCTTCTCTCGCCCCGGCAGCAGTCTGACGGCGCCGGGTTGCGCCGGGGCGTCAGACACCGAAGAACGACCGGACGCGGTTGAGGAAATCGTTGTGCCCGGCCGCGAGGGCGGCCGCTTCAGCTTCGGCTTCGTGAATCGCGGCGTCCAGGCGCGCGCGGCGGCGGCTGACCACCCCGGCCACCGCCTCGAGGACACCCGGGTTTTCCGCGACGATCCGGCGGAAGGCTTCACCGGTGACGGGCACCAGTTCGACGTCGTCGACCGCGCGCACGGTGGCGCTGCGCGGCGCCCCGGTGAGCAGGGACATCTCCCCGAAGATGCGTCCGGCGCCGAGCGTGTTCACGACCTCCTCTTCGCCGCCGCTCGCCACGCGCACTTCAACCCGTCCGCGCAGGATGACGAAGAGGGAGTCGGCCTGCTCGCCCTGGCGGATGACCGTCTCCCCGCGGCCGTACGTTACGCACTGCAACTGCGAGGCCAGGCCGCCGCGCTCCTCGGGCGTCAGCGGGCCGAGGATGTCGACATCGCCCAGCGCGACGGCCACCCGGTTGCCGGCGTCATCGGCGCGAGCCTCGACGCGGTTGACGCGCACCGGCTGGGCATGTTCGATCCCGGCGCGGCGCAGCCGGTACCAGATCTGCGCGCCGACGTCGCTGCGAATGAAGTTGGTGCGACGGAAGTCCGCGATATAATAGCGCGCACGGTAGACCACGGCAGACTCCGCGTACTCCCAGAACAGCGCATGGCAGGGCGGGTCGTCGAGGACGCCGGGTGTGCCGCGAATCGCCTCGGCCAGCACGGTTGTCACCAGGTTCGGCGGGTAGCGGTAGTGCACGCGCACTTCGACAACGCAGAGGTGGGCGCGCGTGGGGCGCGAAAAGTTCGTCAGTGTCGAGCGGGTGACCTGCGAGTTCGGGAATGTGACCTCGTCCCGGTCGAGGTTGAGGATGCGGATGGCGCGCCAGCTCACCTGGAGGACCGTGCCGTGGAACTCGCCGATCTGAACGTTGTCGCCGATGGCGTGTGGCGCCTCCATCTGCAGCGCCATCCCGGCGAAGAAGCTCCCGAGCGTGTCCTGGAGCGCCAGGCCGAGCACGACCGAAATCATCGCGCTGGTGGCCAGCAGCGAGGAGAGGTTCAGCCCGAGCATCCCGCGGAGCGAGAGCAGGAACAGCGCGAAGGCGAGGGCGACGGTCACGAAATCGCGCAGGATGCGCGGGACCGGGGGACGCTTGAGCCACCCGGTCAGCAGCAGGTCGACGAGCAGCCACTGGGCGAACTCGACGAGCGCGACCCCGGCCAGCAGCAGCGCCGCGACGAGCAGCCCGCCCCGGGCCGCCGCGCGCGAATCCGGGGGCAGCAGCGCCGCCGCGAGCAGGAGCAGCGCGAGCAGCAGCAAGAAGAACAGGGCACGACGCACGGCGAGCGGCCAGTCTCTCCTGCTGGCGACCGTGATGGCGACCGTGAACAGCAGTGCGACGAGCGCCGCCGGCGCCGGCCCGCCGCCGAGTGAGCCGTCGGGGAAGAGCGTCGTGAGAAAGCCCATGCCCGATCTCATTCCCCCGTCCTGGTCTTCGAGAAACACGGTTCCCTCGGCTACGGTAGAGTATGGCATCGGGTCGGTCAAGACTCTGATTGGCCTGTACAAGAGTCCGTTCGTTGAACGATCCCGCATGAATTGTTCGCCGCGCCCTGCTGCTGATATTCGATACTTTCCAGAGGGAATGTTCCAACTACGTGGACCGCTACGCTTCAGACTTGCGCCGGATCTGGGCCGTAGAGCGTCCCTTCGGGCTGCACCTGGCCGACGGTCGTGTTTCCGGTCGCGCCGACATCATCCTTGAGGTGGAGACCGGAGGGGCTGAACGTTGAGGGTGCCTACCTCCACGAGCTGCGCGACGGCACTCGTCACCCCGTGCCGACCGCTCCCGACGCCGTGTCCTCCGCCGTCAAGCGGATCGGTGAGTCTGTCGGCCGAATCCAGGCCGCCGGGTTCGACCCCACTCGGGAAGCAGCTAAATGCAAGGAATGCGACTACCATCCCGTCCCAAATCCGCGCGTAACGCGCGGATCAGGAGAGTCAGGCTTGTCACCTGGTCCGGTTTATCCCGGTCGTTGCCCATATCTGATCGCAATGCATGCTTCAAGCGAAACTTGATCTCTGCCACCCCATGCTTCCTGCAAGAAATCGTGCTTTTTCAGCGGTTGAAATGCCTTCTCTGCTGCTGGATCCGCGCGTACGCGCGGATCTGGGCCTGTGTGCCGTCACTGCCTATTGCGGGGGTGATGCGGTATAGTCCGAGCATTCAGAGGGGGGGGTAGCTTATGTACAACTACACCGCTGTCCTGGAAAAAGAGCAGGAAGCGCTCGAGTTGAACAGGGAGGAACCGTCATGAATACCTATACCGCGGTCATTGAACGATGCCCCGATACCCGGCTGTTTGTGGGCTACATCCCTGGTTTCCCCGGTGCCCATACGCAGGGGCGTACGCTCGACGAACTGCAGGAAAATCTCAAAGAGGTCATCGCGCTGCTTCTTGAGGATGGGGAACCTAAGATGGAGGCGGAGTTCGTCGGCTGAGGAAGATCGCCAGGGACATCGGCCTTTCGGCGGAAGAGATGCTGTCTCACCGGTAAAGGGAGACCACTATGGCGCGCGGAGGCAAATCCACCACCGGAGCGCAGACGGTGCCGAGAAAGTGGCGGCCTGGTTTCCCGACGCGGATTTCGACGGCCGCTGCTTCTGCATCTCGCAGGCCTTCTTCCCTGACCAGCATGCGTGGGCGAAGATCGCCAAAGCGCTCGGCAGCCAGGCCGACGAGGAGGCTTTCGACGCCTTCAAGGGCACGAAGTCCCTGCCGTTCCCCGCCGGAAAGCACCACCGCATCGCCGTGAAGGTCATCGACCCGCGCGGCAACGAGGTCATGGCAATACGGAAGCTGGAAGAGTGAGAGGAGAAGACTCATGACGCCACAGGCGAACGACATTCTTCAAGAAGCCCGAAAACTGCCGCCGAAGGAGCGGGCCGAATTGGTAGAACGAATTCTGGAGACCTTCCCGTTTCCAGAACGTCAGGCCGTCGATGCGCGCTGGGCCGCCGAAGCGGAAGCCCGGATCGATGCCTACGAGCGTGGAGAAATTGCCGCGTCGTCCGCAGGAGAAGTCTTTTCGAGGATTCAGAAGGTCGGTGGCTGATGCACGTCCGGTTCCTTCAGGCCGCGGAATCCGAGCTTCGAGACGCGGTTGCGTATTACAACGGCGAGCGCGAAGGCCTCGGCTTCGAGTTCGCGGCTGAAGTTGTCCGTACGGTTGAGAGGATCGTTGCCTTTCCCGACGCTTGGCCCGCCCTCGCTGCCAGAGCCCGGAGGGCACGCACCGTCCGTTTCCCGTACGGTGTGCTCTACCAGGTCCGATCCGACGGGATCCTCATTCTCGCTGTCATGCACATGCATCGCGATCCAATTGCGTGGCGGGAACGGCTGAGGTGATCAACATGTTCGGCGATAGCCTGAGCGACCGCCTAAGCGTACAAAGAATAAAGTTTTGATCTCCCGAGATTTTTCTTACGTTTTAATGATAGCACGCCAAAGAAATCTTGCAATAGTAACTGACAGTAATGATTAATAACGGACATAAATGGGCAAGTACGACTAATTATGATACACACGCAAAAAGTCCCGAAATTCGCAACTTGTTGATAAACAAGATGAATTGTGCGAATTTCTCTTGACAGCGTTGTCGATCGAAGGCATAATATCCTGCAATATCAAAAAGATGCATGAGGCGGAATGTTTTTCGCCACCGATCACAAAACCATAGACTTGTTCGATCCTCTCCCGCGGCTGGGCCCCAAGCGCAAGGAGTTGATGAAAAAGTCCTGGGCGCAGCTGTTTCGCGAGCAGATTCTCCCCGAGTTGCCAGTCCAGAAGCTTTTGACGAAATATCATGCTTTCAACGGCCGTCCGACCAAGGAGTTGCACGCCATGGTCGGGTTGATGATCCTGCAGTCCACCAAAACGGGTCAACTCCACACGTGGTTGTGGAACCGGCCAACGTGAGCGATGTGCACGCCCTGATTCCCGCCATCGAGTCGACGCAGCAAAAAGGACTGTGTCCGCAGCAGGTTGTTGCCGACACGCTGTACGGCAGCGACAAAAACTCTCTTGAGGCCAAGGCGCTGGGGGTTGATCTGCTGGCGCCGGCGCTGGGAAAACCCCAAGGGGATGCGCTTGGGCTTGAGCACTTTACCCTTGATCACAACGGCACGGTGACCACGTGTCCGCAAGGCTTGGCGCCGGTGAAAACCACGTGCACTGAGGGCGGGAATCATCGGGTTGTATTTGATCGCGAGGCCTGTGTGGACTGTCCCCTGCTGTTGCGTTGTCCGGTGGGTATCGGCGAGAGAGGGTACGAAATCAACTACGATCAAGAACAACTGCGCCTGGCTGGCAGACGGGTGCAGGAGAAGACCACAGAGTTTCAGGACACCTATCGCTATCGGGCGGGGGTTGAAGCCTCGATCTCGCGCTATAAGTCGCAAACCGGGGTCAAACGATTGCGCGTCCGAGGACTTGCCGCGGTGACTTTCAGCGCTGTGCTCAAGGCGATAGCCCTGAACATTTTGCGAGCCGCGGCCTTCTCGCTCCGCACCGCGGGGTCGGAAGTCCTTCGCGGCGCGCATTTCCTCGACGCTGCTTGCTCATGCCGTAGCTCTCACCTGGCTTGCCGCTCTCTGGGGCACCCTCCGGGAGTCCTTCGGGGCACCATCCAGCCGTCAGCGGTAGTCATGCGTTGAATACTGGGCGTTGGGTTTCTGCAGGACCGCCAAGTATGGTGATCGTCGCGCTTCGTTCGCCATAGAGGATCTGCGTCTCCTCGAAGGGGATCTGTCTCGCCGGGTGACCGCTCTCGTCCTGGAGTGGGCATTTGAACACCGCGCCGAATTATTGGACAATTGGCAAAGAGTGGCCGCCGGAAAACCGCACAAGCCGATGGCGCCGTTGGAATAGGAGGCGGATATGCATTACGTACGCGCCGCGAAATATATTTCGGGATATTCGCTTCAAATCGATTTCGAGGATGGATCCCGTCGCCTCGTGGACCTCGAGCCGTACTTGGATGGGGATATTTTCGAGCCGCTCAAGGATCTTGCATATTTCCGGCGCGTAGCGGTGAACCACGATATCGACACAATCGTCTGGCCGAACGACGCTGATTTCTCGCCGGATTTCCTCTACGAAGTCGGGAGGGCCGTCAAGAGCATCGGTGTGCCGGCATGAATACCTGCACCGCTGTCGTGGTCCCTGGTTTCCCCGGTGCCCATACGCAGGGGCGCACACTCGACGAACTTCAGGACAATCTCAAGGAGGTCAGCGCGCTGCTCCTTGAGGACGAGGAACGCAAGATGGAGGCTGAGTTCGTCGGCTGAGGAAGATCGCCAGGGACATCGGCCTTTCGGCGGAAGAGATGCTGTCTCGCCGGTAAAGGGAGACCACCCGCAGGCCGCAGGCGCGGGCGCCCGCCCCTTGACAGCCGTTCCGCCGGGACGGTACCCTTACGCCCGCATTGAGTAGACTTCACCGAGATAATTGGCCACTCATGGCTCAGTCGTGAGTTTCATCCCGCTGCAGCTCGCCGGCGTCGCCGTTCTGATGCTGCTCGCGCTGGCGGTCCTGGCGCCGGTGCTCCACCGCTGGCAGCGTCTGGTGATCGGCATCTCGTTCTCGGTCTGCGCGGCGGCGTCCCTGCTCGCCGCGATTGCCGGCGCCCTCGCCGTGGCGCGGGGCTCGGTGTCCTCGGTGACGCTCCGACTCGGACTCCCCGATCTGCCCTTCACGATGCGTCTCGATCCGCTGGCCGGGTTCTTCCTCGTCGTCATCGGGTCGCTCGCCCTGTTCGTCTCGATCTACTCGCTCGGCTACCTGCGCAGCCATCTCGGCCGCCGATCCATCACGCGGCTCGCGGTGTTCTACGCGCTGTTTCTCGCCGGCATGCTCATGGTGGTGCTGGCGAACGACGCCCTGTTCTTTCTCGTGGCCTGGGAGGTCATGGCCGTGGCCTCCTATTTTCTCGTCGTGTTCGAGGACGAGCGGGTCGAAAACCGCCGCGCGGGATTCCTCTACCTCGTCGTGGCGCACGTCGGCGCCGTTGCGATCCTGCTGTCTTTCGGCATCATGGCCGGCCTCGGAACCGGGTTCACGGGCTTCTCCGGGTACTCCTTCGACGCGATGCGCCAGTCCTCGCTGCCGCCCGCCTGGGGCACCGCCGCCTTCCTGCTGGCGTTCTTCGGGTTCGCGGCCAAGGCCGGCGTGATCCCGCTGCACGTCTGGCTCCCGGAGGCGCACCCGGTGGCGCCCTCGAACGTCTCGGCCCTGATGAGCGGCGTGATGCTCAAGACCGCCGTCTACGGCATCGTGCGCGTCGCCTTCGACCTGCTGCGGGACGCGCCGTGGTGGTGGGGCGCGATCATCCTGGTGTTCGGGCTGCTCTCCGCGGTCCTCGGCGTGCTGTACGCGCTGCTGCAGAACGACCTCAAGCGCCTGCTGGCGTACAGTTCGGTCGAAAACGTCGGCATCATCCTGGTCGGCATCGGGCTCTCGTTGATCTTCCACTCCTTCGATCTGGATCTGCTGGCGGCCCTGGCCCTGACGGCGGGGCTCTACCATGCGCTGAGCCACGCGCTGTTCAAGGGGCTGCTCTTCATGGGCGCCGGGGCGGTGCTGCACGCCACGGGCGAACGGAACATGGAGCGGATGGGCGGGCTGATCCACCGGATGCCCTGGACGGCGGCGCTCTTCCTGGTCGGCGCGGTCTCGATTTCCGCGCTGCCGCCATTCAATGGCTTCGTCTCCGAGTGGCTGACCTTTCAGGCGTTCCTGCTTTCGCCCTCGCTGCCGCAGCCGATGATGAAGCTGCTGATCCCGATGGGCGCTGCCCTGCTGGCGCTGACCAGCGCGCTGGCGGCCGCGTGTTTCGTCAAGGCCTTCGGGGTCACCTTTCTCGGCCACTGGCGGGGCGGGCCGCTGCCGCACGTGCGCGAGGCGGACTGGGCGATGCGCGCGGGCATGCTGCTCGCCGCGCTCGCCTGTCTCGGACTCGGGGTTTTCCCGCCGCTGGTCATCGACTGGATGGACGCGGTGACGGAGCAGCTGGTCGGCATGAAGATCGGGTCGCCCGTCGCCGGCCTCGGCTGGCTCTGGCTCACGCCGATGGCCGCGCAGCGCGCTTCGTACTCGGGGGGGATCGTCTTTTTCGCGTTGCTGGTCAGCATCCCGGCGGTCTACCTGCTGCTGCACATCCGGCCCGGCTCTCTGCACCGCGTGCCGATCTGGGACTGCGGGTTCGAGAAACTCACGCCGCGCATGCAATACACCGGCACCTCCTTCGCGATGCCGCTGCGGCGGATCTTCGGGTTCCTGTTCGGCATCAAGGAGCGCATCCGGCCGCTCGCCCATCCCGGGCAGTCGGCCTACCCCAGCCGGATCGGCACATCTTCCTCAGCCACACCCACCACGATCACATCGAGGGGCTGCGCTTCTTCGATCCCGTCTATCGGCCGGGCTGGCATTGCTACCTGTACGGTCCGGCCCATGCTGGGCAGCC
>JANOHV010000131.1:0-2331 GCA_031406795.1 Candidatus Rokuibacteriota bacterium
AATCGGTGCCGCTCCCCCCGGGGAAAGTGTTCCACTGCAGAGCGCCATCGGCGTCGAGTTTGGCCACGAATAGTGCATCTCCCGAAGATCCAGCTCTCGGCCATCGAAGAGGATCGCCCCATGACGAATTGCTGGTACCCGTAACGTACAGACTGCCGCCCGCACCGATCGCGATTTCACCGACATAGTCGGACGAAGCGCCCCCCAGGAAGGTGTTCCAAAGCAGTGCGCCGTCGGAGCTGAGGCGGGCCACGAAGACATCCGAAGTCCCTCCCGTGAACGGGTGGAGCGGCGCGCCCCACGCCGCCGATTCATTGTATAGGCTGTAGCCAATGACATAGACGTTACCGCTCGCATCGGCTGCGAGCGCGCCAGCCAGATCGTAGCCCCCACCCCCGAGGAAGGAGTGCCACAGCAGCGCACCGCCGGTGTCGAGTTTGGCAACAAAGACGTCTCCGTTGAACTCCCCTACCGAGGAGAGCGCCCGGAGGGGGGTTCCCCACGTGGATGCGCTGTAACCGACGACATAAGCATTGCCGCCTGCATCGATCGCGATGTCGTTACCCTGGTCGCGGGAATCTCCCCCGAGAAAGGTGTTCCAGAGAAACGCGCCGGCGGGGTCGAGCTTGGCCACGAAGGCATTGTACGTTCCTGCAGTTCCTGCCCACGGCTGGATCGGTGCTCCCCACGAGGAAGTGCTCGATCCGGTCACATAGAGATTACCGCTGGCATCAATCGCGATCTCGGAAGCGGAGTCCTCGCCCGTTCCCCCAAGAAAGGTGTTCCAGAGCAGGGCTCCGCTGCTGTCGAGCTTGGCCACGAAGGCGTCGGGCACATAATGGCTACATGCCGAACACGGACGAACCGGGTTGCCCCATGAGCCGGAGCTGGTTCCCGTCACATAGAGGCTGCCGCTCGCATCGAGCGCGATGCCGTAGCAGCTTTCATCGTCCCATCCCCCAAGGAACGTGTTCCACGTCAACGTCGGATCGATGGTCAGCGGGCGGGTTTTGTCATAAGGACCAACAGCGAAGCCCACTTCCCGCTCAGAATCGGCGTGAAAAGCCACCGACACCGGCACCCGGCGGCCGTCCTTATCCTGCCAGGCGACCGGCGCGCTCTCGCGCATCATGCCGGCGGCAAACGAGATCCGCAGGTCGCCGCCCGGTTCAACGGCAACGGGCGCGTTGTAGAGAAGGCGGATCAGCGATGGATCGGCGCCGGGAGCGACGGTATAAGTGCTGCGTAGTAGTCCGGCCGGCGCATCGTACGCGAGCGTGATCCCGTCCCAGATGCCGGGGTAGGTGACGCGCATCAGCGGCGCGGCTTTGCCAGTGGGCGCTGTTGAGTCGCTGACGGCAGAATTGGCCGCGGCCGTGGGTCCCGGAGCTGCCGCCGCCGACCCAGCCGTGATCGGCTCGACGTTCTTCGCGCCGACGAACTCGATGCGCAGGGCATGGCTGCCGGTGGCGACAACGACGTCTTTCGGTGTGAAACCCACGACGTGCCCGCCGGAGGTGAACTGCAGCGGCCTGAAGCCGGATTCCATCGGCGGTGTAGCCGACGCGGCAGTCATCGTCGTCAGAAGAGTGCCGAGCGCCGCAAGCGCCAGCGGTCTTGATATCCGTTTCATGCGCACATCCCCCGACTGCGCTGTTGACAGGCGCCACGGCCTGGAGGACTACGGCGCGGCGTACTTGATAATCCTACACGGGATGAGGAACGAGAACAATCGCCCGCAGGGCGCACAAACTTTGTCAACAGCTGTCAGAGGATCGAGAGGGGAACATTCCTTCGCACCGCGTTGTCTCAATAGGTAACACGAATGCAGGGATCATCATCGGCTCAGGACGGGGAGGATGCGGCAATGAAGACGGCGCGGAGTCTCAACAAGTATCTGACATCGGCAACGAGAGCATCGTCATGGGCCTTGGCTCTCGCATTGGCACCTGCGCTCGCACTGGCGCTTGCACTGGCGCTCGCGCTGCTTGCCCCCCCCGACGCCCGCGCGGCGGATATCAAGATCAGCGCCGGGTTCGACAACGGCGCAGTTTACGTCTCCGACCCCGATGAGCGCTACCTGGAGATCGAGGTGGTCGCGCCCGACCGCGGCCCCTCGCACCCGCCGTCCCGGCCGCGGCTGAACATCGCGCTCGTGCTCGACAAGTCCGGGTCGATGGCGGAAGCGCGCAAGATCGACTTCGTCATCGAGGCGGCGCATCGCCTCGTCGACGCGCTGCAGTACGGCGATCGCTTCGCGCTGGTGACCTACGACGACCGCGTCGAGGTGCCCATCCCCTCCGAGGCGCTCGAGGACCGTCGCCGCGCGCA
>JANOHV010000172.1:0-5840 GCA_031406795.1 Candidatus Rokuibacteriota bacterium
CCGTCACCGACCGGGAACGGCCAGGCGGATCAAAAGGGTCCAGGTGCAAGGCGGACGAGGAAGCGGCGACTGAGGCGGGCTGGTGCCCGCCGCAGGGAGCCGCGAGGAGGACAACGCAGCAGATGGGCCCTTTTCAGCGCACGGGAACGGCCAGGCTGATCAAAAGGGTCCAGGTGCAAGGCGGACGAGGAAGCGGCGACTGAGGCGGGCTGGTGCCCGCCGCAGGGAGCCGCGAGGAGGACAACGCAGCAGATGGGCCCTTTTCAGCGGCCTGGATGGTGGCGGTGGGTGGACTTGAACCACCGACTCCGCGGATATGAGCCGCGTGCTCTGACCAACTGAGCTACACCGCCGTCAAGGAGCCCGGTTTATAGGGCATTTGGGGACGCCTGTCAAGAAGCCGCCGCCCCGGGAGGGCAGCCGGCCGGGGCGGTCGCTTGTGTTTTTCCCGCTCGTGCAGTAGGTTTTCCGCAGGAGGGGTGAAGCATGTCCAGACAGAGAATGAAACGCGTGTTCGCCGCGATGCTGGCCGCCGGTTCTCTCGCGGTGCCGTCGGGGTGCGACTGGTTGAGCGGATCGGATGCGGGAGCGCGCCAATCGCCCTTTCTCAGCAACCTGAGCATCCAGCCGGCTTCGGTGCTCTGCGGCCAGGAATTCACCGTGTCGTTTCGTTTCGACGATCCACAGGGTGACGTCCTTCTGGCGCACGTGAACCTCCAGCGCGCCGGAGACCCGACGGTTCGCGAGGAGTCGCCACTGTGGCCCGATGGCGTCAGCAGGAGCAGCGGAACCGTATCGTTCCCCCTCACGTTCACCTGCGGCACCAAGGGCGGCGCCTGGGCGGTCACGGTCCGGGTCGAGGACGAGCGGTTGAACCCGAGCAACCTGCTGTCCGGGGAGATCAGGCTCAACGCGGCGGGTTAAGCGGCGGCGCGGCGGCGGCGAAGCGGCCGCCTTCGAGCGTCAGGGTCCTCCCGCAGGCCCGGGCCAGTTCCGCGTTGTGCGTGACCACCACCAGCGTTAACCCGCGCTCGCGGTTGAGCTGCTGCAGCAGCGCGAAGATCGCCTCGCCCGTCGCGCGGTCCAGGTTTCCCGTCGGCACGTCGGCCATCAACAGCAGCGGCGAACGCGCGATGGCCCGGGCGATCGCCACGCGCTGCTGTTCGCCGCCGGAGAGTTCCCCCGGGCGGTGGTGCCCGCGGTCGGCGAGGCCGACGTCCGCGAGCAGCTCCGCCGCACGCCGCGCCGCGCCGGCGCCGCGTTCGCCCCCGAGCAGCAGCGGCATCTGGACGTTTTCGAGCGCCGTGAAGTCCGGCATCAGGAAGTGGAACTGGAAGATGAAACCCACGGCGGCATTGCGATAGCGGGCCAGGGCCGTGGCGGAGAGCCCGGCGAGCGGCCGGCCTTCGAAGAGCATCTCGCCGGCGCTCGGGCGGTCGAGTCCGCCGAGCAGGTGCAACAGCGTGCTCTTGCCGGTGCCGGAGGCCCCGACGATCGCCACGGTCTCGCCGGCCGCGACGGCCAGATCCAGGCCGTCGATCACGGTGAGCTGCCGCTCGCCGCTCATGTAGGTTTTCGTCAGCCCCCGGGCTTCAATCAGGGGCGGCATTACTCATACCTCAAGGCGGGGATGGGGTCGAGGCGCGAGGCCTTCCAGGCGGGGTAGAGGGTGGCCAGCACGCTGATCGCCATGGCCGCAGCCGCGATCACGCCGACCAGCGCCGGGTCGACCTCCACCGGCAGGGTGTCGATGTAGTAGACGCTGCTCGGCAGCGGGATGAACTTGTAGCGCTCCAGCGCGAGGCAGGTGCCCCAGCCGAGAACCACCCCGAGCAGGGTGCCGACCGATCCGATCAGGAAGCCCCCGAAGACGAAGACGCGCCTGACCTGGGCCGGGGTCGCCCCCATCGACTTGAGGATGGCGATGTCCTTGCCCTTCTCGATGACTTTCATGATCAGCGAGCCGACGATACTGAACGACGCCACCAGCACGATCAGAATCAGGATGATGAACATGGCCAGCTTCTCGAGGCGGATGGCGGCGAACAGGGCGTGGTTCATCTCGCTCCAGTCGCGCACCCAGAAGGCGCCGCCGAGGCGCTCCTGGATCTGGGCGGCCATCGCGGGCGAGTGGTCGAACTCCTTGATGCGCACCCCGATCCCGGTCGCCACGTCCCCGGTGTCGAAGAGCTGCTGGGCCTCGGTCAGCGCGAGGTACGCCAGCGAGGAGTCGTACTCGTACATCCCGGACTTGAAAATGCCGACCACGGTGCAGTGGCGCACCGCCGGCGCGACGCCTCCCGGGGTCGTGCTGCCGAATGCGGAGATGACCCGCACCTCGCCGCCCAGGCCGGCGCCGAGATTGCGGGCGAGTTCGGCGCCGAGGATCACCCCGGGCAGCCGGGCGCCCGTCGGGTCCGGGTCCAGCTGTTCGAGCTTGCCGAGCACGAGGTTGCGGGCCAGGTCGGTCACCGACCCCTCGGCGTGCGGGTCGATGCCGCGAAGCACCACCCCCTGCACCGCGCCCGGGGACCCGAGCATGGCCTGCGAGAGAATGAACGGGGAGGCGCCGGTGACGCCGGGGATGGCGCGGATCCTCTCGCTCAGCGCCCGGTAGTCGTCGATGGACCCGCCGACCTGCGGCACGACGATGATGTGCGAGTTGGTGCCGAGAATCTTGCGCTTCAGGTCGCTCTCGAAACCGGTCATCACGCCGATGACGATGATCAGCGCCATGACTCCGAGCGTCACGCCGCTGACCGAGATGTAGGTCACGGCCGAGATCAGCCGCGGAAAGCGGCGCGAGCGCAGGTAGCGGCCGCCGACGAGGACCTCGAAGGCGCGCCCCGGCGCGACGACGGGCAGCAGCCGCAGCAGCAGGGCGTACGTCAGGCTGGGCAGGAAGAGCACGAGCAGCAGTGCCGCGCCGATCCAGGGCAGCAGCAGGGGCAGCACCGTCCGCAGGTTCTCCGTCATAAGGCCTCGGGGGCCTTCTCGGGGCGCAGTTGCGGGAACAGGATCACGTCGCGGATGTTCGGCGCGTCGGTGAAGAGCATCACCAGGCGGTCGATGCCGATTCCCTCGCCGCCGGTGGGGGGCAGCCCGTGCTCGATCGCGGTCAGGAAGTCCTCATCCATGCGCATCGCCTCGTCGTCGCCGCCCGAGCGCTCCAGCGCCTGGGCCTGGAGCCGCTCGCGCTGGTCGATCGGGTCGTTGAGCTCGGTGAAGGCGTTGGCCAGCTCGCGGCCGGCGACGAAGAGTTCGAAACGCTCGACCAGGTCGGGTTCGCCCGGGAGGCTCTTGGCGAGGGGGGAGACCTCCTTCGGGAAGTCGATGACGAAGGTCGGCCGGGGCAGATGGGGTTCGACGAGCCGCTCGAACATCTCGAGCTGCAGCCGGCCGAGCCCGTAGCCCGCCTTGACGGGAACGCCGCGGCGCCCGCACTCCGCCGTCAGGAAGGCGACGTCGTGCGCCTGCTCGCGCGTCAGGCCGCCGACCTCCCAGAGCGAGTCCACGAGCCGCAGCCGCGGCCAGGGGGGCGTCAGGTCGATCGGCTGTCCCTGGTAGGTGAAGACCGTCGTGCCTTTGACCTTGAGCGCCAGCCCGACCACGAGCTCCTCGGTCAGGTCCATCAGCGAGCGGTAGTCCATGTAGGCCGCGTAGAACTCGAGCATCGTGAACTCGGGGTTGTGCGAGCGCGAGAGCCCCTCGTTGCGGAAGTTGCGGTTGATCTCGAACACGCGCTCGAAGCCGCCGACGACCAGGCGCTTGAGGTACAGCTCGGGGGCGACGCGCAGGAACATCTCGCAGTCCAGCGCGTTATAGAACGTGCGGAACGGGCGGGCGGCGGCGCCGCCGGGGATCACCTGCATCATCGGGGTCTCGACTTCGAGAAAGCCGCGCGCGGTGAAGAACTCGCGGATCCCGGCGGTGATCGCGGCGCGGGTGCGGAAAACCTCGCGGACCTCGGGGTTGGCGATCAGGTCGAGGTAGCGCTGGCGGTAGCGGGCCTCGACATTGGAGAGCCCGTGCCACTTCTCCGGCAGCGGCCGCAGGCTTTTGGTCAGCAGCGTCGCTTCGGCCGCCTGCACCGTCAGCTCGTTGGTGCGCGTGCGGAACAGGACGCCCTCGAGGCCGACGATATCGCCGATGTCGAGCCGCTCGATGACCGCGAACGTCTCGGCGGGCAGCCCGTCCTTGCGGAAATACGCCTGGATCTTGCCGCTGGCGTCGAGCAGCGTGGCGAAGACCGCTTTGCCGAAGCTGCGCAGGGCGATCACGCGGCCGGCGATGCGCGCGTGCCGCCCGAGCGCCGCGAGCGCGTCGTGATCCAGTCCGGCGCCCTCGCGCTGGAGGGCCGCCGCGGTGTCGGTCGGAGCGTAGCGGTGCGGGTAGGGATCCACGCCCAGCGCGCGCAATTCCGCGAGCTTCTTCTTGCGCTGGGCGATCTGGTCGCTTTCGGTCTCGGTCTTTGCCTCGTCCATGCCGCTCCTTTGTCAGCCTTTCGCGTCCTTGCCCTGCACACGCCAGAGCAGAAAGGCGTCGATGAACTCGTCGATCTGCCCGTTGAGAACGTCGTTGACCTTGCCGGTTTCAAGCCCGGTGCGCAGGTCCTTCACGAGCTGGTAGGGGTGCAGCACGTAGGAGCGGATCTGGCTGCCGAACGCGATCCCCTTCTTCTCGCCGTGAATCTCGTCGAGCTTCTTCTGCTTCTCGTCCATCTCGCGCTGGAAGAGCCGGGCCCGCAGCACCTTCATCGCGAACGCCTTGTTCTTGTGCTGCGAGCGCTCGTTCTGGCACTGCACGACCGTGTTGGTCGGCAGGTGCGTGATGCGCACCGCGGAGTCGGTGACGTTGATGTGCTGGCCGCCGGCCCCGGAGGAGCGGTAGGTGTCGATGCGCAGGTCCTCCTCGCGGATGTCGATCAGGATCGTGTCGTCGACCTCGGGCATGGCGTGCACCGCGGCGAACGAGGTGTGCCGGCGCGCATTGGCGTCGAACGGGCTGATGCGCACGAGCCGGTGGATGCCGACCTCGGCGGCGAGCAGGCCGAACGCGTACTCGCCGGAGATCAGGGCCGTGGCGCTCTTGAGGCCCGCCTCCTCGCCCGGCTGGTAGTCGATGATCTCGGTGCGGAAGCCGCGGCGCTCGGCCCAGCGCAGGTACATACGCAGCAGCATCTCGGCCCAGTCCTGCGACTCGGTGCCGCCGGCGCCCGGGTGGATGGTGAGAAAGACATTGGCGCGGTCATGCTCGCCGGCGAGCAGGGTGCGGATCTCCTTCGCGTCGATCTCGGCGGAAAATTCCTTCAGGTTGCGGCTGATCTCGGGGAGGGCGTCGAGGTCTCCCTCGCGCAGCAGTTCGAACAGGACCTCGAGGTCGTCCAGGCGCAGTTCGGCCGCCTTCCAGAAATCCAGTTCGACCAGCAGGCCGTTGCGCTCGCGCGAAACGGCGGCCGCGGCCGGTGCGTCGCCCCAGAAGGACGGCTTGGCCACCTCGGCGTCGAGGGTCTCGAGCCGCTGCCGCAGCGTCGCAAGGTCAAAGATGCCTCCTCAGGGCGTCCGCCCTCTCGCGAACCGCGTCGAACCGGTCCTTCAACTCGCGTTCGGTTTCCATTACACCGCATCCCCCGTGGGTTCCTGAAGAATTGGCATTTTACCTCAGGTGGGCCTGCGCGCGAAAGCCCTCGCGGCAGCACGCAACGATTCCGCAACAAGGAGGTCGGGCGACCGCGGCGACCGGCTCAAGTTGTTACTTCGTATCGGATTCCGGCTGGCTCACGCAGCGGCGTGCCCTCGGGAGCATTTTCGGGAGGCTTTTTCCAGGTCCAGGCGGACTGC
>JANOHV010000227.1:0-26688 GCA_031406795.1 Candidatus Rokuibacteriota bacterium
TAATCGTAGGGGAGGGGTTGATCCCCTCCCGCGATACATCGGCGATTTTCATTGCCCGGCGGATAATTCGCCCGTCAGCCAGCGCAGGCTGATCTGCGCGGCGAGCAGATCGCGGCGCCCGCGGGCGAGACCGGCGCGCGCCTGCAGCAAGTTCAGCAGCGCGTCGTCAACGTCGAGCCGCACCTTGACGCCGAGTTCGAAGCCCTTCTCGGCCATCGCCAGCAGCCGCTCCGCCTCGGTGACCGTCCCGCCGAGAGCCTCGACGATCGCGGCCGCCTCGCGAACTGCGTCGACCCCGGTCCGCGTCTCGAGCGCGAGCGCGTCGAGAAACCGCGCCTCGTCGAGGCCGAGACTCCGGGTTTCGCTCTCGATACGCGCGACGGCCCCCTTCGTCCGGCCGCCGTCGAAGACCGGCCAGGTCATCCGCAACCCGGCGCTCCAGGTGCTGCCGTCGCCCGTCCGGCCGTCCATGTCGACGGCGCGCCACCCGAGGTCGGCTCCCAGATCCAGCCGCGGCTTGTTCCCGGCCCGCGTGACGCGCACCAGTTCCTCCGACATCGCGCGTCCCTTGCGCAGTTCCGCCAGTTCGGGCCGATGGCTCGCCGCCGCCTGGAAGGCCGTGGCGTAATCGGGCGGCGCGGCGGCTGCCGCGGCCGCGGTCAGCGAACCGCTGACATCGAGTTCGCGCCCCCGCACACCCAGCACGAAGGCGAGGCGCTCCCGCGCCGCGTTCACCCGGTTCGCGGCGCGGATCAGCTCCGGCCGGGCGTTCTGCTCGGCGACGCTCGCGGCGAGGACGTCGAACTCGGTCGCGGTCCCGGCCGTCAGTCGCCGCCGGGCCTCCTCGCGGTGGCGGCCGCGCTGCTCGAGATTTTGCGCGGCCAGCGCCGCGAAATCCCGCGCCAGCAGCACGTCGTAGAAGGCGATCGCGGCATCCCTCAGCGAAGTTCCGCGCGCGGCGGCCATCCGGTCGGCTGCCGTGGACCGCGCGATGCCGGCGAGCCTGATGGCCGCGCCGATCTGCCCCGAAGTGTAGATCGGCTGGACGACGCCGAGCGTCAAGGCGTAGTTGTCGGTACGCTCGGGCGGCCCGAGCCCCGTCTGGCTGGAGTCGCCGGTGAACGCCGCGGATCCCGAGAGCGTGAAGTTCGGCAGTGCCGCCGAGCGTTCCTCGCCGTAGCGGGCCTCGACCTGCGTGCGGTACTCGCGGGCCTTCCGGACATCACTGCTTTGCTCGGCGGCCAGGGCCAGCGTCTGCTCGAGCGTGAGCACCAGAGGCCCTTCGCTCTCCCGGGCCTCCTCGGAGCGTGCGTCGAGCGGCGCCGTCAGCAGCGCGAGCCCGGCGAGAACGGGGGCAAGCCATCGCTTCATGATCATCACCTCGCGTTTCAGGAGTGAGCCTTGCCGGAACCCGACCAGAGGCGCAGGATCCAGGATTCGAAATCGTCGAAGAGCGTGTAGACCACCGGCACCACCAGCAGCGTCAACAGCGTCGAAGTGATCAACCCCCCGGTCACGGCGCGGGCCATCGGCGCCCGCATCTCGGCGCCCGCGCCCAGCCCGAGCGCCATCGGCAGCATGCAGCCGATCATCGCCGTCGTGGTCATGATGATCGGCCGCAGCCGCGTGCGCCCGGCCACGATCAGCGCCTCGCGCCGCGCCATCCCGCCCGCGCGCAGCGTCTTGGCGTAGCTCACCAGCAGGATGGCGTTCTTCGTCACCAGCCCCATCAGCATGATGATACCAATGAAGGACATGATGCTGATCGTGTCGCGCGTCAGCAGCAGCATCCCGGCCACGCCCACGATCGAGAGCGGCAGCGAGATCATGATCGCCAGCGGGTCGAGGAACGACTCGAACTGTGCGGCGAGGATCAGGTAGACCAGCAGCACCGCGAGCAGCAGCGCCTCGGCCATGTAGCCGAACGACTCGGCCATGTCTTCGGCCTCGCCGGAGAAGCCGATCTTGTACCCGGGCGGCAGCGTCATCGTCGCGGCGGCCTCCTTCACCTTCTCGACCGCGGTGCCGATCGGGACGCCGTCGAGGTTCGCGCTGATCACCACCTGACGCGTGAGATCCTGCCGGGCGATCTGCGACGGCGTGGTCCGCACCTGCCAGCTCAGCACCTCGCCGAGCGGGATCAGGCGCACGCGCCCGTCGGCGCCGGGAACGGCCAGCCGCAGCTGCCCGATCTGCTCGGGGTTCTCGCGCAGCGACGGCGGCAGCCGCAGGCGCACCTGCACCGCGTCGCCCTCCTCGTTCTCCCAGGTGGTCACCGGCGTCCCGCCGATCAGCGTCCCGACCGTGCGCGCCACGGCCGCCGTGGTCAGCCCGAGATCGGCGGCCTTGCGCCGATCGACGGTGAAGCGGTACTCCGGGATCTCGTCCTCGAGCGTCATGCCGACGTCGACGACCCCCGGAATCCTGGCGACCTTCTCCTTGAGTTCGGCCGCGGTGCGCTTGAGCACGGCGAGGTCGTCCCCCTGGACATTCACCAGCAGCTCCTTGCCGTTGAAGAGGTCTCCGGCCTTGATCAGCGCGATGCGCACCCCGGTCACGCCGGCGAGCCGGCCGCGCAGGTCGCGCTGGATCTGTCTCTGGCTGCGCGTGCGTTCGTGGCGCTCCCGGAGTTTGACGTAGACCAGCCCGTCGCGCACCGTGGTGTCGCCCGAGCCGATCGTGCCGAAGGAGTGCTCGACCTCGGGGACCTCCTTGAGGATCGCGAAGATCCGGTCGAGGCGGGCCCGGGTCTCCTCGATCGAGGCGTCCGGCGCGCTCTGGAACATCACCTGGAATTCGCCGCGGTCCTGCTCGGGGATGAAGGCCGACTCCAAATGCCCGAAGATGAACATCCCGGCGGCGAAGGCGGCAATCGCCAGCGCGAGCACCGACTTGCGGTGATCGAGCGCCCAGGCGATGACCCCGCGGTAGCGCTCGGCGCCGCGGTTGAACCAGTCGTTGAACCCGTCGAGGAACCGGCCGAGCAGGTTGCGCCGCCCGGTGCGGCCGATCGCCGGGTCGACCCAGCGCGAGGAGAGCATCGGGTCGAGCGTGAAGGAGACCAGCAGCGAGACGAGCACGGCCCAGGCCACCGTGATGCCGAAGGAGAAGAAGAACCTGCCGACGATCCCCTTCATGAAGGCCACGGGCACGAAGACCGCGACGATCGACAGCGAGGTCGCGAGCACCGCCAGCCCGATCTCGGCGGTCCCCTCGCGCGCCGCGGTGAAGTGGTCCTTGCCCATCTCGAGGTGGCGCACGATGTTCTCGCGCACGACGATCGCGTCGTCGATCAGCATGCCGATCGACAGCGAGAGCGCCATCAGCGTCAGCATGTTGAGCGTCATCCCCATGAAGTTCATGACGATGAACGTGGAGATCACCGAGATCGGCAGCGTCAGGCCGGTGATCACCGTGGAGCGCCAGGAGTTGAGGAAGAGAAAGACGATCAGGATCGTCAGCAGGCCGCCGAGCACGAGGCTGTTGATGACGTCGTCGACGGACTCCTGGATGAACTTCGAGCTGTCGCTGACGATCGTCAGGCTGACGCCGGGAGGCAGCGCGGCGCGCGCCTTCTCGAGCGCGGCCTTGATGGTGTCGATCACCGCCACCGTGTTGGCGCCGGACTGCTTGAGCACGTTGATCCCGATGGCAGCGGTGCCGTCGATGAAGGCCAGCGTGCGCTGTTCCTCGATGCCGTCGCGCACGCGCGCCACGTCCCCGAGAGCCACCGGGCGGTCGGCGCGCCCGGCGATGACCATGCCGGCGTAGTCCTCGACGAACGCGGGCTTCCCCGAGACCCGCAGCGGGACCTCGGTCGCGCCGCGGCGCAGGCGCCCGAGCGGCGAGTTGACGTTCTCCGAGCGCAGCCCGGCCGCCACCTCGTCCACGCCCATCCCCAGGGCCTCGAGGCGCGCCGGGTCAAGTTCGATCGAGACCTCCCGCCTGGAGAGGCCGATCAGGTCGATCTTGCCGACGCCGCCGATGCTCTCGAGGCGCGGCTTGAGCTGCTTGTCGACCCAGGTCGAGAGCTCCAGCGGCGAGAGCGTCTGCGAGCGCGCGGCGAGCGAGATGATCGGCATCGCCGCGACGTCGAACTTCTGGATCACCGGCTCGTCGATCGCCGCGGGCAGATCGCCGCGCACGGCGTTGATCTTGGCGCGGGCCTCCTGCACCACCTCGTTGACCCGCACCTCGAGCTGGAACTGCGCGATCACGAACGAGACGCCCTCGAGCGAGGTCGAGGTGACGTGCTTGACCCCGGCGATCGGGTTGACCGCCTCCTCGATGCGCTTGGTGACCTCGCGCTCGACGGTCTCCGGGGAGGCGCCGGGGTAGGAGGTGGTGATCAGGACGACCGGGATCTCGACGTTCGGGAAGAAATCCAGCCCGAGGCGGCGGTACGAGAACGCCCCCAGAGTCACCAGCGTCAACATGATCACGGCCGCGAAAACGGGCCGGCGGATGGAAAGATCGGAGAGGAACATGATGCTAGCGCCCCGCCGCGGCGGCGCGGACCGCGTCCCCATCCTTGAGCGTGAAGCCGCCGCGGATCACGACCTGCTCGGCGGCGCTCAGGCCGGAGGCGATTTCCACCAGCTCGCCCCGCACGCCCCCCGTGGTCACGGCCCGCCGGCGCGCGGCGCCGCCGTCGACGACGAACAGTGCGGCCGTCCCCGCCTCGCGGTCCCAGGCGAGCAGCGCCGAGCGCGGCACCTGGAGCACCGCCGGGCGGCGCCCGGTGACGATGCTGCCGGTGACGAAGAGTCCGCCGCGAAGCGCCTCCGGCTCGTTGGCGACCTCGGCGGTGACGCGGACCGCGCGATCGGCCTCGCCCGCGGCAGGATTGATCCGGCGCACCGTACCGGTGAAGCGCTGCCCGGGCAGCGCGTCGGTCGCGAAAGAGAGTTCCTGGCCGGGCTGCACCCGCGCCAGTTCGGCAGAGGGGACGATGACCGTCAAATCGAGCAGGCGGTTGTCGACAACGCGGAAGAGGACCCCCTGCATCTCGCCGACGATTTCCCCGACATCCACGAGGCGCTCGGCGACCGTGCCGTCGAAGGGCGCGCGGATGACGGCCTTCCCGCGGCGCGTCGTCAGCGTGCGCACATCCTCCTCGGCAACGGTGATCTGCGCGGCGGCGGCGGCCACCTGCGCCTCGGCGGACCTGATCCGCGCCCCCGTGGCGTCCAGCTGGCTCGCGGCCTCGTCGAGCGCCTGCTGGGTGGCGAGGCCGGCGTCCCTGAGGGCGGCGAGGCGGACCTGCTCGCGGCGGGCGCGATCGGCGGCGACTTGCGCCTCGGCCAGCCCGGCCTGCGCCGCGGCGAGGTTCGCCCTGGCCAACTCGATCACCGTGCCCGCCTTCGCGAGCAGCGAGTCGATCTCCCGGGTGTCGACCCGGGCCAGCGGGTCGCCGCGGCGCACCCGCACCCACTCGCCGACGGTGATCTCCTCGACCCTGCCGGAGATTTCCGACTTGATCTCGGCCTGCGTGCGCGGCACCAGCGTGCCGACGACCGCGATCTCGTCGACGAGGTCGGCGGGCGTCGCCGCCAGGGTGTCGACGGCAACGCCGGCCGGGGTCGCCGTCGCGGGAGCGTTCGCGGGCGGGGTTTCCGTCTTCGCACCGCACCCGGGCAGGCTCAGCGCGATCAGCGACCAGGTGGCGATCAGGACGAACAGGTACCCGATCGGCGGCGTACGATCGCTGCGCCGCGCCGGGGCGTTCTTCGGCAGTCTGTTTCTGTTGCTCATGACGTCAGTGGTCTCCTTGTGGTCAGCGTCCGGCGGGCTTGACGCCAGCGAACACGAGGTTCAGGGCCGAGCGGAACCCGCGCGGTTTGAGCGCTCGCGCAGGGTCGATCAGATTGGAATCGATGCAGACGGAGAGCAGCCCCGTGATCACCCAGACGAGGTCGGCCGGGGCGACGGGTTTGAATTCGCCGGAGCGCACCCCCTCCTCGACGAGGCTCAGCAGCGTGGCCTGGATGGTGCGCGGAAACTCGCAGACATCCAGGGCGGGGGCGCCCTGCGGCGGCGCGTGGTGCACGCCCCGCGTCAGCCGGACGATGCTCAAGTTCTCCAGAGCGTGGCCGACGATCGCTTCGCACAGGCGCGTGATCCGGTCGGCGACGGTTCCCTTGTCGCGCTGGAGCGCGGCCTCGAGCGTGGCGCGAAAACTCTCGAGCCCCTCCTCCATCAGGCTGAGGTAGAGGCCCTCCTTGCTCTCGAAGTGGTAATAGAGTACCGGCTTGGTCACCCTCGCGGCGGCGACGATCTCGCCGACCGAGGTCGCCGCGTACCCCTTGCGATTGAAGAGCTCGGCCGCCTCGCGCAGCAATCGCGCGCGGGCGCAGCGATCAGGTGCATCCGCCTCGGCGTGCTTCCGGGTCACTGCGCGTCGGACCGACATCCGTTCACCCCTTCCGAGCTATACCTAACGGTAGGTATATACCGGATGGGGCGCGCTCTGTCAAGAACGCGACTGCGCGGGTGCGCGGGGCAGGGGCGCTACTTCTCGAACAGCAGCAGGTAGTCCTCGTAGCCGTCGCGCTCCATCTGCTCCTTCGGGACGAAGCGCAGCGCGGCCGAATTCAGGCAGTAGCGCCGGCCGGCCGGCGGCGGCCCGTCGGTGAAGACGTGTCCGAGGTGCGAGTCGCCGTAGCGGCTGCGTACCTCGGTGCGCTCCGAGAAGAGGCGGCGGTCCGTCCGCTCGACGACGAGCCCCGGCTCCAGCGGCCGCGAGAAGCTCGGCCAGCCGGTGCCGGAATCGTACTTGTCGCGCGAGGAGAAGAGCGGCTCGCCCGAGACGACGTCCACGTAGATCCCCTCGCGGTGGTTGTCGTGGTACTCGTTCTGAAAGGCCGGCTCCGTCCCCTCCTGCTGCGTCACCTCGAACTGCAGCGGGGTGAGTCTGCCTTTCAGCTCGTCCCGGGACGGCTTGACAAAGGCGTGCCACGCGGCGGCGCGCGGAGGCGGGTCGACGTCCGCGAGGCCGCGCTCTTTCCCCCAGGCCTTGTCGAGGAACTCATCGCGTCCCGAACCCCAGCGGTAGTATTTGTAGCGGACGGGGTTCTTCTTGTAGTAGTCCTGATGGTACTCCTCCGCGGGCCAGAACTTGCCGGCCGGCAGGATCTCCGTCACGAGCGGCTTGTCGAAACGCCGTGACCCGGCGAGTTTCGCCTTCGATTCTTCGGCCAGTCGTTTCTGCTCCCCGGTCGCATAGAAGATCGCGGCGCGGTACTGGCTCCCGCGATCGACGAACTGCCCCCCGGCGTCGGTGGGGTCCACCTGCCGCCAGAAGATCTCGAGCAGACGGGCGTAGCCGACCTTGGCGGTGTCGAAGCGGACCTGCACCGCCTCGACGTGCCCGGTCGTTCCGGCCGAGACCTCCTTGTACGCCGGGTTCTCCGTCGTTCCGCCGGTGTACCCGGAAACCACGGCGCCGACCCCGGGGATCTTCTCGAACGCGGACTCGATGCACCAGAAGCAGCCGCCCGCGAAGACCGCGGTCTCCTCCGGGGGAGTCGCGGGCGCCCGCCGCGCGGTGAGCGCGAACAGCACCGGCAGAGCCAGGATGCCGAGAATCCCGATCTTCAACGTCATGTCCTCCGCCCGGCGCGCCCGTTACGGGACTGCCGGCTTTGCGGCCGCGGCGCCGGAGGCGGCCACGGCCTCCACGCTGCGGCGGTGGACGTAGAGGACTTTCTGCGCCGGGATATCCTTGTCGTCGCGGGCGATGATCACGACCCGGTTCGAACCGTTTTCGAGCGGCACCGTCAGGGTCAGCGGGAACGGCGCGGTTCCCTCGCGGTTGCGCGCGTAGGTCAGCTTCTTCTCGCCACGGTAAACGACGATATCCTTGACGCTGCCGTCGTCGGTCGTGCTCAGCGAGAGCGTGAGCTGCGCCGCGTCGGTCACGAGCGGCATCGGCTCGACGAGGATGATCCGCGGGGGCACGCGCGACTCAACGGCGCGGTAGGGCGCGTTCGTCGGGATTTCGAAGCCGTCCATCAGGTAGCCCCCGGCGGCGCGGTCGGTGAAGCTCAGGCCGACCCTGACCTTGCCGGACTCCAGCGGGCGGATGACCTTGAACGAGAAAGGCGCGATCTGCGCCGAACTGGTCGCGAACTTCTCGATCTTGCAGCGCGCCTCCTCGAGATAGAGTTCCTCCTTCTCGTCGGCGCTCAGGTTGATCTCGAGCAGCGGGCTCTCGGCCTGGCCGCAGTTGGTCACTTCGACGGAGATCTTCGCCCGCTCGCCCTCCTCGAGACGCCCGTCGCCGTTCTTGGACTTGTCCTTGAGGTTCTCGTCGGTGATGGTGTAGCGGTAGGCATACTCCGGCGACGGCCGGGACTTGGTTTCGATGCTCCCGCCCGACACGGTGACCGGACCGGCGCCGTTCGCCTGCAGAATCAGCGACAGGGTGTCCCAGCGCTCCTCGACCGCGCCGGGGACCTCGAACGGCGCGGTCCACTCGCGCGTCTGTCCGGGGGCGAGCGTGCCGAAGGCGAAGTCGATGTTCTTCAGCAGCGGGTTCGTGGAGAGCGTGCGGCCCCAGACGTGGTGCAGGGTCTCGCCGCCGGTGTTGGTGACCGCGACGGTGATGCCGGTTTTCTCGCCGGCTTTGAGCACCTGCCCCTGCGGCAGACGGGCGACGAGCTTGGCCGTCGCCCCGGCCGCGGCGTTCCCGGCGGTCCAGTCGATGGTGCAGGCCGCGAGCGCCGCGCCGATCTTCTTCTCCTCCTCCGGCACGGACGCCGCCATGACCTCCTGCGCCACTTTGAGCAGGCCGGCGCGGGTGGCCGCATCCTGCCGGCCCCGGGCGGCGCCGAGGATGCGACGCGCAAGGCGCACCTCGAACTCGGCGGCGAGCTTGGCGGCCTTCTCCTGCTCGGTGGGTTCGCGGCGCTCCTCGCGCTTCTTCGTCATCTTGTCGTGCTCGCGGTCCTCGGTTCGCAGGAAGCGCTGCGAGGCGACGGCCTCGCGCCGCGAGTTACCCCAATCCGAGAAGGCGTTCTCGAGGTCGGACTCGCCCATGTGGCTCTTCACCGCCGCCAGCTGGAGCCGCTCCGCGCTCACCAGCACCGGGTCGAGCACGATGTCCGGTTCGACGCCGATGGACTGGATGCTGACTTCTCCGGGGGTGAGGTACTGGGCCACCGTCAGCAGCACGCCGCCGCCGTCGGAGAGCGGGAAGGCCTGCTGGACCGAGCCCTTGCCGAAGGTCCGCTCGCCGATGAGCAGCGCGCGCTTGTCCTGCAGGGCGGCCGAAACGATCTCGGAGGCGGAGGCGCTGCCGCGGTTCACGAGCAGGATCAGCGGCAGGCGGGTGAAGGGCCGGTCGAAGCGGCCGGCGGCGTCGACCTTCCCGCGGCCGGAGCGGTTGCGCGTGGAGACGATTGCCCCCTCCTCGAGGAAGCCGTCGGCGAGCTTGACCGCCTCGTCGAGCAGCCCGCCCGGGTTGTCGCGCATGTCGAGGATGACGCCGGCCGTGGCGGGGGTCTCGAGCTTGCGGATCGCGGCCGCCAGCTCCGCGCTGGTGTCGGTCTGGAAATTCTTCACGCGGGCGTAAACCACCGGCGGCCCGTCCTCGCCCGTGAGCAGCCGGCTCTCGACGCTGATGATCTTGATGATCTCCCGGACGATCGGGAAGTCGCGCGGCTCGTTCCAGCCTTCGCGCGCCACGGTCAGGGTCACCGGTGTCCCCGGCTCCCCGCGCATCCGGCCGACCGCCGTGTCGGAGGACATGTTCGTGGTCGGCACGCCGTCGATGAAGACGATCTTGTCGCCACTCTGGAGCCCGGCGCGCGCGGCCGGCGTGTCCGGGATCGGGGAGATGATCGTCAACTCGCCGTCCAGGGCGTTGAAGGTGAAGCCGATGCCGCCGAAACTCCCGCTCGTCGAGGTCTTGAACTCCTTGAAGTGTTTGGTGCTGAAGATGTTGGTGTGCGGGTCCAGCTCGCGCAGGGCGCCGTTGACGGCCAGGTAGAGCAGCTTGTCCTTTTCGACGTCGGCGCCGAGGCGCTCGGCGACAAAACCAACCACCTGGTCGAGCGCCCGGGCGATGTCCGCGGTGCCCGCCAGGACCGAGAGGTCGAAGCTGCGGTCGAAGCCGCGCGCCCGCACGGTAACCATCTTCTTGTCCGGCGCCAGATCGACGATGACCTCGGGGTATTGCGACTCCACCGCGCGGAAGGCGCTCTCCAGCAGCTTCATCGGCACGACGCGTTTGGGGTCGACGTAAAAGGCGTCGATGTACATGAAAGCCTGATTGCAGACCGATTGCGAAGAGCCTGCCTGTCCGGCGACCGCGCCGGCCTTTCCCCCCATCCCGGGACCGAACGCGGGCAATGGGGCAACCTTCAGCAAAACGACCAGAGCCGCGACGGCGGCGACGCCGATCCAGGCGGACTTCCTCACTGCAGCCATCACTTCTCCTTTGCTGGTCTTATTCGCGTCATTCCCGCGTTTCATCATCCCCTTCGTACCATAGATGCGCCGCGGGGGGAATGAGTTCCCGGATTCACGGGGCCTCTTCGGGGTGGATCGCGGGGATCGACTCGACGAGGTGCTCCACGGCCCAGCGGGCGTCGGCGTTGAAGACCGCGGTCATCAGGAACCAGGAGAGCGCGCCCAGTCCGGCGGGCGCGAGCAGGGGCAGAAGGCTGCGGCTGGCGTCCCGCGCATGGGCGAGGATGATCAGGGCGGCGAGCGCGGCGAGGAACGCCAGCCAGATCCCCATGAAGGCGACGACGGTCCCGGGGGGGCTCAGGCGCAGGCATACTCGCGTGCCGCCTCCCGGGGTCGGGCGGAAGCCGGCGCGCAGCAAGGGCATGACCGTGCTGCGGAATTCGTTCAGGCGGGTGATGACGAACCCGCTGGTCGAGACTGTTCCGGTGAAACGTGCCGCAGGCCCGTCGCCGACGACGTTGCGCAGCAGATCGGCCAGGGTTTCGGGGGGAAGATCGGCGGCGAGGACGACGACCCGGACAGGCAGCAGATTCATGGCGAAACTATTGTAATACCAAGAGAGCCACGAGGGGACAGATTCTCGAGCGGTCCCGGTTGTCATCGGTCACCCCTACCCCTGTTGTAACGTTGACATATTGATGACTGATGATTATGTTCTGACATATGCGAACGACAATCCGTCTTGATGACCGGCTCATGGCAGCGGCCAAGCGGCGCGCGGCCGAAACCGGGCGCACGTTCACCGCGGTGGTGGAAGATGCCCTGCGCCAGAGTCTTGCGCCGGTCCGCGCTCCCGCAAATCGCACACCGGTGAAACTTCGGACCGTGAACGGCCGCGGCGTGCGGCCGGGCGTTGACCTCGACGATTCCGCGACCTTGCTCGACCTGATGGAATCGCCGCGTTGATTCTGCCGGATGTCAACATCATCGTCCACGCACACCGCGAAGATTCGGAGCAACACCCGGTGTGCGCGCACTGGTTGCGGCAGGTGCTCGACGACGAACAAGCGTACGGCATGTCGGAATTGGTCCTCAGCGGCTTCGTGAGGATCGTGACCCACCCGAAGATTTTTTCTGATCCCAGTCCGCTCGCCGATGCGTTGGCGTTCGCGGAGCAGGTGCGCAGCCAGCCGCACTGCGTCATTCTGAGGCCGGGGGACCGCCACTGGGAGATCTTTAGCCGCCTCTGCCGCGAGGCGGGTGCGCGAGGGAATCTCGTCCCGGACGCCTATCTCGCGGCCCTCGCGATCGAGTCGGGCAGCGAGTGGATCAGCATGGATCGGGACTTCAGCCGTTTCAAGGGGCTGCGCTGGCGTCATCCCGCCGACGCCTGAATTGAGATATACCCATTTCTCTCGGTCCGCCTTCAGTCCAGGGTTTATGAATACCGTCATCGCCGGCCTCGTGCCAAGATCGGTACAGCATAGTGATCGAATGAAATCCCTCACTTAACACTACAGCGAATCTTTCTCCTGCTCGCTGCCGTGAAGCGCTTCGCGGAGAGGTTGTATCAGGCCCGGGCCGGGGGTGTAGAATGAATCAGATATGAATATTTTCATCGCCGCCCTCGCCGGTTTGTGCGCTTCCAAGCCGCTCGAGGAGAAACGGCTGATCGCGCCGTCTCGCCGCGTTGGCAACCAGTGGCTGGATGCCGCGGCGCGCGCCGGGCAGCCCGTGCTCAACGCCCGCGTCGAGACGTTGCGTTCGCTCGCCGTCGAGCTGGCAGCCCCGGCGCTCGCGAACGACGGCCTGACGGTCGCGCCGCGCCGCGCCGAGCAGTTGCTGGCCGATCGGGTGCTGCGCGCCATGCTGCTGGAGGGAAGGCTGCCCTTTCTGAGCCAGGCCAGGCCGGGCGCGGGTCTGGCCGCGACCGTGTTGGCGAGCCTCGCCGAGTTGCGGCGGGAGGGCGTCCCCGAGGATCGCCTGCGCGACGGCGTGTTCGAGGATGGCGCCAAGAGCGCCGATCTGCGTCTTCTGGCCGGAGAATACGGCCGGCTGCTTGCCGCGGAGGGGCTCGCCGACTACGCCCTGGTGCTGCGCCTCGCCGCCGAGCGCCTCGCCGCCGACCCCGCCGCTCTCGGGCGCGACACGCTGGTGCTGATCCCGGAGGACGCCGCGCCGAACGGGCTGGAGCGCCGTTTGATCGCCGCGATCCCCGCGGGCCGGCTCCTGCGGCTCGCGGTCGATCCTCCGGGGCTTCCCGAACAGGTCGGGTTCTCCCGCGCCGTCGGCGAGCGCAACGAGGTGCGCTCCGTGCTGCGCCGGTGTCTCGAATCGGGCACGCCGCTCGACGAGGTCGAAATTCTCTACACGGACAGCGCCTACGCGCTGGTGCTGTCCGAGACGTTTGCCGCCATCGATCGCCCCGGCTTCGAGCCGGGCGACGAGGCCGCGGTCACCTTCGCGGAGGGGCTGCCTTGCGCCCTGTCGCGCCCCGGCCGCGGCCTGAGCGGGTGGCTGCGCTGGATGAGCGAGGGGTACCCGCAGGCGGCCCTGGTGACCATGGTCCGCGAGGGGCTGATCGAGACCGGCGAGACCGGCGAGGGACGAATCGGCTTTTCGCGCCTCGCCGCCGTGCTGCGGGCGGTCCCGATCGGCCAGGAGCGCGGGCGCTATCTTCCCCGGATCGACGAGCGCATCGCCGCCGCGCGCTCCCGTCTCGAGAGCGAAGCGACCGCAGACACCGGCGATGGCGAAGGCGACCCCGGCTACGAGCCGGAGGTGCGCTGCGAGCGGCTCGCGCGCACGATCGGCGAACTCGTGCTGATCCGTGACCTGGCGGATCGGCTGCTGGGGCTTGCGCCGCCCGCGGGCGCAGGCGGGGCCGAGCTGGTCGCGGCCGCGCGGAAGTTCCTCGCGACCTGCTCCCGCAGCGCCGGGCGCTTCGACAGCTTCGCGGCCGAGAAGCTCCGCGAGGAACTCGACGTCATGGCGCACTGGCTCGCGCGGGCCGGGGGCATGAGTGCCGTCGATGTCCGCGACTGGCTTCTGGAGCTCCCCGCCGCCGCCCGCGTCGGCGGCAGCGGGCCGCGGCCGGGCTGCCTGCACGCCGACCATGTGCGGTCCGGGGGGCACTCCGGGCGCCCGCACACGATGATCGTCGGCCTCGACGATGGTCGGTTTCCCGGCGCGGGCCTGCAGGACCCGCTGCTGCTCGACAGCGAACGGGCGCAGCTCGATTCCGCCATGCCGACCGCCGGGCGACGCCTGGAGGAGACCGTCCAGGGGTTCAAGCGGCTGCTCGGGCGGCTGCGCGGCGCCGTCACGCTCAGCTGGCCGGCGCGCGACGTGGTCGAGGACAGCGAATGCTTCGCGAGTCAGGTCGTCCTGGACGCGTTCAGGCTGGCGCGCGCGGCGCCGGAGGCCGACCAGGCCGACCTGGTCCGCGCCGCGGGGCCGCCGGCCTCGTTCGCGCCGGAGACCCCGGAACGGGCGCTCGACCTCGGCGAGTGGTGGCTCTGGCGCTTCACCGGGGACGAAGTTGTGGACAATGCCGGCGAGCTTCTCGCGTGGCGCGCTCCGCACCTGGTCCGCGGGCTCGACGCGGCGGCTCGACGCGCGGACGCGGCGTTCACCGCGTGGGACGGGCGGGTGCCGCTCGCCGGCGCCGATCTCGACCCGACCGCGCCGGGAGGCAAGGTGCTCTCCTCGAACGGGCTGGAGACAACGGGCGCCTGCCCGCGCCGGTTCTTCTACCGCTACGCGCTTGAAATCGCCCCTCCTGAAGAACTCATCGTCGACCCGGAGCGCTGGCTCGACCCGCTGCTCACCGGTTCGCTGCTTCACGAGTTGTTCGAGGAGTACGTGCGCGAGATCGTCGGCACCGGGTGGCCGGCGGACTACGCCCGCGGCCGCAAGCTGATCCTCGGCCTGCTGGAGAAGAAGCTGGCCCGGTGTCTCGCCACGCACCCGTCGCCTTCGCCGGCGGCTTTCGCCAGCGAGCGCGAGCAGCTCGTGCTGGCGGCCGAGACCCTGGTGCGCGAGGAGGAGCGACACGCCCTCGCGACCGGCAGCGAACCGGTCTACGTCGAGGCTTCGCTCGGGATGCCGCCGGGCGAGCACGGCACCGCGATCGACCACCCCGAGCCGATTATCGTCGCCCTTCCCGGCGGGCGGGAGATCCGCGTCCGCGGGCGCGTGGACCGCATCGATAGCACCGGCGGCGGCTGGGCGATCTGGGACTACAAGACCGGGGGCACCTGGGGGTACGATCGCGCCGACCCCTTCCCCGAGGGGCGCAAGATCCAGCCGTACCTGTACTTCAGGATGGTGGAGCGGCGCCTGCGCGACACGGTCGGCCCGCAGGCCGCGGTGCGCTCGTTCGGCTACTTCTTCCCGGGCGCCAGGGGGCGGGGGGAACGCATCGGCTGGGATGCCGGGCGACTCGCGTCGGGCGCGGAGGTCCTCGGCCGTCTCTGCCGCATCATCGCTTCGGGGGCGTTCGCCGCGACGACCGACGCGGACAAGGACTGCCGCCACTGCGATTACCGCACCGCGTGCGGCGACGTCGTGGCGCAGGCCGCCGCGTCCCGGCGCAAGATCCGGGCCGGCGAGCCGCTGCTGGAGCCGCTGGCGGCGTTGCGCGCGGGGAGTCTCGGCAGAGCGGCCGGCCGCCGGGAGGACGAGGAATGACGGGGACCCTCGACCCGCCCGCCCCCGATGAGGGCGCGCGCGAGCGCATCCGGCACGATCTGGAGACGACGCTGCTCGTCGAGGCCGCCGCCGGCACCGGCAAGACCACCTGCCTGGTCGGGCGGATGGTCGAGTTGATCGCGACGGGGCGCTGCGATGTCGGCCGGCTCGCGGCGGTCACCTTCACGCGCAAGGCTGCCGCCGAACTGCGGGGGCGCTTCACCGCGCGGCTCGAACGCGAGGCGCACGCGTCGACCGGCGAGCGGGCCGCGCGGCTCGCCGGGGCGCTCGCGCACGTCGAGCGCTGCTTCATCGGCACGATCCACGCGTTCTGCGCCCGGCTGCTGCGCGAGCGGCCCATCGAGGCCGGCGTGGACGCGGCGTTCGAGGAGATCGACGGGGACGCCGACGCGATCCTGCGGGACCGCGCCTGGGAGCAGTTCGTCGCGGAGCTCTTCGCGTCCGGCGACCCGCGCGTCGTGCGGCTCGCCGACATCGGCATCCACCTCGGGCAGCTCAAGGCCGCGTTCAGGAGTTTCGCCGCCTATCCCGACGTCGACGAGTGGCCGGCGCCGGAGGTCCGGCTCGGCGATCTCGCGCCGGCGCACCAGGCGCTCGAGCGCTATCTGTCGCGCATGCGCGCCGTCGCGCCGTCCTTCCCCGAGGAGCGCGGCACCGACCGGCTGATGACCCGGTACGAGAGCATCGAACGGCTGGCGCGGCACCGCGACCTCGCCCGCCCGGTCAAGCTGCTGGAGGTGCTCGAGGAGTTCGACCGCCCGCACGGCGCAACGCAGAAGTGCTGGCCCGGCGGGGCCAAGGGCGGCGTCAAGGCCGAGATCGAGACCTGGGATGTCTTCCGCGACGAGGTCGCGCGGCCGTTCGTCGCGCGCTGGCGCGAGCTGCGCTACGCCGCCGTGATCCCGCTGCTGCAGGCCGCGGTCGCCGTCTACGACCGCCTGCGCGCCGAGGCGGGCGTGCTCAACTTCCAGGATTTGCTCCTCAGAGCGTCGCGGCTGCTGCGCGAGCAGCCGCGGGTGCGCGCCTACTTCCGCCGGCGCTTCACGCACCTGTTCGTCGACGAGTTCCAGGACACCGACCCGCTGCAGGCCGAGGTCGTGCTGTTCCTGACCGCGGCCGATCCCGGGGAGAAGAACTGGCGCGCCTGCCGCCCGGTGCCCGGCTCGCTGTTCGTCGTCGGCGACCCGAAGCAGTCGATCTACCGCTTCCGGCGCGCCGATATCGTGACCTACCAGACGGTCAAAGGCATCATCCGCGAAGCCGGCGGCGCGGTCGTCGAGCTGGACGCGAGCTTTCGCACCCTCCCCGAGCTGGTCGCCTGGGGCAACGGCATCTTCGCCTCGCCGGTCTTCCCCGAAACCGAGGACCGCTATGCCCCGGCGGCGCACCCGCTGGCGTTCGGCCGGTCCGCTGCCGGCTCCGACGCCGGCCTCGCCGGGATCAGCACGATCACGGTCTCCGGGGCGCCCGCGGCCGGCGGGGCCGACGACACCGACGAGAAGCGCATCGCCCGCTTCATCCGCCACGCGATCGACGCGGGATTGCCGGTGCCGCGAGCCGCCCGGCGCGGCGCCGGCGCCTCAGCGTCGTCACCAGCGACCCCCGGTGATTTTCTCATCGTCACCTGGCGCCGCAAGCACCTGGATCTCTACGGCGCCGCCCTGCAGCAGCTGGGGATCCCGCACCAGGTCAGCGGAGGCAGCGCCTGGGGGCAGGTGAGCGAGCTCGGGCTGCTCGCGGGCTGCCTGCGCGCCATCGTCGAGCCCGAGAACCCCGTCGCGCTCGTCGGCGTCCTGCGCGGCGAACTCTTCGGGATCAGCGACGTCGAACTCTACGACTTCACGAGGGCCGGCGGGCATTTTTCGTACAACGCCACGCCGCCGCCCGGGCTCGAGGAGCGGGCGCGCGGGCTGTACGAGGACGCTTTCGCGCGTCTGCGGCGTTGCGCTCGCTGGTTGCGCACCATGCCCCCCGCGGCCGCCCTCGAGCGGATCGCCGCCGACCTGGGCCTCGTGTTGCGCGCGTTGGCCGCCCCCGGCGGCGATGGCTGCGCGGGCAGCATCGGCAAGGCCTTCGCCATCCTGCGCGCGCAGTGCGCCGGCGTGGGCTCGGCCGCCGGGGTCGCCGATCTGCTCGAGCGGCTGATCGAGCAGGAGACGCCCTTCGACGGGCTGCCCGCTCGCGCGCCGGACTCCTCGGTGGTGCGGGTGATGAACCTGCACAAGGTCAAGGGGCTGGAGGCGCCGGTGGTTTTTCTCGCCGACCCCGGCGGCAAGCCGCGCGGCGGGTCTCTGCTGCACGTGGATCGCACCGGCGATCGCATTGTCGGCTATCTCGCCGTGGAGCAGCAGAGCGGCCAGTTTCTGCGCAAGACCCTGGCCCACCCGCACGACTGGGAGGCCTTCGCCGAGGAGGAGGGGCGCTTCGAGGCGGCCGAGTACACCCGCCTGCTCTACGTCGCGGCCACGCGCGCGGGCAGCCAGCTCGTGGTGACGCGCCGGCCCGGGAGGGGGAGTCACTACAGCCCCTGGGAGTTCTTCAGGGACTGGCTCGTCGGTGCGCCCGAGTTGCCCGATCCCGGACCGCAGCGGGCGCCCGCGACCGGCAGCGTGACGGTGAGCCCCGCCGAGATCGCCGCGGCAGAGGCGGCAATCGCGGCGCGCTGGCGGCTGGCGGGTGCCGCAACCTACGAGGTGCGTGGCGCCAAGGAACTGGCGCTGAGCACCGCGGAGCTGCACCGGCGGCCGGCGGCCGGCGAGCACGGCACCGAGTGGGGGACGGTGATCCACTTCCTGCTCGAGACCGCGCTGCGCGAGCCTGGCCGCGACCTGTCGGCGCAGGCGCGCGCCGCGCTCGAGGAGCAGGGGCTGCCGGGCTCCCGGGCCGCGGAGGCGCTGGCGGTTGTCGCCGCGGTGCGGGCTTCGGAGATCTGGGGGCGGGCCGCGGCGGCCGAGTCCCTGCTCGTCGAGGTCCCCTTCGACATCTGTCTGCATCCCGGCGACCCGCTGCTGCGGGCGATCCCCACCCTCCCCGGGGCGGGTGGGCCGGGTGCGGACGCCCGCGTGCCGGTGCTCGTCCGCGGCGTAATCGACCTTGCGTTCCGCGAGACCGACGGGTGGGTCATCGTCGACTGGAAGACCGACGCCGCCCGCACCCCGGCCGAACTGGCCGAACGGGTGCGCCACTACGCCCCGCAGGTCGGACTCTACGCGGAGATCTGGACCCGGATCACCGGTGAACCGGTCGCCGGGAAAGGGCTGTTCTTCACGGCGGCGAACCGCTACGAGCCGCTCTGACCGGCTCCGGCGCGTACGTGAATGCTGGTACAATGCGCGACACTGTGTTGTGAGGCTATGACCGGGAGGATGAACGCCATGGACACGCTTACCGCCATCGAGCAGCGACGCTCCGTCAAGCACTATGGCCCGGATCACCGCATGACCGACGAAGTGCTGGTCTTCGACCGCTTCTAATCGCGTGGCCATGGGCGAGATGGGCCGGCTGATCGGCGGACGGTACCGGATCGACCGGGAGCTGGACAGCGGCGCGGGCACGCGCTCCCTGCTCGTGACCGACCTGCGCAATGGCCGCCCGTGCGTGTTGCGGGAACTCTCCGTGGCGGCGGCTTCCCCGGCGGCCGCGCGGCGCTTCGAGACGCAGGCCGCGATCCTCGCCCGGCTCGACCACCCCGGATTGCCGCGCTTCGTCGACGCGTTCTCGGAGGGCGAAGGGGACGCCGCGGTGCGCGTGGTGGTCACCAGCTATCATCCGGGCGAGAGCCTGGAGCGGCTCGTTGCCAAGGGACGGGCGCTGACCGAGTCGCAGGCGCTGACCCTGCTCAGACGCATCGTGCCCGTGTTGGCGTATCTCCACGCGTTCGAACCGCCGCTCGTGCACCGCGCCATCGGGGCGGCGGGTATCGTGCTCGGTCCCGACGGCCGGCCCTGCCTCACGGACCTGGACTACGCGGTTGCCGAGGAGGCCGCCCCCTCCGCGGAGCAGGCTCCCCCCGGCCCCGACGAATTGGCCCTGGCCGCCCCCGAGGTCTTCATGGGGGGGGCCGTCCCGGCATCCGACATCTACGCGCTTGCGCTGGCCGTCTGCCGCGGCATGACGGCGAAGGATCCGGCGGTGCTGCTGCGCGAGGTCGCGCGGGTGCCGCTGCGGTCCGCCCTGGGGGTGAGCGAGGCCTTCGCCGCCGTAATCGGGCGGATGCTCGACACGTCCCTGGAGCGGCGCTACGCGGATGCGCGGACGCTGGAGGCCGATCTGGCGAAGCTCGCCGGCGTGCGGATGACGCCCGAGCGCCAGCGGGTGCCGCGCGTCGTCGAAGCGCCACGCGCCGCCGAGGCGCCCCGTGCCGCGGAAGCGCCTCGAACCCCGCGCGGCGTTCGTCCGCTGGTGCTTGCCGGCGTCGCTCTGGTGCTCTTCGCGCTGGCTGCAGTCGTGCTGCGTCAGCGCAGCCGGCAGACACCGCCGGACACGTCCCTGCTCGTCCCCCATACGCCGCGGGAACTGGCCGTTGCGCCAACGGCGGTGCCGCCGGCGCCGACGGCACCGGCGAGCGCGCCGCCGCTCGACCAGGTCGCCCCATCGGCATCGTCGGCGGCCCAGGGCTCTGCCGCGGGGCTACCCGTCCCGGTGCCCGCACCCGGTCCGGAGGCGGCAACCGCGGGAACTGCCGCCGCCGTGCCCGCGGAATCGTCCCTCCCGCCGCCGCAGCCCGCCGCGACACCGCCAGCAGCGGCACCTGCGCTCGACGCCGGCGCAGTCGTCGCGCACGGGCGGCTGCTGTTCGAGGGCAAGGCCTTCGTGAACACCACGGCCCCGCCCCCCCAGTTCTGGTTTCGCGATGAAGGGTTGAAAACCCCGGCCAAACCGCAGGTCGAGTACGCGGCCGGGGTTTTCACGATTCGCGGACTCGCGCCCGGGCGCTACGCGATGAGCGTGCGCATCGATCTTGCTCCCGGCAACCCGAAGACGTTCCCCGGAGATCTCACCGGCTGGGAGGAGTTCACGGTCGAGGCCGGGCGGCCCACCGAGCTTGAGGTGTCGCTGCGCACCGTGATGCACCTGGTGCAGCCGGTCGACAACGGTGTCGTCATCAGCGGCTGGGACATTCCGTGCGGCGCGGGCAACGCGCATCCCGGAAAGGTCGTTTTCTCCTGGGAGCCGCTTGGTTCGGGCGCGCGCTATGACGTGAGCGTCGACCGGCTCGCCTGCAGCCGCGGCTTTGTCGCCGCGGGCCGGGTCTTCGCCCACTCCACTGCTGAAACCTGGGTCAGGATCGATCTGCCGCCGAACGAGGCGGCGGAGTGCTATTCGTTCAAGCTCACGGCGAACCGGGACGGGCGGACGGTCGGCATCATGAACACGCACGGCAAGACGGGCATCGGCTGGGACTACCGCTTCACGGTCGCAGGCCGCTGAAAAGGGCCCATCTGCGGCGGTGGGCACCTTGCCCCCTGCGAGCGCCGCAGCGAGTGGGGGGAGACGCTGCGGCGTACTGCTCGTACGCCTCATTCCTCAGGACTCGCCCGCCTTGCACCTGGGCCCTTTTGAGCGGCCTGCTGTGCAGAAGCAGAGGCGCCAGGCGTCAGCGGGTCAGGATTTCGTAGATCTCCTGATAGCGGGCTGAGGCTTTTTGTATGATCTCGTCGGGCAGTACCGGTCCAGGATAGGTCTGGTCCCAGTCGAGCGTCAGCAGGTAGTCGCGCACGATCTGCTTGTCCCAGCTCTCCTGGCCGCGTCCCGGCTGGTAGCTCTGCGCCGACCAGAACCGCGAGGAGTCCGGCGTCATCAGTTCGTCGATCAGGATCAGGCGTCCCTCGAAGACCCCAAACTCCATCTTGGTGTCGGCGATGATGATCCCGCGCTCGCCGGCCAGCTCACGGCCGCGGGCGTAGACGGCGAGGGCGGTGTCGCGCAGGCGGGCGGCCAGGTCGTCGCCGACGATCTTCGCCATCTCCCCGAAGTCGATGTTGATGTCGTGCCCCTCCTCGGCCTTGGTGCTGGGCGTGAAGATCGGGGCCGCGAGCTGCGAGGACTCGACGAGACCGGCCGGCAGCGCGATGCCGCACACGGTGCCGGATTTGCCGTACTCCTTCCAGCCGCTGCCCGAGAGATAGCCGCGGACGATGCACTCCACCGGCAGCACGGCCGCCTTTTTCACGAGCATGCTGCGCCCCTCGAGGACCGCGCGGTGGGCGCGCAGCGGGGCGGGGAAATCGTCGACCTCGGTCGCCACGAGGTGGTTCTCGATGATGTCCGCGACCTGGCGGAACCAGTGGATCGAGATCTGCGTCAGCACCCGGCCTTTGCCGGGGATGCCGTTGGGCAGCACGACATCGAAGGCCGAGATCCGGTCGGTGGCGACGATCAGGTAATGCTCGCCCGCATCGTAGACGTCGCGGACCTTGCCGCGCCGCAGCAGGGTGTAGCCGGGCAGAACTGTCTCGAGGACAATCTCGTTCATCGTCGTCCGCTCGTGGCTCTTCAGCGATCGCGCGGGGATCAGACGGCCTTGGTGCGGACCTTGTCGGTGAGGTCGGTCGCGTAGTCCTTGAGGTCCTCGGCCAGGTCGGCGATCTGCTGGCGCGTGCGCTTGCCGGACTGGGGCGCGAGCAACAGCGCCAGGCCGGCGCCGACCAGGCCGCCGACGACAAGTGCCACGAGAACGGAGCGGGCGTGGTCATCGTTCGAACAGAACATGGGATCCTCCTTGTTGATGGTCATGCTATCACGATATTCCCGATGGCGGCGCAGGTCAACCCCGTGGGCGTTTGCGGGCGCCGGCGCCGCGGTGGATCTGCACGTCGCCGCCGCAATAGGTGTCGAAGGCGATCGCGGCCTCGACGGCGCGCCGGGCGATCGCCTCGGCGCCGAGTTTCGAGTCGTGCAGCGCGTGCAGCGCGCCGAGGGCGAACGGGGCGCCCGAGCCGATGGCGAAGTAGTGCTTGACCTGCGTCACGCTCATGTCCGGCCCGACGTAGAAGATGCCGGCGCGGCCGGCGATGATGAAGGTCGAGTCGAGGTTGCCGAAGGGCCCGGCCTCCTTCTCGTCGATCTGGTCGTTCACGAAGGAGTACTTCTTGTGCAGGTCGCTCCAGAGGCGCAGGAAGAAGTCGAAGATCTGCTCGCGCGAGCCGAGTTTGATATTCTTGCGCCGGGCGATGACGTCGTCGAGGATGTTTTCGTAGACGCCCCAGCCGGTCGTCGCGAGGAAGGAGGCGCCGACGCGCCTGATCTTCTCGGCGGCGTGCAGGACCGGCGGGACCTTGGTGTGGCCGAAGCTGGTCAGGGTGTCGGCGGCGAGGATGAGTTCGCCGTTCTTCTCGATGGCAAGGGCGATGGACATGGTGCGCGTACCTCTTTCTGCTCGTAGCGGTGTGGTTTCGGTTGTAGGGGAGGGGTTGACATCCCCTCCCAAAACAGCCTTGGCTCTTCATAAGAAGGCGGGGGTCAACCCCGCCCCTACGTCTGCCCGTTTGGCGGCCAAACCAACACGGGAGCAACAACGTCTCGTGCGATGTGAGTGCCCGTCTTGGAACATTGTCGCTTCAGCGGATTTCTATCCCCCGGGAGCGCAGGTGTTCCTTCACCGCGGCGATCGGCACTTCGCGCCGGTGGAAGATCCCGGCGGCGAGCGCAGCCTCGACGTTTGTCTTCTCGAAGACTTCCGCGAAGTGCTCCGGGGTCCCGGCGCCGCTGGAGGCGATGACCGGAATCGACACGGCGGCCTTGACGGCGCGAATCAGTTCGAGGTCGAAGCCGGACTTCGTGCCGTCGCGGTCGATGGAGTTGAGGAGGATCTCGCCGGCGCCGAGCTTCTCGCAGACCGCGGCGAGGGTCACGGCGTCCACCGGGCGCCCTTCGCGGCCCCCCTTGACCGTGCACTGGAACCAGCAGAAGCGCTCGCCGTTCGGTCCGGGTTTGTCGGTCGGGAAGACCGCGTGCGGGACGCCGTCCGCCGCCGGCACCCAGACGCGCCGCGGGTCGACCGAGATCACGACCGCCTGGTTGCCGTAGGCGCGGGCGATCCGCTCGATGGAGGACTCGCCAGTCGCCTTGCCGGTCCGCAGGTACTCCTCGACGGTATGCACGGCGTCCGATCCGATCGAGATCTTGTCGGCGCCGGAGCGGAAGTATTCGCTGGCGACTTCCAGTGCGCTCCAGCACCGCCCCGCGGGGTCGGTGTAGCCGCGGATCCCGCCGCCGATCGTCAGCGGCACGAAGACGTTCTCGGATGTGCGACGCAACACCTCGAGCATCGGCTGGTCGGCCATCGGCTCCTCGCGGAAGCTGGTGATGTTCAGGAACGTGATCTCGTCCGCGCCTTCCTCGTAGTAGCGGCGCGCGAGGTCGACCGGCTTGCCGAGGTTGCGCACCTCCCCTTCGTGGCGCACGTCGTACTGGTCCCCCTTGGTCACTACCAGGTCGCCGGCGTCGTTCGTGCGTACGTCGAGGCAGGCGATGATCCGGCGCGCGAGGCGGGTCTCCCTGGCGACGGCGGGGGGCTCGGGAGCGCGGCCGAGGTCGCCAGCGGTGAGAAGGCGCTTGAGGATCGCCAGCCCGGCCGCGCCGCTCTTCTCGGGGTGGAACTGCACGGCGGCGACGTTCCCCTTCTGCACGGCGCTGACGAACTCGCCGCCGTAGTTCGTTGTCGTGAGCACCCAGTCGCGGTCGCGCTCGTCGGGCACGCCGCGGTACGAGTGCACGAAGTAGAGCTTCTCGCCGCCGTAGCCGTCGAAGAGCGCCGAAGGCTTGCGCAGGTTGATGCCGTTCCAGCCCATGTGCGGCACCGCGAGGGCGCCGGCGGGAAAGCGGCGCACCTGCCCGCGGATGATGCCGAGACCGGTCGCGCCGAGCGACTCCTCACTCCCGTCGAAGAGCACCTGCAGGCCGATGCAGATGCCGAAGAAGGGCCGGCCCTCGAGCAGCCGCCGCCGCAGCGGCTCGAAATACCCGTCGGCCTGCAGGCGCCCGACCGCGCTGCCGAAGGCGCCGACGCCGGGGAAGACGAGCCTCTCGGCGGTGAGGATCTCCTCAGGCGACGCGACGTCGCGGACCTCGAAACCGAGGGCGCGGATCGCGTTGCGCACGCTGCGCACGTTGCCGGCGCCGTAGTCGAGCAGGGTGACGATGCTCATGCTCTTCTCGCGGGTCCTTTCCGTTGTGGTGTTGCCAGTATAGCGGAAATCGTGCCATCCTCCCGCGTATGACCGCTCGCGGTGAAACCGACGCCGAGCGCGCCACCCTGGGTTTACACGCACCTCTTGACACGACATCCTCTATCCATCACTATAAGACTACTAATCTATCATCGGCGCCGAAAGTTGAGTTGCGCAGAGGTGAAGCAACCGCGGATGGAGAGGATCAGCGGATTGGAGGCGGTGTCCAAGCAAAAGAAAGGAGAGAAGGTCGATTGTTGCAGCACCAGAAATCAGAGGGGCCCGGCGGCCGATCCACTCCGCGCAGCCACCCCGGCATGGCACAGCACGATGCTGAAACGCTGCGGCAGGTGTCGTTGGCGCAGCGGGCCGTAACCCCAAACACGAATGAAAGGGAACGACCATGAAGATGAAAACATTCGGCACCTTCGCCCTTGCGGCTCTGATGGCCTTCGCGATGGCCCAGCCCGCCCTCGCGGACCCCGCGGTGAAATCCTCGAGCTATGGCGTAAACATCCGTAAGACCGAGGTCTCCGGGTACACCCTGACCTATTACCTTCTTGATGTTGCCACAAAGCAGGCAACCAACATCATGCCCAGCGAGGCGACATCGAGCGATTTCTACAAGATGAAGTCCCACCACCTCATGGTATTTGTCACGCGCCCCGACGGGAGACCGGCTACGGAGGGCAAGGCCGGGTTTCTCGTGACTCAACCCAACAAGACCGAGACCAGGGACATTGCGTTTTCCATGGACGGGGGCTTCGGCAGTGACGTGGATCTCCCCTCCAAGGGCGACTTCGCGATCGCTACCAAGATCGTTCTCGCGGACGTGGATCTCCTGGACAGGTTCGTCTACACCATAAAGTAGGTGGCCGTCCTGCGGCGGCATCGGCAGCGATGCCGCCGCTCCGGCGATGTCACATCTTGGTGCACGAAGACAACGAGATGATGGTGCCGCCGGTTCGTCGACGCCTGTGAACCACGGCGCGTCTCTATGTCCCTGGCTCCGTCTTTCGCGGCGAAGCTGGACCGGATAGCGATGCAATTGTCATGCGGTAGCGCTCCAATCGCCAAAGGCCACGGCATGACCACGGCACCAGCAATCACCGCACCACAGCAAAAGGGGACAGGTTTATTTTCCGCTGAAAAATGGATCTGTCCCCTTTTTGATCCGCCCGCGTATGACCGATCGTGACGGCGGCGGTGACGTCGAGCGCAGCATCCTGCTCGGCCTCGCCGCCGAGTGGCGCGAGGCACTGGCGCTCGTGCCCCGGCGCCAGCGCGACCGGCTGCATCGGCCGCAGTTTTCGCTCAGCGACGCCGAGCGCCGGCTCGGCGTCTGGGACCCGGCGCGCGAGGAGATCCGCATCAGTCGTCGCTTCGCGCTCGATCGCGGCTGGGACGAGGTGCGGGAACTGCTGCGTCACGAGATGGCGCACCAGCTCGCCGACCAGGCGCTCGGCGGCGGCGCCGAGACCTCCCACGGGCCGGCGTTTCGCGAGGCCTGCCGCGTTCTCGGTGCGCACCCCGGGGCCTCCGGAGAATTTCTTCCCCTCGGCGCCCGGCTGGAGGGCAACGCCGACCCGGCGCGGGCGCGGGTGCTCGGCCGGGTGCAGCGGCTGTTGGCGCTGGCCGCGAGCGCGAACCGCCACGAGGCGGAACTGGCGCTGCTGCGGGCCCGGGAATATGCGCGGCGCCACCACGTGGACGAGCACCAGGGAGGCGACGAGTTCCTCAGCGCCTTCGCCGGGCGCCCCGCGCTGCGCCACACCCGCGAGGAGTACCAGCTCGCGGCGCTCGTGACGCGGACCTGGGAAGCCTACGGCATCTGGGTGCCGGCCTGGGTCGTGGAGCGCGGACGCATGGGCACGGTGCTCGAGCTCAGCGGCACCCCGGCGCAGGTCAAGCTCGCCGGGTACGTCCACGAGTTCGTGCGGCGCCACATCGCGGCCGAGTGGGAACGCTACAACCGCGGCCGGCGGCTCGGCGCGCGGCGTCGCACGGATTTCGGCTGCGGCCTGATCGAAGGTTTTCGCGGCACGCTCGAGCGTGGCGCGTCGGGGCAGGGGCCGGGCGCGGGCGCGGGCGCCGCAGTCGTGCGAACGGGACAGGATCCGGTATTCAGCGACTATCTGGCGACGCGCTACCCGAGGCGTTCCACGATCAGGCGCGGTGGCGGGAGCGTCGATCCGGCCGTCCATCGCGACGGCGTGCGCGCCGGCGAGCGCCTGGTCATCCGCGAGGGCATCGAGGGCGCGGCCTCCCCACGTCGTCTCATACGGTGACGGGCGGGGATCAACCCCGCCCCAACGACGAAGACGGGCGGGGATCAACCCCGCCCCTACGACGGTGACGGGCGGGGATCAACCCCGCCCCTACGACGAAGACA
>JANOHV010000248.1:0-2108 GCA_031406795.1 Candidatus Rokuibacteriota bacterium
ATCACCATGACGGTTATAATACCGTGTTTGGGACTCGATGGTGGTTGAGAACTTCTGCCGATTCGCTGTAAAGTGGCACGTACTTCAGATGACAGGAATTCAAGAGGAGCAGCATGAAGAAGCTCAGTGTCTTTGGCGCAAGCGGGCGAACCGGTCTGATGCTCATCAACAATGCCGTTGAACGGGGACACGCCGTGACGGCATTCTGCCGAAGCGAATCGGACCGGCAGTATCTCCCGGAGAATGTGGAATGTGTCGTCGGTGATCTGCTCAACCCGGAGCATCTGGATCGGGCTGTGGCCGGGGCGGACGTGGTGATCTGCGCATTCGGGCCGCGCGAGCCGTACAGGGATGTCTTCTGTGCAGCCGCGACCGGCGGGATCATCGGGGCCATGAAGAAACATCGGGTCGACCGGCTGCTCTGCATAACCAACGCGTTGGCCGGCGATTACCCGAAGAACCGGTCGCGCTTCATCAAGGTCATGGCCCGGCTGGCCAGGCTGCTGAAAGCCGCGGTGGCGGCGGACCGCGACGAGCAGGAGCGGAGCGTCGAGGAAAGCGGTCTGAACTGGACGATCGTCAAACCGTCCGAATTGATGGCCGAAAACGAGAAGCCCCGGTTCGTTCACGGCGAAGATCTGCTGATCGATGCCTATTCGCGCATCTCGCGGTATCACTTGAGCACCTTCCTGCTGGATCATTTCGAGGCCGACCAGTATTCTCGCAAGAAGGTCTTTCTGCGATATTGAATCTCCGCCGGGGGGGAGCACACCGGATTGACACCCGACCCGGGGAGGATCGGCGCCGGTGAAATTCCCGCAATTGCCCGAAAGTCGCCTGTCAAATTGACAAAGCCCGATCGTGGTCGGAGAATCGCGCCCACGATGCGAAGATCTTACCGACACTTGGCTCTGCGCGGCACAATCAGGAGCTTCGGAGCACTCGGCACATTCCTGTGAGTCAACCGTAGGCGTGCCGCCCCGATCCGTTCGCCTCCGACCCTGGCAGAAAGCGGCTCTTGAGCGATTTCAGGCCTCTGCGGCGCCTGATTTCCTGGCCGTAGCCACCCCCGGCGCCGGCAAGACGACCTTCGCGCTGACGGCGGCCTTGCAGGATCTTTCGCGGCACCCGATGCGGCGTGTCGTGGTGGTGGCACCGACCCAGCACCTCAAACACCAGTGGGCGCGGGCGGCGGCCAGGCTCGGCCTTCATATCGAGCCCCAGTGGTCAGCCCGCGACGGCCGGTTGCCGAGCGACATGCACGGCGTCGTGGTCACCTATCAACAGGTCTCCCTCCAGGCGATGGCGTTGCAGGACCTGGCGCTCGATGCCTTCGTCATCTTCGACGAACTCCATCACGCCGGAGACGACCGGGCCTGGGGTGACGGGATCCGTTCGGCGTTCGCGGGCGCCGCCAGGCGGCTGGCCCTTTCGGGCACCCCGTTCCGGTCCGACACGACGGCGATCCCTTACGTGCCCTACGACGCCTGCGGGGAGGCCCGCAGCGACTACGAGTACGGATACGGCGAGGCGCTGGTCGATGGCGGCGTGGTGCGCCCCGTCTATTTTCCGCGCACCGACGGCCACATGGAATGGATCGGGCCGGACGGCTCCGAAAACTCGGGCAGCTTCGACGATCCCCTCGGCCCGGTTCTGTCCGGCCAGCGGCTGCGTGCCGCGCTGTCGCTCGACGGCGAGTGGCTGCCGTCGGTGCTCGACCAGGCCCACGCGCAGCTCATGGCCATCCGTTCGACGCAGCCGAACGCGGGGGGCCTCATCATCGCCATCGACCACGACCACGCCCGCGGCATCATCGAGCTGCTGCGCCTGCGCCACGGCGTGAGGCCGATCCTGGTGCTGAGCGACGACCCAACGGCGTCGGCTCGGATCGAGCAGTTCGCCGAGGGCTCGATGCCCTGGATCGTCGCCGTACGGATGGTTTCGGAAGGCGTCGACATCCCCCGCCTGCGGGTCGGCGTCTTCGCGACCACGACCGCCACCGAGCTCTTCTTCCGTCAGGCGGCCGGCCGGCTCGTGCGCTGGACCCGCGGCATGCGCCAGCAGAAGTCGTTCTTCTTCATCCCTGACGACCCCCGGCTGCGCGAAGC
>JANOHV010000265.1:0-35624 GCA_031406795.1 Candidatus Rokuibacteriota bacterium
GCCGGGCCTCGTTCACGACCATCTTGCGGCCGTCGAGTTCAAAATCGTTGAAGCGCTGGATCGCCTGCGAACCCTCGGAGGAGGATTCCATTTCGACGAAGGCGAACCCCCGCGACTGCCCGGTGAACTTGTCCGACACCAGCTCGCAACTGCCGACTGCGCCCGCCTGCTCGAAAATCGTGCGGACATCCGCCTCCGAAGTCGAGAAAGCAAGGTTTCCCACATACAATTTCATGCTTGTGCCTGTCCTTTCTATCGCCGTTTGCCGGCCCGTTGCGCGATCATACCACGCCCGCGCCCGTGCCGCCGCGCTGAAAATACGAAAGGGACGCGGCGTCGCACGCCGCGCCCCCCGATACCGGATTGAGCACCCTAGAGACCGGCAATGATCTTCATCGCCCTGGCAGCGGCCGCAGTCGTATCGACGGCCACGTGAGCGACGAACTTCTTGCCGATCGCCGCCGCGGAGAAGCCGCGGAGGTTGACGCCCGCCTCGGCCAGCGCGGCCGCGATCTTCGCGCCCTGCCCGGGCTTGTCCGGCCCCTCAACCCGCACGGTGTGCAGGCTCGGGGTCTTCTTGAAGCCGGCCCGCTTGGCAGCCGCCAGACCAGCCGCGCCGGAGATCGGCGTGACGAAAACGACACCCGTGCCCGGCTTGTCGGGCGACCGGCGCGCGATGACGAACTCCAGATTGACCTTGGCGGCGGCCAGCGTTTCGAGCTTTGCCGAAAGCCCGCCCGGCTGATCCTTGATGGTTGCTGCCCAGGTATCGACCCGTTCCACCTTCAGTGCCATGCCACCCTCCCGGTTTCGCGATTGATACAGTACCGCACCCCGCTGGGAGCATACCGTGAGGAGCAAACCGGGTCAAGCCTGAGTCCAGACCTTTTCGGGGACCACCGGTCCCCGGAGTCTACTGCTTTCAGCTGGTCACACAGCGGGGACGGGTGCGGGCCCTGAGCCGGGCCTGATCCGGCGCCATATGGCAGCGTTTGTATTTCACGCCGCTTCCGCACCAGCACGCATCGTTGCGCCCGGGCGTCTTCTCAACAGCCGGGACTGCCCTCTCGCCGAACAATCTCTTCAACCACTGCATGCCGCCTCCTCGATTCCACCAGACTGCCAAACAAAATTGCAACTGATCCCTATGATGCCGTTAAGAAGAATTAGACTCTGCCAGTAATCGTTCAGTGAAGTACGGCAACTTTTCCCGTTCGTGGTGAGCCGTGAGCTTGACGAACGGTCGAACCACGAACGGGAAAGAGTCCACATACAAGCGCCCTTCGACGGGCTCAGGGCGAACGGTGCTGATCGGGCCACCATTCATTCACTGGTTACCTCTGTCAACAGATGCAATTCGCGCGGACTCTAAGTCGCCGCCGATTTTATCAACAGCAGCATCTTAAGTCCGTGGAAATCGTGCAATCGTGGGTCTTTGCGATACCGGACGCCTGTGGATATCATGGTGCGCTTGTCGCTCATGGCTGCTGATAGCCGCCGAACGGAAATGGTTATGTTTATAACTATTTATTGATTAACATTACCAATGTCTTATATGGAATATGATCATTGCCTTTCAAGGGAAATATTTGCGGTATCGTGCAAGAAATTTCTGATGGACTATGATCAACTTCTCACAGCATGATATTTCAAAGAACTTCAGGCAGTTACCAAGTCAGCGCGCGAGGTGATTGGACTTTTCAACAGTCTATAGCAACACTATTCTTCAGCCGACGGGCACTCCCCTTGCAGACAGCACTCCCCCCTGCCGGATGCTTCAGCGCGTGCGCTGTGAGCGCACGCGGGCGATTGCATCGAGCACGCGGGGATAGACGAGATCGTTGATGACCCGATACCCCTCGGCCGTCGGATGCAGGCCATCGTCCTGATTGAGTTCCGGGTTGGCCGCGACTCCTTCGAGGAAGAACGGGATCAGCACGGCCTTGTGCCGCTGTGCCAGCTCCGGGTAGACGCGGGCGAAGGCCGTGGTGTACGTCGGGCCGAGATTGCGCAGCGCCTGCATCCCCGCCAGGACCACCGTCACGCGCTTTTCGGCAAGGGTGGTCAGGATCGCCTCGAGATTCGCGCGCAGGACCTGCGGGGGGATGCCGCGCAGTCCGTCGTTCGCGCCGGTCTCGAGTATCATGATGTCGGGTTTGAGGCTCAGCACCCACTCCAGGCGGGCACGCGCGCCGCTCGAGGTCTCGCCGCTGATCCCCGCGTTGACCACCTGCCAGCGAAAGCCCGCGGCACGCAACCGGCGCTCCAGTTGTGCCGGCCAGGCGTCGCGTTCCGCGACCCCCAGCCCCGCGGTCAGGCTGTCGCCGAGCGCGACGATCACGCCTTCGTCGGGGGCGGCCGCCTGCGCGAGGCAAGTGCCGGGCGCCAGCGCGATGACCAGAGCCGCGCCGAGTGCGGCGCCGCCAAACACGAACGGGATCCTGAATGCCGCCATGTCGATCATTCTAGCGAACTTCTCGAGGATTCGGAAATCAGCTCACACCGTCTGCATGCAGGCTACGGGGTCCAGACGCTGCGATCCGATGCCGGGCGGGGATCAACCCCGCCCCTACAATTCTGACGGATCGGGTTCTTTGGTTGGGGTGGGTTTCCCCCCCTCCCACGCCGCAAATGGGCCCTTTTCAGCTGCCGTCACTGGTGCGGAGGAAGTCCGCGGGGCGGCGGCGGAGTACCGGCAGCGACGCCGCAAGCCCGACCCCGATGGTGATCAGCGTGGTCAGCGCCACCACCGCGAGGCTCGATGACAAGAACGGGTGCCAGCGCAGATTCAGCCGCCAGGTCGCGATCCCCCAGGTGATCGCCTGCGCGAACACCAGCGCGAGCACTCCGCTCGCCAGGCCGACGAGCGCCCCCTCGAGTGCGAAGACCAGCAGCACGAAGCGCGAACTGGCGCCGAGGATCCGGTAGTGGACCGCTTCGAGGAGACGGGCGCGCCGCGTCGCGAGCACCGAACTGGCCGTGATCAGCAGTCCGGCCACGATCCCGAGCAGCGTGAAGAAGCGGATGATGCCCGAGAGCCGCGCGACCAGCGTCGCGGCTTGCGCGGCCGCGGCGCCGACGTCGACGACGCTCACGTTCGGGAACGCCGCCGCCACGCGGTTCTGCGCCGGCAGGGTCTCCCCCTTCGGGACGCGCGCGGCCGCGAAGACCGTTTGCGGCGCCTTGCCGAGGACCGCGGTCGGGAAGACGAAGTAGAAGAACGGCCGCGGCGAGGCGTCGGTGCGCCGCCGGATGCTCGACACCACCGCGTCGACGGAGACGCCCTGGACCCGGAACGTCATCCGGTCGCCGATCTTCAGCGGGGCCATCTCGAGAACCTCCTCGAGGATCGAGACCTGCGCCCCGGCGATCCCGGAATCGAAGAGCGCGGGACCACGCGTCAGCTCCTCGTCGGCCAGCAGCGCCTCGCGATAGGTCAGATAGAAGTCGCGCCCGAAGTTGTCGCGGGGTTTGCGGCGCTCCCGCTCGCGCTCGATGGCGGCACCGTTGATCGCGGCCACCTGTGCGACGACCACCGGGTAGAATTCCGCCGGCGTCCCGAGCGTCTTCGCGAATTCCCCGAGCTGCGCCGGCTGCAGGTCGAGGAAGAAGAGGTTGGGCGCGTCCGGGGGGTACGACTGCACGAATTGGGCGTCGAGCGTGCGCTCGAGCAGGCCGATGGCCAGGATCACCGTGAGCGCCGCGGTGAGCGTCACGATCACCGGCCGCGTGGCGTTGCCGGGCCGGAAGAGACCCCGCAGCGCCTGGCGCAGCGGCAGCGCGCGCACGGGGAGCCGGCGCGCCAGCCGCAGCAGCCCCTCGGCGCCGAGGGCGGCCAGCGCGATCAGCCCGACCAGCCCGCCGAGCAGCCACAGGCCGAGCTTGAGGTCGCGCACCTGCCAGAGCACGAGGGCGCCGATGAGCGCCGCGGCGAGGCCCCCGCCAAGCCAGAACGGGAGCTGACGGGGCAGGCGCGCCGGGTCGCGGCGAAAGATCGCAACTGGCGAAATCTCGCGCAGCCGCCAGAGCGGCAGAAAGGCGAACAGCCCGGTCACGATCGCGCCGAGGGCGAACCCCTCGAAGACCGTCGCGGCGGCAAGTTGAGGGCGCAGGCCCCCGGGGATCAAGCCGGAAAAAAGCGGGAAGAACAGCACCTGCAGCAGGTAGCTGCCGGCGATCCCGAGCAGCGTGCCGAGCGCCCCGAGGATCGCAGCCACCGCCAGGTACTGCGCCATCACGAAGCCTCCCGGCGCACCGAGCGCCTTCATCACCGCCACGGTGTCGCGCTTCTCGCGCAGGAAGGCCGTCAGCGCGCTCTGGATGCCGATCCCGGAGAGCAGCAGCGTGAAGGTGCCGATCAGCGAGAGGAAGAAGAGGAAGTTGTCGAGGAACCGCTTGGGGCCGGAACTGGCGGTGAGGTAGGTCTGGACGCGCTCCGCATCGGGGAGGGCTGCTGCGCCGAGACCGGCGGCGACCCGGCCGATCGCCGCCGGGTCGCGGACCTTGAGCAGCAGGCGGTAGTCGACACGGCTCCCCTGCCCGATCAGGTCGAGGCGCCCGAGCTCGGACGCGGCGATGAAGACCCGCGGCCCGAGCGAGAAGAACGTCACCGGACGGTCGGCCTCGCGCACCGCGACATCGGCGATCAGCAGCGGCCGGCCCCCGAGCAGCAGACGATCGCCCACGCGCAGCCCAAGGCGGCCGAGAACCGTCTCCTCGACGATCGCCGTCCCCGGCTGAAGTATCCTGCCGAAGGGGCGCCCCGACGCGAGCGCGACCTCCCCGTACCACGGGTAGCCGGGCTCGACGGCCTTCACGTTGGTCAGCAGCGAACCTTCGCGCCCCTCGGGCGTGACCATCGAGTAGAACTCCCAGGTGCGCGCGGCGGAGACTTCGCCCCGCCGTGACAGCGCGTCGACGGCGCCGGTGAGGCCGGGGGAGAAGTCGCGATGCGCGTGCAGGATGACGTCGGCGGCGTGCAGTCCGCGCGCGTCCTGCAGCAGCCTCGCGTTCACGCTGCGGCCGAAACCGCGCAGCGAGACCAGCGCGAGCATCGAGAGCGCGACGCAGAGCAGGAAGATGCCGGTCTGGCTCCCGGCGCCGGAGAACTGGCGGCGGATGAAGCCCGGGTGCAGCAGTCTCACGGCGGGGCGCTGATGCGACCGTCCACCAGGGTGATCACCCGGTCGGCGCGCGCGGCGATTTCGGCGCTGTGGGTCACCATGACGAGCGCCGTCCCCCGCTCGCGCTGCAGATCGAGCATCAGGTTCAGCACCGAGTGTCCGCTCACCGTGTCGAGATTGCCGGTGGGCTCGTCGGCGAAGACGACCGCCGGCTCGTTCACGAGAGCGCGACAGATCGCGACCCGCTGCTGCTCGCCGCCCGAGAGCTGGTGCGGGAAATTCGCCGCCCGCCCGTCGACGCCGGCTTTCGCCAGCAGAGCCTCGGCCTTCTCGCGCGCCCGCGCGTCCCCGCGCAGCTCGGCCGGGAACATCACGTTCTCGAGCGCCGAGAGCGAGGGAATCAGGTGATACGACTGGAAGACGAAGCCGATCGTGGTGTTGCGCAGCGGCGCCAGCTGCTCCTCCGAGAGGGTCGTCAGCTCGCGCCCCTCCAGACGCACCGTGCCCGCGTTCGGACGGTCCAGCCCGGAGAGCAGCGTAATCAGCGTAGTCTTGCCGCTGCCGGAAGGCCCGGCGATCACGAGGAACTCGCCGCGGTCGACGTCGAGCGAGACGCCGTCGATGACGGTCAGCAGGCGCTCGCCGACGGGGTAGGTGCGGACCAGGCCGCGGGCTTCGAGGAGAGCCGGTGGCACCGACCGCTCAGTAATAGCCGTACTTCTTCGGGGTGCTGATGCCGTTGAGGACGACGCCGAGCACCGGGCGGTCCTGCAATTGCTCCCGGGCGGTCTTGACCAGCTCGCGGGGGGAAACCCGGCCGTCGACCACCAGCAGGATGCCGTCCACGTAGCCGGAGAGCAGCAGTGTGTCGGTGATCGAGGTCAGCGGCGGCGAATCCACGACCAGATAGTCGTAGCGGGCCGCCAGCCGCCGCAGCAGGGCCGGGGCCTCGGCCGATTGCAGCAGTTCCGCCGCACTCTGCGTGGGGGATCCGGCCGAGAGCAGGTCGAGGTGAGGGCTGTTCGAAGCCGCGATCGCGTCCTCCTCCGGGACGCGCCCCTGGAGCAAATCAGTCAGCCCCGGCGCGCGGTCAATGCCGAAGAGGGTGTGCACGCTCGGCTTGCGCAAGTCGGCATCGACCAGCAGCGTCCGCCACTCCATCTGGGCGAACGAGCGGGCCAGCGTCGCGGACACCGTCGTCTTCCCCTCCTGCGGCAGGGAACTCGTCACCAGCAGGACCTTGTGGCGTTCGTTCAGTGCGGCGGCCACCCGCGTGCGCAGGCTGCGGAATTCCTCCCCGTAGCCGTTCCACATCTCGACCGGCATCTTGCCCTTCTTCACCTTCCGGGCGCCCGAGAGGCTCGGGCCGGCGGGAGCACTCGCGACGGGAACGGCGGGGGGGATCAACTCGGCCATGGTCAGCGCCCTTTCGCCAGCACGTTGATCACCTGGTCCCAGAAGAGGAAGCCAGCGACAGCACCTGCGTAGAGAAGGCCGGCGACCGAGAGGGCGATCGACTTGAAGACCAGCTGCGAGTCCTGCTGCTTCGTGCGGTGCCGCGGAATCCCGGCGAGCACCTTGAGGCCGAGGGACTTCTGCACCTCCTCGACGGTTTGGAACGAGGTGTCGAGCTGGGCCAGCAGAAACACGAGAAGCGCATTCAGACCCAACCCGGCAGCGACGCCCATCAGGACCGTCGGAATCCGCTTCGGCCGCGACGGGGTGAGCGGCAGCGCCGCCGCCTGCAGGATCCGGAAGACCTCCCCCTTCTTCGAAGCCTCGAGTTCCTTCGAGACCTTGGCCTCCTCGAGCCGGCGCAGGAAGTTGTTGTAGATGTCGTTGTTGACGTCGTAGTCCCGCTTCAGCCGCGTCTGCTCCTGCTCCACTTCGGGGATGCCCTGGACTTTCCTCTCGTACCGGGCGAGCTCCTGGCTCAGTTGCTGATCCCGCGCGCTCAGCGCGCTGACCTGGAGTTCGAGCTGCTGCAGCTGCCCCATGCTCAACGCATCCTGGACCGACGGCTGCCGCGAGGAGGCGGCCTGGCTGGCCGGAACCGTCGGGTGCAGCGCAAGCTCCTGCCGCAGACCGGCAATCTCCGCCTTCAATGCCGCGACGTCGGGATAGGTCTCGGAGTAGTCGACGAGCAGCCGTCGCAGCTGCGCCTCCTTGTCCAGCAGCTGCGCCTGCAGCGGATTGGCCACCATCGTCGTGCCGGCCGCCACGGTGCCCTCCGGCAGCGGGCTGCCCGCCGGCAGCGACTGCTGGCGGAGAAGATCCCGCTGGAGTTTCGCCTGGCGCAGGCTGTTCTGGACCTCCATCAGCGTCGCCCGCAGCTGGTCCACCCGGGAGAGTTGCGCCGCGCGGTTCGAAGGGAGCTGGTCGACGTTCCGCTCTTCGAATTGGCGCAACGCGGCCTCCGCCTCCTCGAGCTTCGTGCGATAGACCTCGAGCTGGCTCTGCAGAAACTCCACGGCCGACCCCGCCTCGCCGGCCTTGTTCGAGAGGCTGTCCTCGATGAAGATCCCGGCCAGCAGGTTCGTGACGTCCCGGACCTCCTTGGGGTCCTTGCCGCGGTAGGTGACCTGGAACGTGTCCGTTTCACGCTGCTTCGTCGTGATCTCGGTCTGTTTCATCATCCGTTGCACGAGTTCCTCGTGCTTGAGCGGCGCGGCATTCTGCGGCTCCAGCGCCAGGCGCGAGATGATCTTGTCGAAGTAGTCCCGGCTCAGGATCTCCTCGCGGATGCCTCGGAGGCGATCGTCCATCTCCGTGCTCACTGCCAGCCCGCGGGTCAGCGGGTTGATCAGCTGGCTCTTCTCCATCCGGATCGTCGTCGTCGACTCGTAGCGCTTCGGGATGACCTTCAGGGCCGCGATCCCCGCCGCCGTCACGACAATCTGGATGCCCGCCAACCACCACGCCCTGCTCCAGGCGTGACGTCCGATCTTCTTCACCAATTCCAGTTCAGCGCTTGCCATGGTCCCTTTCGGTCCATTTCGTACTTCTCATACCTTCGATACTACAATGCATTCCACAAACTTTTTGTTCCGGCGTAGGGGAGCGGGTTTATCCCCTCCCGCACGTTCAAGGCGAATCGCCTTTATTGATTATACCCTGCAAAGTAACCCTCAGTGAAGTGCGGTAACTTTTCCCGTTCGTGGTGAGCCGTGAGCCTGACGAACGGTCGAACCACGAACGGGAAGCCTTCATACAAGCGCCCTTCGACGGGCTCAGGGCGAACGGTACTGATCTGGCCACCGTTCAGTGAAGGGTTATCAATTGCCCCATACTAATTTGATTATACCCTGCAATTGTTCCCGCTCCACCGACTCCGTTCGTTTTCCTCGCCAAGAATTCACACCTCGCCGCGAGCTCCGTTCGATTTCAGCGCGCGGGTTCCGCAGCGCCGCCGGCATCGCCGGCCTGGGCCGCCCCCCCCGATGGTACGCCGCCCACGACGAGCCGCGAGGCGTAGGAGGCAGGAATCCGGCCCGCTTCGACGGGCTTGAAGTGAAACGTCAGCTGCGCGAAGTAGAGGTTGTTCGCGTAAGCGCGCAGCGCGTCGGTGGAGTCGTTCTTCCGGTAGCCGTACCCCAGATCCAGCTGCACCCGTTTGACCAGCAGCAGAACGAGCCCGGCCGCGACCCGCGTCGTGCGGTCCTCGACCTCGGCAAGCGCCTCCTCCCGGATCGACGTGCTCGTCCAGCTCCCCGCCAGATCGAACGCCGACCAGGGGGTGAGCAGCCAGCGCGCGCCGACAGTTGGTCCCCAGGCCGTTTCCTCACGGCCGGATTCCCGGAAATCCCGCGTCTCGTGCCACCCCCCGAGATCGAGCGTACTCCCGAGACGGGCCCGGATCGAAACTGCCGCCGAGGCGCGCCCGGTTTCGAGCGTGTCTCCATCCGGCTGAACCTGTTGACCCAGTTGGTACCCGAGATTCCACGAACCGCCCCGCTCGAGAATCCCCCTGATCTCAGCGCCACCGAGAAGGTTGGAACGGATCCCAGCAACGGGAGGCACGGCTGCCGCGCCACCGGCCACCGTACCATCGGCCGCAGTTCCCTCGACCGCCGTCCCCGCCCCCGTCGCCGGTTCGCCGTCCTCCTCCCGGCGCCACTCGAGGCGGTACCGCAGCGAAAGGTGTTCGCTCCACCGCTGTTCCACCGCCAATGACGCGCGCAGCTCGGTGTAGTCCGGCGCCAGGTCCCGGCCGACCTTGCCGTACGCCGCGCGCAACTCGCTCCCCCAGAGCGGGCTCCAACGGTGGCGGAGAAGCGCTTCACCGTAGTGCCGCTCCAGCCGGTCGAGTTCCTCGATCACGTCAGCCGCAGAATCCGTCTCCTCTGCAACCGGTGCGGCAGCCCCGCTCGCCGAGTAAGACTCCAACTCGCCGCGGTAGGCCAGCTCGAAGGTGCTTCTCGCTCCCAATTCCGCTTCCAGCCCCGTCCGCACGGAGAGCAGATTCCTGTCGACCTGGTCCACCCAGGCCTCCCCCTCCCGCTCCTGAGATCGAGGGACCCGGGAGCGCTCCTCGCGCGCCTCCAGGAAGAACGGAGACCACCGCCGCCAGCTCAGGTCCGCCGTGACGGCGTGCGTCCAGAAGGAATCCCGCTCTTCGTCGCCCTGGAACATCGAATAGGCGCCGTTGTAGAGCAGTTGCAGCCGATCGCGCTCCCCGAGCCACATGGCCGTGAGGCCCGGGCTGACGATAAAGATCGTTTCCTTCACCGGTTGTCGCAGCGCGGCCTCACCCTCAGCGCGCTCTTCGACCGCTGTCCGCGGGTCGAGGTGGAAGTTGTCGTCGATCTGCGCGCCCGCGCCGAGAGAGATGTCGTAGATCAGCGCCGCACGCGCCTCGGAGGGCTGCCCCGCGATCAGCATGATGCCCGCCGCCAGAGCCCCGAACGCAATTCGGGACTGCCGGAGCCTCACCGCGGCACCATCACGATGTCGCCGGGGGAGAGCCGCAGGTTCCGCGACAGGTCGGCCCTTTTCAAAATCCGCGCGAGATCGACGGGCAGCTCCTGCTTCTTCCCGTCGGCCGCGGTGCGAACGACCCTGACGGCGTCCAGATCGGCGTACTCCGTGCCGCCGCCGGCTTCGACGAATGCATCGAGCAGCGTCAGGCCCTCCCGAAAGGCGATGGTCCGCGGCGTCCGGACCTCGCCGACGACCAGAACCCGCTCCGGAGGCAGTTGGGGCGGCTTGAACGGAACAATCACGATGTCCCCGGGCGCGATCACGACATTCTTCTCCAGCGCGCCGCTTTTCAGCAATTCGTCGATGTCGACCGGGATTTCCACCGTCTGGCCGCTCCCCTGCCGGCGGGCGATCTTGGCGCTCTTCAAGTCGGCAGCCGGCGTGCCGCCGCCGGCGCCGAGGTAGGCGTCGAGCAGCGTCATCCCCTCCACGTACGGCAGCGCGTGCGGCTGGACGACCTCGCCCACGACGAGAATCCGCCCGAGCGTCACTTCGCGGGCCGGGATTGCCAGGATGTCCCCCGGCGACAGCAGCGGATTGATGCCGGGCGGCTTCTGTGTCCGCGCGGGGAGCGAGAGGTCGACCGGGATCCGCGCCTCACCCCGCAGGATGTACGCGCCCGCCAGGTCGGCATCGGCCGTTGCCCCCCCCGCCCGGGCCAGCAGCTGCCGGGCCGTAATCGGACCCGCGAGGGAGAACACGCCGTTGGCGATCGCGCCCTGGGTGTAGACGCGGAAGCTGGTGGGGCCGGAGACCGTCACCGTCACGTTCGGCGCGTTCACGAACGACGAGAGCTTTTCAGCGAGGATCTGCCCCAGCTGCATCGCCGTGAGCCCCTCGGCCTTCACGTCGCGGATCAGCGGCAGCGTGATCTGCCCGTCGGGCCGCACGATGACGCTCTGGCTGAGTTCGGCGTTCTTCCAGACGTTGATCTGCAGGGTATCGCCGCCGCCGATCAGGTATTCCTGCTGAGTCCGGGCAGGCGCCGACACCAGCAGAAAGACCAGCGCACCCGACAAGAACCATCGCTTCATCCGCGGACCTCCCTGATCGCCATTGCCGTCTTCATCGGGGCACCACGACGATGTCCCCCGGAAGCAGGTTGAGATTCTTCCCGAGTTCGCCCTTCTTGAGCATGCGTGCGAGATCGACCTCGATCTGCGCCTGCCGCCCGTTCGTCCCGAGGCGGAGCACCTTCGCCGAATCCAGATCGGCGTATTCCGTGCCGCCGCCCGCCGCCACGAACGCGTCGAGCACGGTCAGCCCTTCCTGAAACGGCAGGCTGCGGGGCGTCCGGACCTCCCCCGCCACGAGCACCCGACGGGTGGCATTGCGGAAGGGCACGACGAGAACGTCCTCCGGCATCAGCGCCGGGTAGGACTCGGCGGCCGGCCCGGAACCGGCCCGCGGCTGCAGATCGACCGGAATACGCTCGCCGCCGCGCAGGATGAACGCCTCGGCGGGATCCCCCTCCGCCGTCGGCCCCCCGGCGCGCGCCAGCAGCTGCAGCACATTGATCGGCGCGGAGAGCGGGAACATGCCGTTCGCCACGGCCCCGTTCGTGTAGACCCGGAAGTTGGTCGCGGTGACGACGGTGACCGTGACGTTCGGGGCGTTCACCAGCGCAGAGAGTTTGGCCTCGATCATCTTCCCGAGGTCCATCGCCGACTTGCCGCTCGCCGGCACGTCGCGGATCAGCGGCAGCGTGATCATCCCGTCGGGACGGACGGTCACGGTCTGGCTCAGCTCGGGGTTCTTCCAGACGTTCACCTGCAGGCTGTCGCCCCCGCCGATGAGGTAGGCCTGGTCCCCCGCGGCCGCGCCGCTGCACAGCGCCACCAGCCCGGCGAACATCACACCGGCAAACCTCGCGCCCCCGCTCATGAGCTGCTCCTCCCGTAGCCGTTCTCCTGCCGCAGACGGACCGGGCTCCCCGGTCCCGCGGCCTGCGTCTGGGGAAACCTCATCGTGAATGTCGTGCCCTTGCCGGGGCTGCTGCTGACCCGCACTTTGGCGCCGTGGTTCTCGAGGATCTTGTGCACCACGGAGAGCCCGAGGCCCGTCCCCTTGGCCTCCTTGGTCGTGAAGAAGGGATCGAAAATGCGCGCGAGGATCTCCGCTGGGATGCCGACGCCGGTGTCGCTGAAGCGCACCAGGACCTCCGCGCGCCGCTGCCGCTGTTCCCGCAGACCGTCGACGATCGCGCGCACCTGTTCGAGCACGTGAGCATTTTCGAGCGGCCGCGGCAGAACGCCGACGATCCCCGGGATGCGCGCCCAGCGCTGATCGCCCGCCCCGGCGTCCGCGATGACGAGAATCTTCGCGTCGGGGGCGTATTCCCTGGCCATCATCACGAAGAAGTCCACCCGGTTCGGGTCGGTGTCCGCGAAATCCAGCAGCAGCACCTCGGGGGGCGTCGCCGGGCTCTGGCGGAAGGAATCGATCGCCTCCCCGTCGCCGCGGAAGAAGCGCACTTCCCACCCGGGAACATCCATCAGCGCCCGCAGAAAGGCCAGGTCGCCGGCGTTGTCGTACACGACCGCGATGCTCGCGGGTTCCGACCCCGCGGAGGCGGACGCGTCCACCTCGGCGACGATGTCGATCGCGCCGCCGGAGGGCATCGCGTCGACGGCGTTGGCGATGAGATTGACGAAGACCTGCTGCAGATCCTGCGCGTTGCCCCAGACGGCCGGGAGCCCCTCGCCGAAGGTGCGGCGGACCTCGATGCGACGGCGTCCGATCACGACCTGGAAAAGTTCGAGCGCGACATCGATCGCCTCGGGCAGGGCGATCCAGCCCGAAGAGGCCGCGCCGCTTCGCGAGAACGACAGCAGGTTGCCGACGATGCGATTAATCCGGAGCACGTCCTTGCGGATGCTCTCGAGCACTTCGCGGTATTCCGCATCCTTCTCCCGCCGCTTGAGGATTTCCAGGTTGAAGCTGATCGCCCCGAGCGGGTTGTTCAGCTCGTGGGCCATGCCCGCCGAGAGGATCGACAGGGAGTTGAGCTTCTCCGAGAGGACCATCTGCTGCTCGAGGCGCTTCTGACCCGAAATGTCCACGAGCAGACAGACGACCGCGGCCTGGTCTCCCTGCCCGACCCCCCAGGGCGAGAAGGTGATCTGATAGGAGCGGTCTTCGCCGGCCTCGCCCGCGAGGTGGGCGACGCGCCGCTCCACGCCGCCCGAGGCCACCGTCTCGTGCATGCAGCACCAGGAACAGGGCAGCCGCCGCCGAAAAAGTGCCTCGTAGCACTTGCGGTTGCGCACGTCGCCCTGAAGCTCCGACGCCACCGGAAACACCCCGCGGTGGAAGAACTGCAGATCGTATTTCGGGTTGACGATGTAGAGCGTCTCCCCCATGCCGCGAATGACGGCCTCCATCTTGCGCTGTTCGCTCTCGAGGGAGACTCGCAGATCCTTGAACGCCGTGACGTCCCGCATCACCTCGATGGCCGCCGTGACCTTGCCCTCCACGTCGCGCAGCGGGAACGTGTCGAGACGGTACCAGTGCGTCTTCCCCTCCTCGACACGGGTGATCTCCCGGTTGACCGGGGCGTCCTGCGCGATCGACTCCTCGCAGGCGCAGGTGCCGCAGACTGCCGCGCCGTCGACCGACCAGGGGCAGACCTGTCCTTCCAGCGATGCGGGCGAGCCGGCCAGAAGCTGCCGATACGTGGCATTGCAGAACACGATGTGCCGCGAGGCGTCGACGACGGCGATCCCGTAGCCGATGTTGTCGAAGATTCGCTGGTGCAGATCCTTGAGCTGGACGACTTCCTTGAGCAGACGCTCGTTCTCCGCGGCCGCCACCGCGAAAGGGTCGAGTTCGCGCTCGAAGGAGAGCAGCAGGTGGCCGGCCTCCGCCCCCGTGTCCGCCGGCGTCAGAAGCGCCTTCAGCTCGCGGCCGCAGGGAATTTCCAGGGGGTGAATGGCATCCACTTCCCCGGTCAACCCCGGCAGGACCTCCGGGAGGTCGCGCAGTCCGGTGTCCCTGAGAAGGACAACGGAGGCCGGCTTGCGCCTGTCCGGGCGGGGATCGTCGAGACGCGCGGAGGCGCGCCAGAGGTCGGTGGCGGGAACGGCTTTCATCGGGTAGAGCACCCGGTCGGGCTCCACCGCCGCCGGGAAGCGCAGACTGCCGTCCGTGCCGATCTCCTCGGGCACCAGCAGGATGAAGCGTCCGTCGCGGCTGCGATGCGCCAGCGGGAAGATCGAGAAGGGTCCCAGGCCATCCCCGTCGCGGTCCATCGCGCCCGGATCGAGACCGAGCGCCTCCCGGTAGGCCACGATTGCCGGCCGACCGTTGCATTCGAGGATCCGGTCGCCCTCGGCGCGGGTGACGAAAAGCTTCGCGCCGACCGGCTCGAAGGAGTGATACCGCTCGAGTGAGAACCGGAGATCGGTCTTGATCATGGTCAGGACGACCCCGCTCGTAACAACCCGCCCATCGGCCAGGATCGCGGCTCGTGCGCCGCCCGCGGGGAGCGAGAGCATCAGCAGGGGCACCCGCGAGTGGAGTTTCCGCCGCAGAAAAGTCGCGATCTTGAGCTCCCGCGAATGCCGCTGGCCGGAGGGCGAGATCACCGCCGCAAGCGCAAGGGAGGGACGGCGGTAGCGGTACCAGTGATAAAGATGCCGCTCGGCGGATGTGGCAGGCATGTCGCGTGCGGACGGGGAGATGAAGGAATCCCGACAAGCCTCCTGCGCTTCGTGTTCCCACCCCGCCTCGGCGCCATCGCCGACGCCGGTGCCAACCTTCGCCCGAAGATGCCGCGTGGCGAACAGCATCACCCGCACTCCGGCGGGAGCAGGTGATTCACCATCGGCGGGCGTCGGGTCGGAGACCAGGCCCATCAGCGGGCAATCCCCGAGGGACTCGCGTGCGCCGCTCAGGATCTCCCCGGCGTCCGGCGTCCCCCGGCCGACCAGCAGGGCCAGCGCGGGCGGCAGCCCCCCTGACTGTTCCAGCGCGGCACGCACGGCCGCACGCCCCTGCTCGAAGGGGTTCCCTGCCGCGGGCGCGCCGTAGCCGACGAGCAGCCTGATCATGTGCCCTGCGCGAAGAAGACGACTTTGAGCGTCTTGATCGCGATCCAGATGTCGAGCTTCCAGGACATGTTCTTGATGTAATAGAGGTCGAACTTGAGCTTCTCGATCGCGTCCTCGACCGAAGCGCCGTAGCGGTACTGGACTTGAGCCCAGCCGGTGAGTCCGGGCTTCACCGAGAAACGCAGCACGTAGTACGGAATCTCGCTCTTGAGCTTTTCGACGAAGAACGGCCGCTCGGGCCGCGGGCCGATGAAGCTCATCTCCCCTCTGAGCACGTTGATGAATTGCGGGATCTCGTCGAGGCGGGTCAGCCGCAGCCAGCGGCCGACCCGGGTGACCCGGTAGTCGCGAACGCTCGCCCAGACCGGACCGGTCCCGTCTGCGGCATCGCTGCGCATCGTCCGAAACTTGATCAGATTGAACGGCCGCTCGCCCTGGCCGGTGCGCTCCTGGCGGTAGAAGACCGGCCCCTTCGAGTCGAGCTTCAGCAGCAGCGCGATGATCCCCAGCAGCGGCAAGGAGAGCGCCAGCCCCACAAGCGAGGCGGCGATGTCGAACACCCGTTTGAAATGCCGCAGAACCGGCCGCCGGAGCAAGTCGAACCCGCCGCTGTAGAGGAACCAGGAGTCCTCGACGTTCTTGATGGGGATCTGGCCCATCGCGCGCTCGTAGAAATTCGGCATGTCGATCACTTCGACCCCGCTCATCTTGATCCTGAGCAGATTGCCGATCAGCTCCGCGTTCTGGATGGACGAAATGGCCATGATCACCAGATCGACCCCGTGCTGTGCCACGGATTGCTGTAGCTGCTGCGCGGTGCCGACCACGCGGACACCCTTGTATTCGACGTTCCTCTTCGACATGTCGTCGTCGATCACGCCGGCGACCCTGATGCGCAGCCGCGGCTCACGCAGCGTGCAGTCGATTACCGTGCGGCCCGCCCAACCCGCGCCGAGCACCAGCGCGGAGCGCACGACTCGCGCGCGACGCTCCTTCAGCGCGGAAACGAAGCGGACCACGAAGACCTCGGCCGCCATCGCCACCGCCAGCACCGCGAAGAGCTCCCCCGCGCCCGCGCGGTCGACGGTGAAATAATAGGCGAGTCCGAAGAGCAGGACTACGGCCAGGGTGGCGGCGGCGATCCGCAGCGAGACCATGGGGGAGCCCCAGGAGCAGCGCGGGTCGTAGAGCTGCGCCACGGCGAGCATCACCGGGAACGCCAGCGCCGAAAGGAGCAGCCAGGGGGCGCTCAGCAGCACGGCAATCGGGTCGCCGTGACGCGCCAGCCCGTACCCGGCGATCGCGATGACCGGGACGTTGGCGTCGAGCGCCATGTGGATCAGGGTCGTCCTTCCCGCCGCCGGTGCCTGGAACATGCTTAAGGGGGGGAGTTATCGCTTCCAGAAATAAGACAGGATGATGCCGAGGATCATCCACAGGGGGATCGAGATGACAATCATCCAGATCATCCCCCGGGAAAAATTGAGCTGCGCGACCAATTGCCGCTTCTCGAGACCGCGCTCCAGCGCCGCGCTGAACTTCTCGATCGACACCGGCTTCTCGATGTAGTCGTAGGCGCCCAGCGTCAGCGTCTCGACCGCGGAGGCGAGATCCGAATACCCGGTGATTACCATGACGACCACGTCCTTGTTGATCCTCTTGAGTTCGCGGATGAACTCCACGCCGCTCATGCGCGGCATCTTCAGATCCGCGATGACCATGTCGTAGTCGCCGTCCTGGAATTTCATCAGGCCGTCCTGACCATCCACGGCCCAGGTCGACGTGTGCCCCAGCTCCTTGATGATCCGGCCGAGCGCGGTGGCGAAACTCTCGTCGTCGTCCACAACCAGCACGGAAGCCATCAGTCTCCTTCCCTGGCCGGTCGCCGAAAAGGGCCCATCTGGTGCGTGCGCCTTGCGCCTGGACCCTCTTGAGCGAACTGCCCGTTCTTAGAGCTTTCCAGAACCCCGCCAGAACCGACCTTCAGACAATAATCGCAATAATCTTCCGCAACCGGCTTGATTCACACGAAACTGCGGTAATCATCGGCAAGCGCACGAGCCCTGTCAAGAGAAAAGCACCGAGCGAAATATTCAGGAAGAACGCGGCGGCCAGCGGCGCAAACTATCTATTCTGCGTCGCCGGGAACTCCGGTGAGCGTCCATCGGAAACCCGATCGTTCTTCCACAGCAGCGCCGTGTTCTTCCCGGCCACTTTCGCCTGAAGAAGCGACTGGTCCGCCCTCCGGAGCAGTTCTTCCGCGACAGTCGACGTGTCGGGATAGATGGAAAGGCCGACGCTCACGGTGAACTTCCGCTGAGGGCCGGCGGCCGCGTCGGCCGGCAGCCCCGTGGACTCGATGAGGGTACGGATCTTTTCGATGGTGTTCATCGCGCCGTCGCCATCGGTTCCGGGGAGGACGAGCACGAACTCGTCGCCTCCGTAGCGGGCGAGGATATCGACCGATCGCAGCTGCTGCCGGACGGTGCCGGCGATCAGCTTCAGGACTCTGTCGCCGTACTCGTGGCCCATGCTGTCGTTCACGTTCTTGAAGGAATCGATGTCGAGCATCGCGACGGCCAGCCGCTGTCCGAACCGCTGTGCCCGCTGCAGTTCGATGGTGAGCTGCTCATCGAGGAAGCGCCGGTTGTGGACGCCGGTGAGGTGGTCGATGGAGGAGGAGACCCGCAGCGCCTGGACCTCCTCTTCAAGCCGGGCCTTGCAGATCGCAGCCGAGGCCTGCAGGCTCAGCCGTTCGAGCAGCGACAGATCGCGGGGGGTGAAGACCTCCTCGCCGTCGCGCTCCGTGAGATGCAGCACGCCAAGCGCGCTCCCATTGTCGCGCAGCGGCACCGACATGTAGGATCGCGAGGCATAGGGAAACTCCCGCGCCCCAGTCCGTCCGGGTTCCGGGCCGGTGTCCTGGACCAACAGTGAGCGCCGGTTGAAGAAGACCTTGTGAGAGACGGAATCGGGGACCAGCTCTGCGATGGTACCGGAGATCGGCGCGTGGTCGCCCCGCAAGGCGTGCGCGGTGATCCGCCCCTTCTCCTCGGCCAGCAGGATTGATCCCCGCCGCGCCCGCAAGCTGCACATGGCGGCCTCGAGAGCGAGCGGGAGCAGCTCATCGACGCTGTGGGCAGTGAGACACTTCTCGGCCATCTGGCCGAGCAGCTTCGCCTCCTCATCGCGCTGTTGGGCCCGTTCCCGACACTTCAGGTGCACCACCCGCGCCGCGACGAAGGCCGCGGCCGATTCCAGCAGCCTCAGATCCCCGACGCTCATCGCCGCAGTGGACACCGCAAGATAGCCTGCGACGCTCGTGCCATGGTCGAGTCGCTGGACAACCAGCGGCACGTCGGCGCAATCGAGACCGGCCCTGAGCATCGCCTGGCGATCGGCGAGGACCAGGCGCGATCCCCGACCGTGCAGCTCGAAGATCCGCGGCCAGTCCTGGTTGGCCAGCACGTGCAGCGTCTCCTCCCCCAACCCGATCGAAGAATGCACTTCGAGCCGGTCGGCCGCATCCCCCGTGAGCAGTATCGCCGCTCCGGTCATCGCAAAGATCCGGCCGAGCGATTCGAGCACTTCCCTCGTCCCACCCGGACCGCTCTCGTGAAACGCAGTCGCCTGCCGCGCAAAATCGATCAGCCCGCGCCTTTGATCGAGCTGGTTGCGGCGATGCGCCAACCGCGTGTCCCCGGCGGTGAACGAGGTCGCCAGGCGCCGCACGAAGGCGGCGATCCGGTCCAGCTCCGGGGTGCCGAGAGTCCGCACACCGGCCAGGCTCTCCAGGAACAACTCACGGGAAAGCTGATAGCGTTCGATGAACCCGAGGCACTGTTCCCCGCCGAACACCTCGGTGAGCACCCGCCCGACGAGGATGACCGAATGCAACCGATTGCGCCTGCGGATCGGTATGACACGGAAGTTCAGTCCGGCATAGCACCGGCCGGAGAGGATCTTCCGGGCATCCCGGCACCTCGCAACCTTGCTGAAACAGTCCTTCTGACAGGCCGCCTGCGTTTCGGGGTACCGCTTGAAGAAAGCGCACAGCGCCGGGAGCTTCGGGGGTGCGTGCACGACGATCCCCTTTGCATCGAAGACCTGGACGGAAAGGCCTGCGAACTCCGAAAAAATGTTCTGGAATTCGGACCAGAGACCGTCGCTGTTACCGATGCGCGTCGCCGACAAGTTGCCTTCTCCTTCTATGAACAGTTCTCGTTACGGAGGTGGTTATGCAATAAGCGTGCTCGAACAGCATCTCTCTGGCGCTTCCCTTCCCTCGTAACGATTTGTTTTTGTAGCTTTATTTCTTGGGGCATTCTTGTGCATGTTCACCCATTCACGTCTACACTGGTCAACTGTAAGTATTTCCGACACTTCCCGTAGACTTGACGCCGAATCAAGCGTCCCGGGGATGCCGCGAAAATCAGTTTCCCGAGTGCTTCTGTTGCATCTGTTGCATCAATACCAATCGTCATCCTGAACAAGAGGAATTCTGCTAGAATAATGCGCGAACTCGGCTTTTCTGTATGCGTGACCCGCAGGCAAACGGGAGGAACTCGTCCCCATGACCAAACGCATCCTCGTGACGGGCGGCACCGGCTACATCGGCTCCCACACGGTCGTCGAGTTGCAGAAGGCCGGCTACAATGCCCTCATCGTCGATGACCTTTCGAACTCCAACATTGGCGTGCTCGACGGCATCCAGGAGATCACCGGCATCCGGCCGGCCTTCGAGCGGTTCAACCTGCAGCACCGCGAGAAGGTCAACGGGCTGTTTTCATCCTACGGCCCCATCGACGCGGTCATTCATTTCGCCGCCTCGAAATCCGTCGGCGAATCGGTGAGCAAGCCGCTCGACTACTATCGGAACAACCTGATTTCCCTGATCAACGTGCTCGACGCGATGCGCACCTACCGGACCGCCGGCATCGTCTTCTCATCGTCGTGCACCGTCTACGGCCAGCCCGGGACACTGCCCGTCACCGAGGAGGCGCCGTTCCAGAGGGCGGCATCGCCCTACGGCAACACCAAGCGCATTTGCGAAGAGATACTCCAGGACGCCATCGCCGCCGAGGACTTCCTGCGCGGCATCGCGCTGCGCTATTTCAACCCCATCGGCGCCCACCCGAGCGCACTGATCGGTGAGTTGCCTTCAGGGATCCCCGACAACCTCGTCCCGTACATCACGCAAACCGCGATCGGAGTCCGGAAGGAGCTGCGCGTCTTCGGCGACGACTACAATACGCCGGACGGCAGCTGCATCCGCGATTACATCCACGTCGTCGATCTTGCGCAGGCTCACGTCGCCGCCGTAAGCCGGCTGCTGGAGAACCGGGCAAAGTCCGCATTCGAATACTTCAATATCGGCACCGGCACCGGCTATTCGGTACTCCAGGTCGTCCGCGCCTTCGAGAAGGTCTCGGGGGTCAATCTCAGCTACCGCATCGTCGATCGCCGCCCCGGCGACATCGAGCAGGTCTGGGCCGACACGAGCCTCGCCAATCGCGAGCTGGGCTGGAAAGCCGAACGCGGCCTCGAGGAGATGCTGGCGTCAGCGTGGAAGTGGGAGCAGCGCTACCGCAAGCGGTCGGTGTGACGCCAGGATAATGCGGCGGAACGATTCACTCGTCGCCGCCCATTCAACCAGATCAACACGGAAAGGAAGGTCGCTTTCTTCGAAGGCCTCCTCGAGACCGGTACGTACCCCTCGAGGGAGCGGATCGTCTCCGAGGACAACCAGGTCGAGATCAGAATAACGTTTGACCGTTCCCACAGCCCGGGAACCAATCACCCACACCTCGCGTCCGGGGATGTGATCCCGGATAATCCGCCGCACCAACTCCGCGTGAACCGGTTCGAGATCGATCACCCCCGCCACTTCAGTATCATTCGCCACGGCGTGCCTGCAAACGTGCCAACAGATCGGTGACTTCGCGTTCGAAACCGGCGATGACGGCGTAGACCTCGGCCGCCTTTCTTGCATTGTAGGTGTGGGCCGTGAGATTCCGCTTTTCCCGAAACTCAAACCATGCCGGGACATCGACTATGAGGCCCCTTTCCCCGGCAACCCGAAAAAGCTGCTTGAAAGAATAGCCGTCGATTTCCGCCGAACTCATAGCCTCGCGCTCCATCTGGCGCTTCAACATCTTCCAGGCAAGCTCGAAGGTGTACTCGAAACGCTGGATGCAGGCATCGCGCAATTCCTCATCCCCTGGTGTGCCGGCTGACCGCAAAAGTGCGCGGCGCAGGCTCGTCAGCGCCCCCTCCAGCGAGGTGAAATCAAGTGGGGCCGGAGAGTTGCTCATCGATCGCTCGATCCCTTCCATGCCTTGCATTCTAACTTATATCCCCCGTTGAATGCAGCCTCACGCCTTGAGTCGCGTACTCGTTCTCCCTGACCAGGTTCCCCGCTGCCTCGAGCACCTCCAGGGCCAGATCGAACTCGAGCCGCCCGGCCCGCATGCCGGTCGCCAGGACATTCCGGAACTCACTGCGCCAGAGCAAGGGAACCGACCCAAAGGGTCCCTGTTCAACACTTGCTCCGCTATCCCGGTTCCAGTCGATGGCAGGTAGAGACCGACAATGAGGGTGGTGTCGGCAACGATCACGGACGACCCGTGTGCCGTGCTTCGGCGATCTTTTCCAACGACAGGGGATGACCGCCCACACTGGTAGAGGCCGATCCCGAGGCGGGGCAACTTCAATTTTCTACCATGGTCGAAAATAGCCGTGAGTATATTTGACACCAGGTGAAAATCACTGTATCTTCAACACATGGTCAATGTCCGCCGGTACCTCTTCGGCCAACTGCGACGCGACCTCGCGCGCAAGATGGTCTTCGTCGCCGGACCGAGACAGGTCGGTAAAACCACTCTCGCAAAAAGCCTGCCGGGCGCCGCAGCCGGTTACCTGAACTGGGACATCGCAGAGCATCGGGAACGAATCCTCAGGCGCGAGCTGCCGGTGGGTCCGCTCTGGATCTTCGATGAGATACATAAATATCGGCCCTGGCGGAATTACCTCAAGGGTCTTTTCGATGCTCGACGCGCGGGGCAACACATTCTCGTGACAGGCAGCGCGCGGCTGGATCTCTACCGCCGCGGCGGCGACTCCCTCCAGGGACGTTACCATCTCCTGCGCATCCACCCCTTCTCGGCCAGGGAACTCGGAATCCGCTCCCCGTCGGAGTTGCGCGATCTGCTGGTCCTCGGTGGCTTCCCCGAGCCGTACTTCAGTGGGTCGGAAGCCGAGGCCCGGCGCTGGTCGCGGGAATACCGCACTCTGATTGTGAGAGAGGAAGTCGCGGATCTGGAGCGGGTCCAGGACCTCGGCACCCTCGAGTTGCTCGCCTTACGGCTGCCCGATCTCGTCGGGTCCCCCCTCTCCGTCAACGCCCTCCGGGAAGACCTCCAGATCAGCCACAAGACAGCCTCGCGCTGGATCGATATCCTGGAACGCCTCTATGCTGTGTTCCGAATACCTCCCTTCGGAGCGGCCCGCATCCGCGCCGTGAAGAAGGAACGGAAGCATTACCAGTGGGACTGGTCAACGGTACGCGAAGAACCAGCCCGCTTCGAGAATCTGGTCGCCGCTCACCTGCTCAAATGGGTGCATTACCGTCAGGACGTGGAAGGGCTTGATATCGAACTGCATTACTTCCGGGACACCGATGGACGGGAGGTGGACTTCGTGGTCGCCGAAAACCGCACCCCGACCCTGATGGTGGAGTGCAAATGGGGCGATCAACCCGTCGACAAGTCCCTGTTCTACCTCAAGGCCCGTTTCCCGGACTGTCCCGCCTGGCAGGTGAGCATGACCGGCATCAAGGACTACCGCACTGTGGAGGGCATCCGGGTCGCGCCGGCACTCGCGCTTCTCGGGACATTGGTGTAATCCAAAACAACTCGCTCGGCCCCCGACAAAAACCTCAGGCGCCACGGCCCTCTCGGGAAATGCCTTGAGCACCTGGCAATCCGACGTCACCTGCAAGGCGTTCAACCCTTCCTCCAGGGCGACAAACTCCCAGTCGTACGCGCTGCGGCCGCTCACGGCGGCCAACTCCAGGACCTTTTCGTCCGGAACCGCGTACTCGTTCTCCCTGACCAGGCCCCGGGGGACCGCCCACCCGAGCCCGCAGACGACGTGCGTTGACGAGAGCATCCTCGACCCGGACCACCACCGCGAACGGGATCCAAGTGGGAACAGCGCTACCGCAGCAATTGACCTCTACGTGCCTCCGTCATCTATTGCTTTCATGAAAAAGAGATTCCTTGCGTCTGTTCAGGGTGCTCTCAATTGAATCCAAGTCAATCCTCTTCTGTATAGTCCGGAGACGCGGAGCCATTCAGCTATCGTGCTCTTCGGCTAAGGTTGCTCCCATGCTCTTCGGATGGAGTCTGGCTCTAAGCCGGACACGTGGGGTGTCAACCCTCAATGTAAAGGCTCTCACAGAAGCCATGGTCTGGGCTATGACCTGTCACCAGATCATTCGCACCTGCTCCCCTGTCTCCGGTTCCCTGTTACTCGTCCTGATAATCCACCACCGCCTCAAAAGACGCGCGCCGCAGCTTTCTGTTCAGCTCTCTGAAAGCCAACCTCGCCTCTTCCAGATTCTTGACGCATTCAACGTAGGGAACTTCACTTTCCTCGATAATGTCCCGGCCCTCCTTGTAAATCACCCGCTGGTAGGCTGAGCTCACAACCTGAGTGTGGAGCTCGCCGATCCTTTCGTTTATCGCCTTGCGAGCATCCAGGGCTTCGCTCAAATTCACGGCTTCACCGCCAAGGTCGATACGGCAATCGAAGTTGGCCTTCTGGATCGAGCTGTTGAGTTTGCGCCGCTTATATTCCAATTTCCTGAGCTGCTCGCGCGTCTCGGACACATCGAAGGTAGGGCTGGGACGCCGCATTCCCTCATCTTCTCTCGACAACATGAATTTGTTCTTATTCTGTTTCGATTCAGGCAGGCAGTCTTTTAGAGTCTTGGTCCTGGCGTCGTACTCGGCCCGGAGTTCCAAGGCCTCGTACAAGTACAATCGTTTCTTGATAGCGTCGACCATGTCAAATCCCCCCCCTCGCCGTGGAATGTGGCAAAAGCGACGTCGCTTCGAGAATCATAATGCCAGCAAAATCTCTTCGTGACCACGCTTTCATGCGATTCTTCAAACTGCCATCCCCGCCAGCGCGAAACGCTCCAGCATCCGGCGCGGCCACCACTTTTTCGTCCCCTCCAGAGTCAGGGCGGGCACGTCGTTGCGGACATAGGCGGTTGTGGTCACCACGTCGTACACGGGAGCCATGGTCACGGGCCCCTCGGGGGATGGGTACAGGACACCGAAATTTTTCAAGTGCGCATCGCCGTTCCTCACCATCACCGAAAGAACAAGCGAAGAAAAGAACTGCTCCCTGGCCGCCAGGAGATGCTCGCCGTGTATGAAGTCGCGAATGCTCTTCGCCACCCGCTCGTAGCTGCTGGTGTATTTTTGCGGCGTCCCCAAGGCCTGGAGGCTGCAAAAATCCTCAAAACCCAGCTACAGTCCGAAAACGTCCCGCAGACCCAGCTTCACGCGCGCAAAATCCTCCGGATGGAGTGTCCCGAGAACGCGCTTGATCAGTGCCTTCTCGACGGCAAGAATATTCGAGATCCGCGCCGTGCTGGGATGCTGCAGGCCGACAGCCTGCCAATGTTTCAGAGGATAGTCGCCGGCACCCGGACTGCGGTAGTAGCGCGGTTGGCTGCTGATAGGGACTACAATCACGTCCGCGATCTTGTCGTGGATCGCAACCACGCTCACCACGAGCGCCGGACGCGGCTTGGCTCCCCCCTGACCGGTAAAGGGGACGTTCACGACGACCACCTGACCGTGTCTACAGGTAGTCGTAGAGGGCATCTTCTTCGTTTTCCCATGCCCGAGCAAGCTTCCTCCCGGCAAGCTGCTTCCACTCCAACTCCTCAAGATCCTTCTCCGACAGTGGCTGAATGATGGCATAGGGCTTGCCGTGGTGAGTGACAACGATAGGCTCGCTGTTCTTCCGGGCTCGCGCAAGATATTCGGACAGCCCGTCCCTCACCTCCGCCACGCTCGCAAAACGCATCGGGATTCTCCTTGTTATTGTCTAGCCAGAAGTATAGCCATATCTTCGAGAAGCATCAAGAGCCTTCGCGGCCGGAAACCACCTACCTCTTCCAGAAATACGCGAGCATAATCCCCAGAATCAGCCACAGCGGTATGGAAACGGCGATGGTCCAGATAGCTCCCTTGGCGAAACGCAGCTTCGAGAGCAGGTGCTTCTTCTCGAGTCCCCGCTCCAGGGCGGCCCGGAACTTCTCCACCTCGACCGGCTTCTCGACGTAGTCGTACGCCCCGAGGTTGATCGTCTCCACCGCGGTGGAGAGATCAGCATAACCCGTGATGACCATGACCACCGCATCGCGGTCGATCTTCTTCACCTCGCGGATGAACTCGATGCCACCCATGCGCGGCATCTTGAGGTCGGCGATCACGACGTCGAATTCCCCGTCGTGATACTTCGCGAGCCCATCCTGCCCGTCGACCGCCCGCTGTGAGGTGTGGCCGAGTTCCTTGACGATCCGACCCACCGCCGTCGCAAAACTGTCGTCATCGTCGATAATGAGTACGGAACCCATGCCGCGCCCCTCCCCCGTTGACTACCGCGCACATTACGAGCAATCGACCGGAAAATAAACCGTAAAGATCGTGCCCTTCCCGACCTGGCTCTGTACGTCGATCCTGCCGCCGTGCGACTCCACGATCTGGCTGCACTGGTAGAGGCCGATGCCGAGACCGCCGTCCTTCGTCGTGCGAAACGGCCGGAACAGGTGGTTCTTGAGAAAGTACTCGTTCATTCCGGAGCCGGTATCCGCCACGCTGACGAACGCCTTGCCGTCCTGCGTACCGGTCTTCACGCGAATCTCGCCCCTCTCGCCAACGGCGTCCGCCGCGTTGAGGATGAGGTTCAGCACGACCTTCCCGATCTCGGCGGCGTCACCGCATGCCCGGGCTTCCCGAACCTCGCAGGCCAGGTCGACCCCCGGCTTCAGGCCGTTGAACTTTCGGACCGTTTCCTGCGCGATGAGGCCGAGATCGACGACCTCCGCGTGCGACATCGCCAGCTTCGGCAGCGCTCGCAATTTCAGGATCAAGCCGTTCATCTTCGACACCGTGCTCTTGATCGATTTCAGCAGATCCCGCTGGAAATCCTCTTCGCCGATGTACTTCTCGGCGTTTTCGAGCATCAGCGAGAAGGTGTAGGCGACGTTCTTCAGATCATGGACCACGAACGAGGAGACCTTCGCGATGGCGGCCATCTCCCCCGCTTCCGTGAGTTCGGCCGAGAGACGGTAGCTCATCAGCGAGAGGCCGGCCTGGCGGGCGAGCGTCTTCATCATGTCGAAATCCTCGAACGTCAGCTTCTCCCGCATCAGACGCTGGCGGAAGAGCACCACACCTTCGAGAAAGGCCGGGCTGACGATTGGTATCGCGAGCCAGGCGCCCGACTTCCGTAGGCACTCCAACTCCTCAGGAGAAGGGCGGTACGCGGAGTCCTCGATGGTCAAGACCCGGTTGTTCTCGAGGAAATAGCGCCACAGCCCTTCGGACACCGGGAATACGGCGGGGAGATCGGCTTCCCGCTCGATGGTTGCGAGCGCGAGCGGAGCGCCTTTCCGGTTGTGAAGGTAGAGAGCCGTTCCCTCGATCCCGAACACGGCGCTGTAAGTCTGGACGATGACTTCGTTGACGTCCCGCGCGCTGCGGCAACGCGCGAGCCGCTCAGAAAACCGCAGCCATTCCTGGCGATAGTCGTACTTCTGCGCGTAGAAGTGCTTGTTGACGAAGACCTTGATCCGGCGCCGCACCTGTTCCGAGAAGAGCAGCAGCAGCAGCAGGATCGTCGAGACGATGAACACGAAGGTCCGCGCCTCGTCCGCGTACGGCAGTTCGAGATAGCGGATCCCGCTTCCCAGGGCGCCCAAGGCCACCAGATAGAGGCCGACGACCATCAGCGTCACGGAGCGATAGGCGATGTAGCGCGAGACCACGATGCGGGCACCGCCCCCGCGGGCGAGCCGCGAGTAGCCGACAAGGACCGCGCCGAGGATGAACACCCCCGAGCGGACGGGGATGAGGTTCATGTTGACGGACTTGTACAGCAACCCCTGGCTGAGATAGAAAACCAGCATCCCGAGAAGGGCGACGGCCCCGAAGAATTCATACTTGATCTTCCAGCGCCCGGCGCCCGAACTGCTCCCGAACGTGGCCTCGAGATTCACCAGCGCGGCGATGCAGTAGAGCATGATGCCCAGGTAGAACCAGTAGCCGGTCCGGCCGAGCATCAAGAGCCCGGTCTCGCGAAAGGAATCCCACTGGTAGAACTGCCCGATCGGGATGATGAGAATCGCGGCGGGGAACACCAGGCCGAGGGCCGAAATCACCGACCAGAAACGCGCCGACTTCCCGCTTGGCCGCTCCCTGGCGAACAAGAGACTGTAGGGCAGCGCGATGATCGGGATCAGCGATTTCAAGAAGAGCACCACCGCCTTATGTCGGGTGGGGTCCGCCGCCGCAGCGATGGAGAACCGGTCGAAGATCTCCATGAGGGCGAGGACAAGGAATAACGCCGCCAGCAGCAGATCGGATGACGAACGCCGCTTCAGGAGCAGCAGCGAACTCAGCCCGGCCAGGATAAGCGCGGATGCGAAGGAGAGGGTCATTCCCGCAAGCAGGTGCTCCATCAGCGTCCGTCAGGACTACCCGCGAGAGAGTCCGCCGGCCCCGAAACTGCCCCATCCCGTCGCGCCCGCGTTTCGGCTCGCCGGAGAAGCAGCAGGCTCCCCCCGAACAGCGCCAGCGTTATCAGGAAAAAGACAAACCCGCCGCTGCTGTGCAACCAGTGCCCGGTGAGAAAGCGCATGTCGACATACTGAGCGAGGAGCGTCAGCGTCGCGATGCGGATCGCATTCTTCACCAGGGCGAGCGGGATGGTAATCAACACGAGCGTCGACCGGCTCCACCAGCGGTTGAGAAACAGCTTGGCCGCAACCGTCCCCGTGATCAGCAACGCCAGGCTGGAGCGGATGCTGCTGCACTCCGGCGCGATGTGCACGCTGACCCGCGCCAGGTGAAAGCTCAGCCCCTCCCGCAGATAGGATATCCCGAGAGACTTGAATATGAGGTCCGTCACTTCCGCCGACCCGTTCTGCAGGAACGGCACGATCTGATCGACAACCGCCTCCGGCAGCGGGATCATGAAAATCAGGAACGAGAGCGGAAAGAGTGCCTCCTTGAAGGCCCGGCTTCCGAAAAACAGGAGGAAGCCCCCGACGAACGTCACCCATGCCGAGAAGATGGAAAGAGTTAGTCCGCCCGGCTGGGCTAAAGCCGAACCTTGCAGCAATCCGAAACCGTACGCTACAATCCCGACTGCGACTACCGCCACGCCAGCACCAAGAGCAGGTCTGATCGAGGAGAAAATGGTGCGCCGCTCTTGGAAAAGAAAATACGCGCTCACGAACGGGATCAAAACCGTGTGGGAATACAGATCGCTGCGCCCAGACATCAGGACAAGCTCGCGCATGGCCGTGAAATAAACCGCCAGCCAGACCACCATGTACACACCGAAGCCCCGCCACAGCTTGCTGGCGTTGATCATCTTGTCGTTATCCATGATGGTTGCCTGCCTCTGGCCCTTCGAGTTTCATCCGCACAACGATGTCGTGTATGTACCGGGTGAACAAGCTCTGCGTTTTTATGGCCTTGGCACTGCCTACAGCCGGGAGCCCTTCCCTTCTCTCCCAAGCTTGTCTCAATGTAATGAACTCACCATAGAAATGACCATTAGGCCCGCGCGCATCTTCAATTCGGGTGTGCCCTGCATACTCTCCTTTGTTCCCGAGCAGGGTCCGCCGGCGCTGGTCATAGGGGCCTGGAAGAAATCGCTTGTCGTCCGTCTCGGACGGCCGAACAATGCTGGCTGGAAGAAATACCGTGAAATCGGGATCGACAACGTCTTCGTCGCCGGCCAGACCGTACATCTGGCAATCTCCTTTGGTCCTCATGGCACCACAATCTTCGTGGACGGACGTTTCGGGCGCTTCTTTCCCGACGCATCTCTCAGTCCGGTTAAAACACCACTCGGCCGTCTTCTTCTCGGCAACTCATCCAAGGGGGGCAGTTTGTGGAAAGGCGACATCCTTGCGCTTGCCTTGTCCGATCGGGGCCTGGTGCCTACAGAAACAGCCACGGGTGCGGCGACAGGGGCACACCCCGATTACATAGTGTCTAATGGTAACCTCATCGCACACTACCGTCTCGACAACATGAAGGGCAATCTCATTCCGAACACTTCCAGCCCAGGATATAACATCGTCATACCGCCGTTCTTCTCCCCGCTGCGTCGAACCGTTCTCGAGCCTCCACGGTGGGGCGTACGGCTGTCATTTTCTTCCCTCCATGACATTGTTCTCAACATCCTGGGATTCATGCCCTTCGGTTTTATCGCAATGCTGTATGTCAGTTCGGCGGGAGTCATCCCCCCCCGCCTGCAGTCCTCGCTGGTTGTACTCGCAGGATTCCTACTCAGCCTGTCTGTCGAATTAATCCAGGTCTTCATCCCGACACGGAGTTCGACATTGACGGATCTCTCTACCAATACCCTCGGTTCCGCCCTCGGCGTTATCTTGTATGCTTTTGTCATCGCAGTTACCGCCCGGAACTCTGGAAGTCGGAAATTGTTGTTGAGACAATCGTGGTATTGAAACCCGGATGCTCTCTCACTTCGAGGTGCACTAGGGATGAGAGCGACCGCCATTGAGCGGCTTGCGGTAGCCTCGGGTCAGGATTCTCCTCGCAGTCCCCAGGAACGATCGCGCCTTTCCCCCGACGGGCAACTCCATCCAGTTGGAGAGCAGGGGGAAGCCCTCATAATCCGGGGTTGGCAGCCCGAATGCTTTCATGGCGGCAATACGTCCCCACACGGCTCTACGCTTGTTCAGGAGATTGATCTGCGATCCTTTGATAATTTTTGGGTCAGCTTTCTCAAGATTTAGATATCCTGCTTTCAAGGCTGCCTGGAGAATCTCCCTACCTCGTTCGGTTCGCACCAACACCATCGATCTTCCAGGATCACCGCCTGACGGTTCACGGTACCAAGGATCACCGCAGGATATGTCAGCGAACTCGCTCGTGCCGTCAGGGCAAAGGGAGCAACGAAATGGCCTATATCTATTGAGAAAGCCCCATGACTCGGCATAGCTGAGGCTAGGAGAACGCCCATGTCCATTTCTGAGCCCAACCGAGAATAAACCAGGCCACCCCTTCCCGCGAAATCTGATATCCTGAACATCGTTTCTTGAGGTTTGCAACTTGTCCAGAAGATCCAACAAACCCTGCGTCGAAGGGGTACCCGCGCAGAAAATACCAATCGCCAGCGTAATGGATTCTTTCAGACGCGTCCGCTGCATTTGAAGTTTTCGGAGTCCGTGCATGTCGCAGGGCTTTCCCACGAATGCGAAGGGTGAAGATGACTGCTCTGCCAACCCGAGCCCCTCACACGGAGATGCCGGGGAATACCGTGATCCGGTGTTTGACAAGAGTTCTGCGCGACTTCGGCTAACCATAGTCCTGTTACGCCACGGCTCGCCCTGGTCTTTCCCGACGTGGAGGACTCCTTCGACAAGCCCCTGCTCGACACAGAACAAAGCTAGCGCGGTTGCAGCGCCTCCCGATGAACCCAAGAACCGTATCTCGGGGTCTGTAGCGTACCCTTCCCATATTTCCAGAAACGAGCCCCAAGATTTTCGAAAGCTTTGCGATGGATCACCTTCATCGGATCCCTCATATGCTATACCCAACCCCGGACATGCACGAAGACACATTCCGCACCTGTTGCACCGCGAACCGTCGACAAGGGGTCGCAGGCCTTGATCGCAGATATCCTTCATCGTAATTGCCTTCTGATCGCACGACACAACGCACGCACCACAGCCAAGACAGAGCCGCCACTTCGCGACGTCGTCAACTCTTGCTATCTTCTTGCAGCCCATTTGCAATGTCGACGAATCAACCTCGTTGGTCATAAACTACTCTCCTGCTCCGAGAACAACATCTTGATGCGTTCTTCGATTACAATGTCAGTAAAAAGGTGAAGATGCGGCAACAATTCAACGATATCGTAGTCCCACCACTTTGTCTTCTTAACCAAGGCTTGGAGTTCGACCGGGTAACGCCACCCTATAACTTTTGCCGGGTTGCCGACGACGATGGCAAACTCCGGCACGTCATGCGTCACGACAGCACCGGCACCAATAACAGCGCCGTCCGCAATCTTCCTGCAATTTGGAAGGAGAATCGCGTGCGCACCGACCCAGACATCGTTGCCAATTTCCAGTGGGTTGTCCTCGTCGCGGGCAATCGTGTCCGACGTCACTACACCACAATTGTAGTTGTAAAAGAAAGGATGGAGTGAAATCCGCGCCAGCGGATGATTGCGCCGAAATACGAGGAGTTGGGGCCCTAACGATGTGTATCGGCCAATCCGTGTCCCCCGGGGGAGTCCTCCAGGCATAAGGCAAGGACCATAGGTGTATCGTCCAATATCGACACCGTGATGTTGCGAAAGAATGCGACGCAGGGTCCTCGAGTACATACCTCCCCCCTCCAACCAGAGGATCAATGGGGTGAGAAGACGCCGAATACTCTTGAGTGCATAGGGCAGCAACAACAAGCGTGCGCTGTCAGAACGGCGTTCGACTGAGCGTAGCCTCTGCAGCGTGAACGACTCTCGTTCGACCCCCGATCCTACGCCACCATGTTCATTCACAGCGCTACCGGGTCTTTCATACAGGCCGACTGCCAAGGGTCCTACTGCGAAGTCGCTCTCGCAAGCCGGATTGAATTTGTTTGGTCATTCCCCACGCATCCGCAAAACTATGCAACAGGAATAGACTGCACAGAGCGCCCATGACCAAACCAATCCCGATCGAGACCATGGGTGGCCAAAGGTGCGCCCCTGCCATCACAAGCGAGCCGGCCATTGCCAAGCCCCCCCAACTGATCACTGCAGGGCGTAGTGTGTAACCGAGCGGGACGCTGTCGCGTCGATAGAGGCGGTAGAGTGTGCCGGCGAAGGCTAATCCTTCCCCCAGAAGGCCAACCGCTGCCACAACCCAGATTGGCTGCCGCGATACTGCCGCGATGACAGCAGGAACTAGAGCAACTGCCCTCAGGATATTGGAAAAGAGTTGATTTTTTGAGTCTGCTCTCGCCAAAGCCGCCAGCGCAGGTGCAACGCGCAATAAGCGAAAACTATTGGCAGCCGAAAGCCAAGCGAGAAGAACACCGCCGCCGGCATATTTAACGCCATAAACAAGGGTCATGAACGCCTCCGCGCCGACGACGAGCGTGAGAGCGTAGAGAACCGCGAACGCGGCGACAAACTGCGCACTGAGCAGATATTTTCGGCGAAATGCGTCCGAATCGTCTTGAACCCTCGCTAGTACCGGCAGCATAATAGAACTTATGACATTAATAAACATGCTTCCTGGTATAAGTGTCAGTGAAGCGGCGGCCGCATAGACTGCTAAGTCACCCATAGAGTAATTAACCCCAACCAGCACTTGGTCGCCTTGCAGCACCCCGAACATCAGCAAGCTGTTTAAGATGAGCGGCCACCCAAAAACAACAATCCGCTTTGCATACTTGCGGACCATACTCCAGCGGTAGGACCGCTCGGCGAAAAAATGTGATGCCATGAGGGAAAGAATCGCTTTGGCCACTAGGAGAACAAGAACAACCCGATAATCGCCAAGCCAGATACCCAACGGGAATACTGCAAGCGTAATAAGTACTTGGGGGATAACATCCGACATGACCCCGGGCAGAAATTTTAGCTCACGCGCCATTCGTCGCACGTCGAGATTCTCAAATCCCTTGCACAAGGGCAAAATTGCTAACCACTGAAAGGCCCAGACACGATCCTCGACTTTGAGTACTGTGGCAATCGGTGCTGCCATAACTAGAATGACCAAAACACTTACCATACCTGCAAGAAATTGGATGAACTGTGCAGTAGCCAAGAACTGAGGTCGGTCGCCATCCCTATCTTGAACCACCAGTTGCCCGATGGCCATCTTGCCGGCCATTTCCAGCAGTGACACAAACAATGCGAAGCTCGCTGCAACGCCAAAGTCTACCTTCGTCAGAAGGCGCGCCAGAAGCATGTTCCGCAGGAACGATGCACCGTAGCCCAAGGCTTCGCCAAAGGCGAGGACCACGGATGCACGCCATATTGTATTTTGAGATTTCACTTTACACCATATTCGGTTGTCAGAGTATTCCTTGCGTGGCACTACCCTGGAGCAAGTTACTCTGTTGGCCAAAAATCAGCTTACATCCGAGTTGAGGTTCCCGGCTGCATAGAGATAAGGTCGTCGCACGGAAGTTGTTTGACCAAGTGGGCCTCCCGGGACGACCGTCGTGGTAGTTTCGGACGGGCCTGCTGAAATTCCTGCACGGCGGTACGATTATTCAACAGAACTAGCGATTTCTAACCGACAGTTGCATTGCTATATACAATAGGGACCGTAATTGAAACTTCCTACCACAAATATCGAGCAGACATTTTCCGGCGGAGATCGAGAATAGACCTCAAACACAAGTCTAGCGCGGGGAAGTCCGACTATTGCGATCTAAGCCCCTTTGGCGGGTTAATAGACGAAGATTTAGGAGGTGGTGCTATGATGACAAACTCATATGCACCAATGTCCCACGCGGCACCTTGAGGCCGGGACGTCCCGGCGATATCAACTGCATATGCCAAGTCTAATTCCATTCCTCGATCGATGGCTTCAACTGTCGGCAAAAGACTGAAATCTCTTGGGGCGTCCACAAATGGTGCCCTCGTGCCATTGATCTGTCCCTTCTCCGCCGCGGGAACATTACCACCAGTGTTACCAAAGTAGAAATTGTTGGTCGAATTCGCGTTACCGTTAGGGAACTGAAAATCGCAGTTCACGTAAATGTTGTTCCTGTTTTCCGGATTCGTGATGACGTCTCCCATCATCCAGTAATTCGGGTTCTTGACATTGTAGAAGGTATTATTATAGCTTAAGACATTCGATTGAGATGTACCCTCCCTCCCGAACACCGCGGCCGGCGAATAGCTGTACCTTATGTTGTCGGTAGACCACAACACATTCCCATAGAAGAAAATGTCCGAGTACATCCCGGAATTGGAGCCCAAAAGCGCCAAGGCCGCCGTGCCGGCGATGTCCACAAACTGGTTGTATCTGACCGTTATTCCACGCATGGGAGGCCCACTGAGTTGAATAGCTTGGCCGTGAATGTTGGGATCCCCCGGATGGAGACGCTCGATCCTGTTGTGCTCGACGAGCGTGTCTCCGACATTCTGAGAGAGCGTAATTCCGTTACGACTCAGATCATGAATGTACAGATAGCGCACATGGATACCACTGGTCGGGGCGGTGTTGTTATTGTAGAAACCATCGTTGGCGTAAAGGATATCCTCGCCGCAGTGCTGGACCTCGATGTGCGATACGTGGACGTTACCTGTGTTGGCGGCGACATAAATACCCACCGCGGGAAAAGTGTAACAGTCCTGGACGATCACCTTGAAGCCGTGCCCCGAATTTTCGCTCCCAGTGAGCCCGTCGACGACGATGTACGGACTATATATATTGATCCGCCCGTTGATGACACTCTGTGCCCCGTAGGCATCATTCCAGCCATCGTCCGTTCCGTGCGATGACACAGTGGCTTTTTTTACATGAATCCAAGTCGACCCCGACGCCGCCCGGTTAATTGTCAAGTTGCCAATGTATGTGCCGCCGCCGACATAATAGGTATCCCCACGCGCCCACACTACAGAGGAAAAAGACGACCACGCATTACTCCAGTCAGTGCCGTCACCTCTCCCCAACGCCCCAACCGAAATGTAGTGATCTGCCGCGTGAGAAAGAGTAGTAGTAAAACATAACGCCCCGGCCAGCAAGAACAGAAGCACGCCGACACACCTTAAAGCACATGCCCGACCGTCAAACCCGACCTTGCTCATTTGTCGTCGCCCCGCTTTCCCCTACCTCTAATTTTACATCACGGCCTAACAATGCCGTGACGAATATCACACCAGACCCGACGAGCGTAAAGCCCCACGTCTATGTTGATCTCAACCTGCCTGATTCACGGAAAACTCCGCTGACAAGGTTGTCACCTCGTGCCTAATAGAATATTTGTACAAAGCGGCAAACATGGCAAGCAGCAGATACCAGGAGACGTTTATCTGGTCGAAGTAAGCAACCGACATGAAAGTGACAACATGCCCGAACAAGGAGCAGCCTACCGCCCATACCAAGAACCGTTCAGAGAACGGCCAATCGACGCGATCCCTGACAATCCTCCCAACAGCCTTGAAGCACCTGACTATG